>JAFUHM010000046.1 GCA_017468865.1 Oscillospiraceae bacterium | reverse complement strand
AGCATCGGGATCGACGAAATCAGTGAGCATCTGCTTGAATACAGAGAGGGTCCACTCGTCCCTTTCAAGCAGTTCGGCAGGGTCGTCAAATCCCATGGACTCTATGGTCTGCCTGTTATAGATGACCACTTCGTTGCCTGTGGCCTGTGTGCAGATGATATAGTGCCTGTCGCCGAGGGAGAACCTGTCGTTGAGGTCCTTGACGGGAGCCCAGAGTTCATCGGAAAAATCCACATATTCATCATAGGATTCATACTGCCCGTTGGGTACGCCCCTGGGGAATGAATCAAGGTCGCCGCCGGGGGTGAAGTCTATCCCCGTGCCGCCCAGTATATTGGTGGACAGGTCGGAGAAACGCTGCTGCCATGTGGTGGCTATGTACTCTATCTCTCCTCCGTACTTCTTCTCGAACAGTTCGAGGGAGAGAGCTTTCTGATTGCCTGATGTGGTAGCATGGAACGGGTCATAGAAGGAGAACCACTTGATGGTCTTGTTCTCAAGTTCAACATCCTTGAGAAGGGACGTGACATCGTCCACAGCCTGTTCGTCCTGCGGTGCAAGTGTCTCGGTATTGATCTCTACTGTAATGGCGGTGGTAGTCTCAGCGGTGGTAATCTGCTCCTGATCGTCTGCGCCCGAACATGAAGTCAGTGCGGCTGACGCAAAGATCACCGCCGCAAGTGCTGCGGCTATTTTCCTGTATCTCATTTACTCTTCCTCCTGCGCTAAACGAATGTAATCGTTTTCACTCTTACACTTGAATTATATCATTTTTTCCTATTCCTGTCAATTAGTACATACAACAGATTTGCATTTGTGTATTTGTACAAAATCAATAACAGGCATGGCAGCAGTGTCTAAAAACAATGAGCACGGGCATTTGTCCGTGCTCATTTATGATACCGTCCTCCTGAGGATATGCTCAGGGCACGGTAGATCTGTTCGCAGAGCATGACCTTGGCGAGGCGGTGGGGGAATGTCATCCTGGACATGGACAGCCTCACATCGGCTCTTGCCTTGAGACTGTCGGCAAGGCCGTAGGATGAGCCGATGAGGACGGTGACGGTGCTCTTTCCCTGAAGACAGAGGTCATCAAGTCCGGCGGAGAGCTCCTCCGAGGAGAGCTGCTTTCCCTCTATGCACATGGCGATGACGGCGGAGCCTTTCGGTATGGCTGCCGTGATGCGCTCCGCCTCTGCACTGAGTGCCTGTGCGATGAGCTTCTCCGAGGGTGAGTCGGGGAGCTTTTCGTCGGGTATCTCTGTTTCCCGTATCTGTGCATGGCCGCTTATCATCTTGATGTATTCCGCACAGCCTTCCCTGAGCCATTTATCTTTGAGCCTGCCGACGGAGATGATATGTATTATCAAAGCTTTGAATAACCGAAGGAGTTGATGAGAGCATCGACCTTCTGTCCGTTGCGGCACATGGGGCAGTCTGCGGGCAGGACGTTGATGTAGTTGGGGATATCGGCTTCCGTGAAGAGGGAGCGTATCTCCATGCCGTGTATAGCCTTTATAGCGGAGAATATTGCGCCTATGCCTACAAGAGTACCGTTGTAGTACTGCATACACTCAATGGCACGGTTGATGGATTTGCCCGTGGATGCGGAGGAAATAAGGAGAAGGACGTTCTTGCCCCATATCTTCTTCTGCACGTTGTCACGGAAAAGAAGCTGGTTGTTGGAGTTTGTCTCAGGGGTTATCAGGGAGATATCCGCATTTACGTTGATGCCTGCCTGAGAAAGGTATTCTGCAAGAAAGGCGCCGAGTATATCCGTGCCTTCAAGACAGATCACGGTGTCTACCTGGGTGGCGCTGAACTGGGAAGCAAGTTCCTTGGCAGCTTCCCTTGCGGTGTTAAGACTTGTCTTGACCGATGTAAGATCGACATAGTAATTGACGTGGGAATGGCTCGTTGCGTAGTGTCCGGGAATGATGCTCATCTGTACACGGGTGTT
>JAFUHM010000045.1 GCA_017468865.1 Oscillospiraceae bacterium | reverse complement strand
TGTCACGGGCATAGGTGCTCCCGCAAGGCAGGCACACCTTGACTGCGGAGAGAGCGGCTCGACGCTCAGGTTCCTGATACCTGTCGCTGCCGCACTCGGTACTGCTTCCCTTTTTGACGGGAGAGGCAAGCTCCCCTCACGTCCCATCACACCGTACATAAGGGAAATGGGAAAGAAAGGGATATCCTTTGACAGAGACGGAGGGCTCCCTCTGAGGATGGAAGGAAAGCTCGCCTCAGGTCTGTACGAACTGGAGGGGGATATCTCATCCCAGTTCATAACAGGGCTGATGTTCGCACTCCCTCTGGCGGAGGGAGACTCACGGATAAGGCTCACTTCACCGCTCCAGTCAAAGCCCTATGCGGACATGACCGCAGACATACTCCGCAAATTCGGCATAGTCATAGGCGAGAGCGGCGATGACTACGTCATCAGCGGCGGTCAGACCTATCAGGCGCATGACTATGCCGTTGAGGGGGACTATTCCCAGGCGGCGTTCTACTATGTTGCCAATGCCCTTGGCTGTGATATACACATGGGTAATCTTTCGGAACATACCGTACAGGGCGACAGTGTGATACGAGAGCTGGCAAGGAACAGGGACGGCTTCACGGTGGATGTGGGTGATATACCCGATCTGGTGCCCGTGCTTACGGTGCTTGCCTCCTTCTGCAAGGGTACTACCCGCATAGTCAATGCGGCAAGGCTCCGCATAAAGGAGTCGGACAGGCTCGTGTCTGCGGCAGACATGATAAATTCACTGGGCGGTCATGCCCTGATAGAAGATGACAGCCTTGTCATCTCACATACGGACAGGTTCAGAGGCGGAGAGGTTGACTCCTACAACGATCACCGCATCGTTATGTCGGCGGCTGTCGCATCTGTTTACTCTGATGCCCCCGTTATCATACACGGTGCTGAAGCGGTCAGCAAGAGCTATCCGGGATTTTTCGATGATCTCCGTGCTCTGGGTGCGGATATACAGATATTATAAGGAGGGGTGAGTATGTCTTCGATATGGCGCGGAAGACTCGGCATCTCCGTATTCGGAGAGGCAAGCGGTCCCGCTATCGGCGTTACTGTGGACAATCTCCCTCCCGGAGAGTACATCGACACTGATATGCTCCGCTTTCAGATGGGCAGACGCCTGACTGACAGGACGGGGCTCGTCACGGGTGAGGCACAGATGCCCTCGATAATGTCGGGCATCCAGGGATGCCGTACCACAGGTTCGCCTGTGATGGCACTCATCACGAATAATGAATTTCATCCCGATGAGAGCGGCAACGCTCCCCTTATCGCACGCCCCGGGAATGCGGACTACACGGGAGCGGTGCGCTACAAGGGATTCAACGATCTGCGAAACGACGGTCATCTGTCAAAGAAGCTCATCGCTCCCCTGATATTTGCGGGAGCCATATGTGCTCAGATACTCGAACGGCGCAGCATATATGTCGGGGCGCACATCGCACAGATACACAACATCAAGGATACCCCCTTCGATCCCGTAAACATAGACAGGGACGGCATCGTTCAGGTAAGGCGCAAGGCCTTCCCCGTGATAAGCGACCGACAGGGCGTGAAGATGCGCTCGGACATCGCCAGGGCAGGCTCCTGCGGCGACAGTCTGGGCGGGGTGATAGAGTGTGCTGTGACCAATCTCCCTGTGGGGATAGGCTCGCCCATGTTCGACGGACTTGAGAACACTGTCTCTCAGCTCATCTTCGGCATACCCCTTGTGACGGGGGTGGAGTTCGGTGCGGGATTTAAGGCGGCACAGATGATAGGCTCGCAGTACAACGATGAATTCTACGCTGACGACCACGGCTATGTAAAGACCAGGACCAACAACCACGGCGGCATACTCGGCGGCATCACGAGCGGTATGCCCCTTATATTCAGGGCTTCATTCAAGCCCAATCCCACCCTCGGCATGGCAGTCAACGCCATTGACTGCACCACGCTTGAGAACACGGTGACGGGTGAGAATTCGGCAGAACTCCCCTGCCTTATCCCCTCATATGTACCTGCGGTCGAGGCAGCCGCTGCGATCGCAGTGCTTTCCCATATCGCAGACTATCCAAACTTCTGACGGAGTGAGGCTTTATGAATGAAGCAAAGCCTATCATGACATCCCAGAGCGATGTAAAGGTGCTTATCTGCTATCTGTTTGACAGGCTTGACCGACCGATGACGACAGAACAGCTTTCCCTGATATGCGAATCTGTCGGCGTGGACTACTTCCTCCTCACCGGGGCGGTGAACGACCTTGTTTCATCGGGTGCGCTGATACCCTCTGCAAAGGGATATGTACAGGGTGAAAAAGGGCATATAAGCGCAAAGGAGTTTTCGGGATACCTTCCGTTGGTATTCAGGCGGCAGGTGCTCAAGGCAGCAGTCAGGTACTTTTCCTCCGCTGCCGCCATCCCCGGCTGCATATGCGAAGTCACGGAGAGCGACGGAGGAGCATATGTGCATTTCTCGCTGGACGGTGAAGAAACGGCGATAGACATTACTGTATTTGCAGGGAGCAGGACACAGGCTGAAAGCGTGAAGGACAATATCAGCCGTGACCCTGTCGGCTGTTATGAGCGGGTGATCGCCGCTCTGACGGCAGAGAGCGAAGAGATAAACGTTGATGACTTGATATGAAAAGAGGCAGGCTATGGATCTTTCGGAGAAATTTGAATGGCTTTACGGCAAGGGTCAGGCGGAGTTTCAGAAAAAGCGGTACGACAGCACAGTAAAGAAATTCCGTGAGCTTTACGGGAACGGCGATCTGATAATGTTCTCCGCTCCCGGCAGAACGGAAGTGGGCGGAAATCATACGGATCATAACAAGGGCTGTGTCCTTGCTGCGGCAGTAGGACTTGATGTGATAGCCGCTGTGCGTCCCGAAGAAGGAAATATCATCCGTGTCAAGTCTCTGGGATTTCCCGAAGATGTCATCGACATAACGGATCTTGACATACATCCCGAGGAGGCAGGCACCTCCGCCGCCCTCATAAGAGGCGTGGCTGCGGGATTTGCAAAGGCAGGCCACAGCATAAAGGGCTTTACTGCCTTCACTACGTCAAACGTGCTCAAAGGGAGCGGTCTTTCTTCCTCGGCGGCTTTTGAGGTGCTGATAGGCACTATTCTTTCCCATACGGCAAACGCAGGAGAGATCTCCGCCGTGGAGATAGCACAGATCGCACAGTATGCGGAAAACGCATACTTCGGCAAGCCCTCGGGTCTGATGGATCAGATGGCATCATCCGTGGGCGGATTTATTACCATAGACTTTGCCGATACACAGTCGCCTGTGATAAAGTCCATACCCTTCGACATAACGGGATATGATCTTATCGTGGTGGACACAAAGGGAGATCATGCAGACCTGACTCCCGAATATGCGGCGATACCGAACGAGATGAAGGCAGTTGCCTCGTATTTCGGAAAAAGCGTCCTGCGTGAGGTGACGAAGGACGACATCACGGAAAACATCGCCGTTCTGCGGGAAAAGTTCGGCGACAGGGCAGTGGCAAGGGCATATCACTTCTTTGACGAGTCGGCTCGTGCCATAGCCGAAGCCGATGCCCTTTCCTGCGGCAATACGGAGAAATTCCTGTCCCTTGTCAATGCAAGCGGAAATTCGTCATACAAATTCCTGCAGAACATCTATGCGGTGAACGATACCGCACATGAAGGCCTGGTCATGGGACTGTATGCTGCGGAAGATGTGCTTTGCGGAGAGGGTGCGGTCAGAGTACACGGCGGAGGATTTGCCGGTACGATACAGATATTCTCCCCCTGCGGGCTCACGGATAAACTTATTGCAAGAATGGAGAAAGTCTTCGGCAAGGACTGCTGTCACAGACTTTTCATCCGTCCTGTGGGCGGATGTGCGGTAACGGAGGTAGAGGCATGATACTTGTTACGGGCGGTGCGGGATATATAGGTTCGCACACCTGCATCGAGCTTCTCGGTGCGGGAGAGGAGATCGTCGTTCTCGATAATTTCAGCAATTCCAAGCCCAGGGCACTGGAGCTTGTAAAGGAAATCAGCGGAAAAGACTTCAGATCCTACAAAGCCGATCTGCTTGACCGAGATGCTGTCCGCCGTGTGTTCGACGAGAACGAGATAGAAGCGGTCATACACTTTGCAGGGCTCAAAGCCGTGGGTGAATCAGTGGCAAAGCCTCTCGAATACTACCATAACAACATCACGGGCACTCTCATCCTCTGCGATGAGATGCGCAGACACGGCTGCAAGAGGATAGTATTCTCCTCTTCCGCCACCGTTTACGGAGATCCTGCCGTGATACCCATAACCGAGGAATGTCCGAAGGGCACCTGCACCAATCCCTACGGATGGACAAAGTGGATGATAGAGCAGATGCTCATGGATATGCAGAAGGCTGACCCCGAATGGAGAGTGGCGCTGCTGCG
>JAFUHM010000044.1 GCA_017468865.1 Oscillospiraceae bacterium | reverse complement strand
TCCTCTTCCTTCAAGGTATTCTTGCACTGCCGCTATGCGTTCTTCATCTGTTAGCTTACTTCCTCTTGACATATAATAACCCCCTTACAGCTTTCACACGCTTTTGTTTTTTCGTGTGTCTACTCTAAGGGGATTATATCATACGCTCAGGGGCATAGCTTCTATATAGGTATCTGTCTTAAGTGATGCCGTTTATTTACTGGAGCCTGGAATACACCTTGCCGCCCATGAGTTCCTTGCCGTTGGCTGCGAAGAGCTCGGATACGGTGACTACCTGCCATCCTTCCGCCTTGAGCTGAGGAAGCACTTCCTCCATAGCCTCTGCGGTGGTCTCATAGTTCTCATGACAGAGGACTATCGCATTGTCTAGGGTACCGTTGTCCTTGGCGGTCATTATCTTCTTGACGATGTCATCCTTGGTGGCTTTGTTCCAGTCCTGGGTATCCACCGAACAGGTTATGAGCGCTACGTCATTGAGCGTATCGGTAACGGTCTTGCTGCTGTCAAGGTAGGGCAGTCTCATTATCCTGGAGGGCTCAGCGCCTATGATGCCCTTGAGCCTTTCGTGAGCCTTGTCAAACTCAGCCCTTATCTCGGCAGGCTTCTTCTTTGACAGATAGGGATGTGTCTTGGTGTGGTTTGCGATCTCCATCCCCTTGTCATAGGCGTACCTGACCTGATCTTCCGTCTTTATCCAGTCGGACACATAGAAGAAGGTGGCATGGAAGCCGTTGTCCGACATGGCATCTATTATCCTGTAAGCGGGGTCTGTCTTCTTCAGGGCACTCGCACCGTCATCAAAGGCGATCGCCACCATAGGCTTGTCCGGGTCTATCCATGAGATGTCGGCATTGTTCGGCACCGCCTTGGGAGGCTCGGGTGTGAACTTCTCATCGGCTGTTTTCTTCACGGACTTGTTCTCCCCCTCGCTCACAAGGACAGATGCGGCATCGTCGATATAGATATCGGTAAGGCTGTCGGGCGACTCAACGTACAGTATCAGGTTCTCTGCGCCGTCGGGTACAGTAAAGCCGTCATTCTTCAGCTCCGCCCACTTTCCGCTCTCGGATGCGGCAAGGGCTACCTGATCGTAGTGGTCGCTGCCGTCGGAGGTATACTGCATGGTGAGCTTTAACTGAGCCGCCTTGCCGCTGTTTTGCAGGGCACTGACGGAAAAGCCGTAGACGCCGCCCTGCTTGTAGGTATCAGGGTCGAGCATTATTGCCGCACCGTTCCAGTTGTCCGCTCTGCCGCTGACTTTCAGGGAAGTCTTGCCGCTCACCGCAAAGTCATCGGAAAGCTCGATCTGTGCGCTGCCTCTGGGCATCCAGCCCTGCATATCACCCTCAAAGTCGCATTTGAGGAGCTTGGCGCCGCCCTCGGGAATCTTCGGCTGCTTAGCCGCAAGAGCCTTGTTCACCGTGACTTTGGTATCATCGGCCTTCTTGTACTCGCCCTCTATCTTCAGCTCGTTCTTGTCTACATTCGCCTTGCCTGCGGACTGGTAGCCCTCGACGGTGAATGCCACTTCATACATCTTGCCCAGTTCAAGGCCGCATTCAGCCCACGCATCAAAATGCTTGGACACGGATATCGTCCCCTCGAGCCTGGTGCCCTCGGGCTTCTCCTGCCTTACGCTCCAGTACTGGTCGAAGGTCTTGGTGCCGTCGATGGACGGCTGATTTACCCTTATGGTCTTGTATATGTCGTACACCGCACCGTCAACTTCCACCGTACCCAGTGCGGCATTTGCTCCGGGCGGTCTCCAGGAGCCCCAGGAATCTACGATATAAAACTCCACCAGCGGACTTCTCGTCCAGCCGTACACGCACAGATAGGAATTGCCGTCGGGCTCATAATCCGCACCGTATTCAAGAGTGATATCACCCATCTCGGTGTACTTCTGCGTGCAGTCGAACTTCTGTCCCCTGCGGAAGAGCGCATTGTTGATATTGCTCCACTCACAGGAGAAAGTGCCGCCCTTGCCTACGGTGAACTTGGTGTCTCCCTTGTCTTTCCACAGCTCATACCCGTAGCCGTCATAGGTGCCGATCTTGTTCTCGGTATACACCATGTCCGACAGCAGGGTCTCAGCGGATACGGCAGTAGTCTCAGCGGCAGGCTCTTGGACCTGCTGTGACGAGCAAGCTGCCGTCCACATCATACACAGAGCCAATGCGGATACACAAAGCCTTTTTCTTATGCTCTTCATCCGATCACCTCGTAAAGTATTTTCTATATTATAACGGTTTTCTCTCCCCATATCAAGGCTTTTTTTGTGATAAATATATAAATTATTGCGATTGGGACGCATCTTCGCAAAATGCCGAAAGCCGCAGACTGCGGCTTTCGGTGATTATCCGTATCAGGGGGATGCTCCCGTCACCATTTCCATTCGTCGAGCTTAGCACGCAGGGCGGACTTGCTGTCGGGATCACGGCGGCGAGCCTCTGCCGAAAGTCCCCATCCTATGAGGATAAGTCCTGCGGCAAGCAGATATATCCACCATGCCTGGGATCGCCACAGCTTGAATGTCATCAGCACCGCTTCGGATGCGGCGGCTGCAATGGCAAGCACGAACCACCTCTTGCGCCTGAACAGGAACGACAGGGACAGCACCCCTATTATCATCACTCCCAGGAACACCGCATCAAAGGCAAGGCCTGTACGCCCTGCATCTATGAGGAGTATCACCAGCATCAGTATGGCGGCAGGGAAGGATATATCCCCTATTATATGGCGGTGATCCGCATGGATGAGGTAGAGCCCCGCAAGTGCCGCCGCAATGGGAAGGAGTATCATCTCCGTCTTTATTATGTCGGGCATTGTGAAGAAGGGCTGCGCCCAGAGGATGGGCATTACCGTCAGGCAGGCAGCTGTCAGCACCGTATGTCTCACAGGCAGGCTGTCACCCCTGCGGTACAGGTTCAGAAATGCCGCCGCCAGCAGAACGATGCCTATCCACGATATGATGCGGTCGCCCTCATTTATCCCCCTGCATATGACGGCTGCCGCACCGATGAGTACGGACATACTTACGGTGTCGGAGCGTTTGCCGTCGATGAGCTTTGCAGAGATGACTCTGCCCGCTGCCGCAGCTGCCGCCATGACTGCCGCATAGGCATAGACGGGCAGGGAGGAAAGGCAGCCGAACATTATCACCAGCACCGCTGCCATAGGCATGGTATTTTTGCAGCTCACCGCATTTATCACCGCAAGGACGGTCAGCACTCCGCCGCAGGCAAGCACAGCGGTGCTGCCGCTGCCCGAGTAGATAATGAATATGAGGGATGACATCACAGGCAGGAGATACTGAGAGAATGCCTTAGATGCACGGCCGATGAGCTTTTTCGTGATGAGGGAGGGCAGGAATATCACAGCCGCCGCAGCCGATACTGCGATGCAGCAGACATCCGTCACATCTGCGCCCGAAAGGACGAACACACATTCAATGAATGTGCCGAACAGCAGGAACAGACCCCTGCGTGAGCCCTTTCTGCCCCACTTCACGGCATCCGCCGCAGAGGAGACAAGTATGAGCAGAGCCGCATAGACGGGCTTGCCGATACTGCATGAGATGAGAACTGCTGCCATTCCTGCGGGGGTTATCCATGCGCTCACCCTGTCGCTTATGAGGGGGCGCACCGCACATATGAGCCTGAATACAGCAGCCGCTGCGACGGTTCCCGTGATGACGGGAAGAACATCCCCGTCAAAGATATGCAGGCTCACCACAAACATGGGCACAGCCGCACCGATGACGGTGATGAGCGTGTTCACGCTCTGATGCAGGGAATCACGGCGGCTCTCCTCCCACACCTGTGCGGCGGTGAACATCAGCCATATGACAAATACCGCAGATATACAGATCACGTTCATCGTGAGGGATGCCGCATCATGCGCCGACATGATAAGGCACGTCCACATGAGGACAGTGAGCAGGCACGTCCGCCATGGTTTCCTTTCCTCACCCTTTCGGGCGGCAAGGACAAGCACCGCACCTGCTGCCGCAGCTATCCACGTCCATGTGCGTTCAGCGCTCACAGACAGGACGAAGGAGGGTATCAGCAGGAGAGGCGAGCATATGCCGAAGCTCAGGCGAAGGCCGCTGTCCTTTCTCTTGGCAAGGGCTGTCCCCACATATGCCGCTGTAAGTATCACTGCGGCGATATGGCGGCAGTTCGTGAACAAGGGTATTTCCCACAGGCAGAGTATGCCGGATATGACTGCGGCAGGGAGCACAAGCCGTGACTTCTGCTTCTCGACAGCGAATACTGCGCACATGACGAGCCATACTGCTGCGGTGATGAAGGGAGACAGAGCCGCACAGAGGGAGAGGATGTATCCGAAGATGATGACCGCTTCAAGTATGATGCGGCATTTCTCCTCGGGGCGCATCAAAAGCACTATCACAGCCGCCGCAGCTATCGCAGGAGCAAAGTCGGCTGACTGCATCACCCACAGGGTGAAGAACATCAGGGGGAGAAGATATACGAAGGAGCGGGCACGTCTGCCTGATCTGCCAAAGCGGACAGTTACCGCCGCCGCTATGCCGTACAGCACCATATAGACGGGGAATACGGGAGATGTTTCATCTGCGGTGATGACCAGGGGACAGAATGCCATTATCAGGGATGCGGGCACAGCCCATCTGCTCACCTTCTCATAGGAGACTACGGCACACAGGACCAGACAGCCCCAGATCACCCACAGGGGAACAGACTTCCCTGCGGCAGTCTGATACATGGTCATCAGCGAAAGGTAGACGCACACCGTCCCGTCAGCGATGCCGCCGAAGGGCATAGTCCTCACATTTCGCTTATCAAGGAGAGACAGCGCCGTGAAATACACCGCAAGGCACACAGGCACCATAAATGCGTGCTCAGACCCGAAGCTTGCCGCCATGGGGACTATCCACATCAGGGCAAAGGGCTTTATGTATTCCTTCTTTGCAAGGGATGCCATTGCCGCCGCAAAGCAGAGGAGCACGCCTGTGACCTCCCGTATATCCGAAGGTAGCATGATCCAGGGCAGGAAGAGAGAGACCGGCAGTACATAGCGGAATATCCCTGCCGTGATCCTGTGCTCTCCCTTCTGACGGGAGCAGATAAATACCATCAGGACAAAGACCGCACATACCGTCATTCGCACCCACAGAGGGGATATGAACATCTCTTCGCCTTTAAGGATACGGAATGGGTCTGCCAGCGACCTTACTTCAAACAGGGCTGCAAGGCACAGCACCGCCTCACCCGAGGGATGATGCACCTTATCCCACAGGCGGATGATGACAAGGCCGAAGAGGAATGCGAATACGATGAGGGGGCGGTATCCTTCGGGCAGCAGACGGGAGAACACCTGAGCCGTGAACACGAAGGAGGGCGCCAGTGCATACAGCGAACCCCTGTCCTTTCGCAGAAGGAGGGATATCAGCAGTTCGGCGGTCATCACTGCGGATGTGAGGGCGAGGGTGACGTCAAACTCCCCTCGGAGAGCTATGACCACTCCCCCGATTATGACAAGGGATGCGCCGATGACACGGACTATGTTCACGAGCCTGCGGACAGTCTCGGGTATGGATGTTATCAGGGAAAGCACGGTGTACACCGTGACCACCAGCACAGACAGGAGGATCACGTTATCCGCACCCGACGGCTTCATCGACATGAATGCGCCCAGAGCAAAGTATCCGCAGAACACCGACACATTTGCCGCTGTGTGCTCCCCTTTGAGGGCGCTTGTGAGGAACGCCGCAGAGAAGATGACCACAGGCACGATGAAGGGAGCGGATGTGGAGAGGACAAGGGATGCCAGTGCGGATACATAGATGTTCTCTGTCACGAAGAATCCGAACTCTTCGGTCAGGGGGAAGAAGCGTCCCGCATCCGCATCCTTCACCTTCTTTTCGGCGAAAATGAGTATCAGGGCGATGAGGGCAAGTATCGCCGTCCCCCACATCTCGGAGATGAAGAAGGACATTGCCGACGCTGACAGGGTGGTAAAGACATATCCTGCCTTGGCGATGCCGCCGCTCTCATAGTGTACCGCCGCCGCAAATGAGCATACTGCGGCGATGAACGCCATGACCGACAGGGACAGCAGTACATCTGTCCCCATTGCAAAGACGGATGCGGCAAGGGTGCCGCTCCCGATCACATAGAACACCTTCCCTGCCTGGGGAAGATCGGATTTCTTCTCGGCGACCCCGTGAAGGAAGAAGAATGCCCCCGAGAAAAGCATCAGGGTGATGACACGTCCTGCCTCGGACATACTCGTCCATGCGGCTACGGCGAATATGAAGCCTGCCAGTATGACAAACAGCGTACCCAGACCGAGGATGATGTTGACAGGATTGTGCTTCTCCCTGACGGGAGCCGTGTCCTGCCCGTAGGTACGGGGAGTTTCCTGCATCGGTGCAGGCAGAACGGGTACGGACTGCATGGGCACAGACTGTGCCTGCGAAACGGAGGCAGTCATATTCTGCACGGGCACGGGCTGTGTCGGTGCAGGATGCGGGGGCACAGACTGTGCCTGTGAAGCGGGGGCAGCCATATTCTGAACGGGCACGGGCTGCATGGGTGCAGGATGCGGGGGCACAGGCTGCATCGGTGCAGGCTGTGCCTGTGAAACGGGGGCAGCCATATTCTGCACGGGTGCAGGCTGCGTCGGTGCAGGACGGTACATCCGTGAATAGTCGGGCGCACCGGTCATGCCGTACTTAGGCGGCATAGGTGCGGTAGGGGGAGCCTCATAGGGAGCGGCGGTCATGCCGCTTTTCTCCCTGTATCGGTCAAGCTCACTCTTCAGTCTGTCGATCTCGTCATTCTTTTCCTTTATCTCGCCCTTTGCCTTGAGCAGCATCATGCCGAGTATGATGACCGCAATTAACAATATATATGCCATAGCGACTCCATCCGTGTACGTTCTTTGTTTCCGTTGATGCACCGCCCCTTGGAAGGGGATCATCACTGCCTTGATCCAAAGCACTGCCTTCACGAAAACAGCGGAAAGCGTAATCCTGCATTGATTATAGCATAACAAATAGGATATGTCAATGAAATATATGTGATAGTTTTCGGAAAAGAACTGTTCACAATATACCCGCCGGCTGCATCTGCCAAAGCAGGATCATCTGAAAGGGAAAGGACGGCAGGAGCCCTGCCGCCCGTTGTCATGCTATTTTGCAAAGACAAAGCTGCTCAGTTCAAACAGAGCCCTGCCCTTGAAATAATCACCCATCCAGCCTGTGTAATCGGTGGTCACCTTGAAATACACGGCGTGTCTGCCCGTCACGTTTTTCAGCCTTGCGCTGACCTCTCCGCTGCCGTGGCCTATCTCACATACGCCTATCTCCTCATCATCCGCATAGATATGGAGCTTGCAGTCACCGCCCAGTCCGTAGATCTTCGCTGTGAACCTGAACGACGTACCCGAATAGTCCTCGCCGAAGTCAAAGTACTTGTAGCCTATGACATCGCCCTCATGGATATTGGTGATGACACGCTCCATAAGCCCCTTCTCCGTCACGAATGCCTCTCCCTTGAGGACACAGGCTATCTCCGCAGGGGTGATCTTATACGGGTCAAGACTGTCCGCAAATCCCAGGGATGTCATTTCGACCGTGGGGATAGTGCCGTCGGGGAGTATCTCTATCTTCTCCACGCATCCTCTGCGTGACATGATGGTGTTGTTCGTCATGCGGTGATAGAAGATATACCACTGACCTTTGATGCACATGATGGAGCCGTGGTCGTTGCCTCCGGGATAGTCAACACCGTTGTCCACGATGTACCCCCTGTAAGTGAAGGGACCTGTGGGGCTTTTCGATGTGGCATAGGCAAGTCTGCTTCCCCTCCAGGGAGAATAGATCATGTAGTAGGTATCGCCTATCTTGCGGGGGGATGCCGCCTCGAAGAAGCACTTGTCCTTCTCGTCAAAGCCGCCCTCTTCTGTCGGCTCGCAGGGGATGAAGTCCTGTACGCAGGTACCGCCGAGCACCTCGTACATATTGTCGGAATTCACCTCCGCCATGAATGAGCGCTGAAATCCGCAGTAGATGTATGTGCGCCCGTCATCGTCCACAAGCACGCCCGGGTCGATGAACCAGCCGTTGCAGCAGATCTCATCGGGGATGGTGTACTTGTACTTGCTTATCAGAGTGAACGGTCCTTCGGGGCGGTCACTCACCGCAACACATCCCTTTGCATTGACGATGTATGCAAACAGGTAATATTTTCCGTCTTTGCCCCTGACCACATCGGGAGCGAAAAGCCTTGTTTCGGGGGTGTTCCAGTCGATGTCGGACTTGTGGTCGAAGTCATCCGCCACATGGAAGATATCTCCGTGGCAGACCCAGTTATCAAGGTCATCCACCGATGCCGACCAGCATTTGAGCTTGAAATCGCAGAACTCCGTCTGACCCGCTCTGTCATGGGATCCGTAGACATATATCCTGTCTCCGAACACTCTCGGTTCTCCGTCGGGGATGTATTCCCACAAAGGAAGGTATGGATTCATGGAAATGCTCCTTTCATATGAGGGACTTCCCCTCTTGTCAGGTTTCTCATCACAGGCGCAAAGTTCAGCGCCTTCCCTTATATGATGATACCATATCCTGCGCCCTGTTGCAAGCCCTTTTATGCTTATTTTTTCGGAATTTTTGCGCAAAAGAGGACAGACCGCAGCGGTCAGCATGAGCGTCCCTCTCCCTCGGATATTTATTTTGCACAAATGTACAGGGCAAAAATTGTAATATATATCATTTTTGTGCATAACGCTTGCAATTATGGTGATTTTATGATATAATCAAGACAGCGATGTCCCATCTCGACATTCAGCAGGGGATCATGACATACATATCCGTCATTTCATGCGAGGTGAATACCATGAGTATTATAGAGACCAATTTTGAAAGATGTGTAGGGTGCAGGGACTGTGTGGGCGCCTGTCCATCTCCTCTGGCAAACTATGTCAAGACACTTGATGACGGCAGACAGGTCATAGAGATAGATGAATCAAAGTGCATAGCCTGCGGTGAGTGCGTCAGACGCTGCACCCACGGCGGACGTGACTATAACGACGATACGGAAAAGTTCTTCAAGGCTCTCGGCGACCGCAAAATGGTCATCATCGCCCATCCGTCCATCAAAGCCGCCTTCGGGAAGAAGTGGCAGGCTGTCCTGCGCTGGTTCAAGCAGAACGGCTCTGACGGCATATATGACGGCGCACTGGGCTCGGATATATGCACATGGAGCTACTGCAAGCAGATAGATGCGGGCACTACCAGGAAGGTGGTATCCCAGCACTGCCCTGCCATCGTCCGCTACATGGAGATATATCATCCCGATCAGATAGGGGACGTTGCCCCCATCGCAAGCCCCATGTCCTGTGAGGCTGTGTATATCAGGGACTACATCAAGAAGAACTATGCGGTGGCAGTCCTCTCCCCGTGCCCTGCAATGAAGCTGGAATTTACCGAATCGGGCCACGTTGAGTACAATGTCACATTCAAGAGGCTCAAGGAGCATTTCCACCGTCAGCGCATCGAATTCCGTGATGCGGACAACGACAGTATGCTCTACGACTTCGACGATCAGGCACAGGGCGCAATGGGCGGCATCTATTCCGCTCCCGGCGGCCTGCGGTACAATCTGGTGATAAACGATCCCGGCCTTGTGGCAGTCAGCAGCGACGGTGTTGACACGGTGTACAGGGATCTGGAGGAATATCTTTCCACCGACAGGGACAAGCGTGCGGACGTATTTGAGGCTCTGTCCTGCGCAGGCGGCTGCGGCATGGGCATAGGCGCATTCGACAAGGATGACGTGTCCCCTCTGGAGATAAAGAGCATCCACCGAAAGGTGGAGATAGATGCAAGGTCACGCCGCAAGGTGTCCCTCAACGGACTTGACAAGCAGTTCAAACTCTTTGAGGACAGGCTCAATCCCCGCTCCCTTGCACGCAAGTTTGAAAACTGCGAAAAGGAACCTCCCGCAAAGGAGGCGATAGACCGCAACCTGGCAGAGCTCGAAGCATTCCTTGCAGCCCATGAGAGCAAGGCTGAGGCTCCTGCCGCCGCTCCGTCCCCGACTCCCGCTCCTGCGGCAGATGATGGGCAGCTTGCGGCATACCGGGAAATGATAGAGCGGATGACAGGCTCGGCTGCTGATGCAAAGCAGACATCCGACACCCTTTCCGCCGAGATCGCAGGACTCAGAGAACAGCTCGGACGGCTCGACAACAACAACAAGCAGTCCGCTTCCATCGCATCCATCATGGAGAACATCCTTGCCAAGGTAACGGATTTCTGCTCCCAGAGCACTTCACTCGATGAGAACTCCCTTCCCCAGGTAGTCTCCATCCTCGAAAAGCTCAAGGCAGCCATGACCTCCCTTTCCACCTATCTCGGTGACGCAGAGGCGGCAGGCTCGGCCATAGAAGGCTCGGCAGACAGCCTTCAGGCAGGCATCGCCCGACTCGGGGATGTGTCGGCAGACATGATGAACATGAACAGCGGAGAGTGATGACATGACACTTACAGATCAGGGCTATATCACGGGGCGAAATCCCGTACTCGACAGGATAGGAAAGATAGCCGAGACGGATGATGCCGACAGATGCACCTATGCGGGGATAATGAAAAAGCTGGGGATATTCCTTGCGTCAATATTCATCGGTATGCTCCTGTGCGGCATCGCAAAGATGACTACGGCTTCGGACGGGTCGATCTCAATGGGCAGTGCTGAAACTGTACTGCTTGCTGCGGCGGCGCTGATCTCCCTCGTCACGCCATGGCTCGCCATATTCATACGAAAGACCATACCTGTGACAGGCACGCTGTTCTGCGGTTCTGTCGGGTACCTTATCACATGGATGGGAGCCACTCTGGGACAGCAGTTTCGTTCGGCGATAGTGCTCTCCTTCCTCATCACGGTACTTCTCGTGGCGACAATGGGCTTTCTTTACGCACGGGGCATGATAAAGGCAGATCAGAAGTTCCACGCATTCATCTCAACGGCGTGCATCACGCTCATCGCAGGTTCCCTCATCACCCTTGCGGGCGGACTTATCCCCGCAACAAGAGGGATAGTATCGGAGCTTGCGGCGAACCCTCTGCTCTCACTGGGAGTGGCGGTCGGCATGGTGGTACTGGGCTCTCTCTTCCTCGTGTCCGACTTTGACACCATAAGGCAGTGCGTGGAATACGGCATGGCCAAGGACTACGAATGGTACGCATCATTCGGGCTTGCATTCTCGGTGATATGGCTGTATTTCAAGGTGCTCCGCCTTGTGCTCAGGTTCACGGGGAACGGCTCAAGATCGGGCAAGAGATAGGAGCTTTGACTATGGCGAAAATGACCGAAGCCCGGAAGCAGCAGGCAAAGGAAAAACAGCTTGCGTGGAAAAGGGAGCACATAAAGTCCGTCTCATGCAGGGTGCGCACAGAGGAGGCGGAAGCCTTCAAAGCATACTGCGCCGAGCACGGCACTTCCACAGGCACGCTTCTCAGGGAGTATGTCATGGGCATCATTGAGGAATACAAAAATAAGTAGGTCAAAGGACAGGTTCGCCTGTCCTTTCTGCGGCAGACACACAGGAGGATATATGCGGCTTCTCTTTATACGGCACGGCGACCCCGACTACCAGAACGACTGCCTTACCCCGACAGGCCATGAACAGGCTGAAAAGGCGGCTCACAGACTGGCATCGGAAAACATTGACAAGATATACGCATCCTGCATGGGCAGAGCCCGTCAGACGGCGGGATACACTGCCCGTCTCACAGGGAAGGATGTGGAGATACTCGACTTCATGCGTGAGATCGTATGGGGATACGATGAAGACTATCAGCCCGAGGCAAGTCCCTGGGTGATAGCCGACAAGATGGCAGATGAGGGAATGGATGCCGGTGATCCCATGTGGGAGGAAAACAGATATTTCAAGGGGAACAGGTGCGTTGACAACGTACACATGATCGCAGAGGAGTTCGACAAGCTGCTGCTCACCCTCGGATACAGGCGTGAGGGCGGACTTTACCGCTGCATCACGGATACGGACAATGACAGGACGGTGGCTCTGTTCAGCCACGGTGGATCATCCTCCGCCGCAATGTCCCATATACTGGGGATACCCTTTCCGCTGGTATGCTCTACATTCCACCTTGACCTGACCTCGGTCTGCGTGCTGAGATTCGACAGCCGCCCCGGTTCAAGGAGGATGCCTGTGATCGAACTTCTCAATGACGCAAGGCACATACATATGTTAACAAATTGTAAAATCTGATTTTTTTGAAGATCGGTGAAAAATAATCTCCGCCTCGGTTGTATTCATAACAGAGAGAACAAGACGAAACCGGACTAACCGAGCGGAGGTATATCATGTCAGTATATTTATCGTCAAACGGTCTGACGGCTATAGAATACAGACCCAACGTGATCGTTATCGACAGGAGAAAAAAGAGAGATAACGACATCCAGCGTATGCTCACTCATGAGGAGATGAATGTGACGACTGCTGATCACATCACGTCCGCTGACGGGGCGCATCTTCTGATAATCCGTGACGCAGGCGTGTCATCCCCTGCATTTGATGCTGCCGCACAGGTGCGCAGCTTCTCCGACATACCCATACTCATGCTCCCCGATGAGCTTGATGAGATATACACCACCATCGCACTTGCCAAGGGTGCGGATATGTGTGCGGATCCCCGCTTCACATTTGAGCTCAGGGCAAGGATCACCGCCCTTATCAGGAGAAGTTCGGGCATCATGAGCAGGCCGCACACCCTTTCAAACGGCGTGATAAGCATAGACATGAAGTCACGCAGCGTCTATTCGGGCAGCACCCCTGTCAGCATGACAGCTATCGAATACGGGATAGTGGAGTATCTGCTGGAAAATCTGGGCGACCCCTGCTCCATCGACGATATATATTCGGGGGTATGGCATGAGCGTCCCTATCGGGTACGCAAGACCATAGTCGAACACATCCGCCGCATCCGAGCCAAGATAGAGCCCGACCCTCACAACCCGAGCTACATCAAGGCAGTCAGCGGCATCGGTTACAAGATGGAATACGCATATTGATAAAACTCATCAGCCGCAGAGCGGAGACTTCTCCGAGCTGCGGTATTCTTTCACCCGTCCCAAAGTAACATTTTTTTGAGAAATCACTTGACAAAAATGCCCCCATATGCTATAATGGATACAGTTGAACGTTTCATACTGTTCTCCGGCCGCTGTACAGGATGAATGTCTGTATGCCGCAGAAGGGCAGTATCACTTTTGGGCACGGCATCCGCATGATGCCTTTGCCCACAGTTGACAGGTGCTTATGATGAAAAAGATACTGTTTGTGTATAATCCTCATTCCGGTCAGGGAATGATAAACAGACACCTTCCGGATATCATCCAGATCTTCACGGCGGCAGGGTATGATGTGCTGTGCCACCCCACTCAGCGCAAGAATGACGGCTATGAGACTGTCAAGGCAAGAGCCGCAGAATTTGACATCGTGGTGTGCAGCGGCGGCGACGGCACCATGAATGAGACTCTCGGCGGCATAATGGACGGAGGCCATCATGTCCCCGTGGGATATATCCCGGCAGGCACCATGAACGACTTCGCTTCAAGCCTCGGGATACCGAAGAATATGCCCGATGCGGCAAAGCTCATCATAAGCGGCAAGCCTCATTTCGTGGACGTGGGCGCATTCAACAAGAGATACTTCACCTATGTGGCGGCTTTCGGGGCATTCACCAAGGTGAGCTATTCCACGGGTCAGCAGATGAAGAACCTGCTCGGCCCCGTAGCGTATATGATAGATGCGGTCAAGGAGGCGGCGCAGAACGTGGATCTGTCCCGTTCCTACCGTGTGACCGTAAAGTGCGGCGACACCACGGTGACGGATGACTTCATGTTCGGCATGGTGGCAAATTCCCTGTCGGTGGGCGGCATAAAGGACCTTGCGGGGGATAACGTTTCCATGAACGACAACCTGTTCGAGGGGATGTTCATAAAGAACCCTACCAGCGGCACGGAGCTCAACCGCACACTTAACGCACTGATCAGGAAGGACTTCGATGCCTCCTGCTTCTACTACTTCCGCTCGGAGGACTTCACCGTCACATCTCAGGGAGACGTTCCCTGGACGATAGACGGAGAGTACGGCGGCAAGAGCAAAAACATAAGCATATGCGCACTTCACAACGCATTGCAGATGATAGTCGGGGATAACGCACCCGGTCTTAGGAAAAGGCCGTGACAGGGGGTAAGTATGGACGAGATAAAACAGCGGATGGACAGGCTCGCTGCCGAGATAGAGGAACACAACAGGGCATACTACGATCTGGACAGCCCTACCATAGAGGACAGCGAATACGATGCGCTGATGCGTCAACTGAGGCAGCTCGAGGAGGAATATCCCGAATATGCCTCCGCAGATTCGCCGACACAGCGGGTGGGCGGCTCGGTATCGGCTCAGTTTGAGGAGGTAGCCCATACGGTGCAGATGGGGAGCCTTCAGGATGTGTTCTCCTACGAGGAAGTGACCGCCTTCACCGCAAAGGTGCGTGCGGCGCTGGGGGAGGAAGGGATAACCTCCCCGCTCTTCATGGCAGAGCCTAAGATAGACGGGCTTTCCGTTTCGCTCGAATACCGTGACGGCCGATTTGTCAGGGGCTCCACAAGAGGCAACGGCTTCGTGGGGGAGGACGTGACGGCAAACCTGCGCACCATACGGTCGATACCCATGAAGATAGATACGGATATATCCTACCTTGAGGTGAGGGGCGAGGTATATATGCCCCGTGAGGTGTTCGGGCGGCTGATGATGACGGAGGACAGGTCATTCAAAAACCCACGGAACGCCGCCGCAGGCTCTCTCAGGCAGAAGGACCCTTCCGTTACGGCAAGGCGTGAACTGGATATCATCGTCTTCAACGTGCAGCAGTGCGAAGGACGGACATTCACCTCCCACAAGGAATCCATCGACCTGCTCCGAAAGCTGGGATTTCACACCATAGACTGCACTCCCGTCACCACCGACAGGGAGATCACCGATGCCATAAAGAAGATCGGTGAGGAGCGTGTGTCCTATCCGCTGGATACGGACGGTGCGGTGATAAAGATAGACGATCTGGCGCAAAGGCGGATGCTGGGCGCTACGGCTAAGGTGCCCAGATGGGCGGTGGCGTTCAAGTACCCTCCCGAAGAGAAGGAGACTACTCTGCTGGATGTGGAGGTGAGCGTGGGGCGCACGGGTGCGCTCACGCCTACGGCTGTGTTTGAGCCTGTGGAGCTGGCAGGGACTACCGTCAGCCGTGCGGTGCTGCACAATCAGGAATTCATATCCTCCCGTGACATCCGCATAGGCGACAGGATAATGGTGAGGAAGGCAGGAGAGATAATCCCCGAAGTCCTGCGCAGTGTTTCCCACGGGGAAAACTCCGTGCCGTACCTGCTCCCCGAAAACTGCCCCGTATGCGGCACGAAGGCGGTGCAGGAAGATGCAGCCCTGCGCTGTCCCAATCCTTCCTGCCCCGCACAGATACAGAGGAGCCTTATACATTTCGTGTCAAAGGATGCGATGGATATTGAAGGTCTGGGCGAGAAAGTCATCATACAGCTTACGGAAAGCAAGATGGTGAAGAGCCCTGCCGACCTGTACTCACTCACCGTGGACAGGCTGGCTACACTCGACCGCATGGGCAGAAAGTCTGCGGACAATATCGTAAAGGCGATAGACAAGTCCCGTTCACAGCCCCTGGACAGAGTGATATTTGCCTTGGGCATCCGTGAGATAGGGTCAGCGGCGGCAAAGCTCCTGGCGGACAGGTTCGGCTCGATGGATGCGATACTGGCGGCAGGCAGGGAGGATATCGCCTCGATAGACGGGTTCGGCGACATAATGGCGGACAACCTGTATCGGGCGATGCGTGATGAGAGCTATGTGCTGCTCATCGGGCGGCTGCGTGAGGCAGGGGTGACGATGGCTTACGAGAAGGCACAGACGGCTGACACCCTTGCAGGGAAGGTATTCGTGCTGACGGGCACTCTCCCTACCATGGGCAGGAGCGAAGCCAAAGCCATGATAGAGGCGGCAGGCGGCAAGGTGACAGGCTCGGTGTCAAAGAAGACGGACTATGTGGTGGCAGGAGAAGCGGCAGGCTCTAAGCTGGACAAGGCCAATGAGCTTGGCATCGCAGTCATTGATGAGGACGAACTTGTGCGGATGATCGGGGGTTAGTCCTCTGCGGCACAGGTCAAAGGTGGATATGACTCGTAAACTTGTATATGCAGGCTTCGGCTGCATGGGCGGTATGCTTGCTGCGGCACTGTGCGGCAGATATACGGCGGCGGTCACGGTGATACTGCTTGCGGCAGGGGCTGTGATCTCCATTGTCAGGCGGGATGCGGTCAGATATGTGATGACGGTATGTATCTCGGCGGCGGTGGGGGCACTTGCCTACTCTGCGGCGAACGTGCCTCCCGTGATGGGTGAGACTTCCTTCGAGGGCGTGGTAACGGAGGCGGATACCGACGGCGTTCCGTTCTACACGGTAAAGCACGGCAGACAGCTCACAGGCATATACCTCTACGGTGAATACAGTCTGATAAGGGGCGACAGGGTGTCGGTGAAGGGCGAGCTGTGCGAGCCTGAAAACCCTGACTTCATGCGGTCAAAGGGGATACTGTCGGTCATGTATTCCCCTGAAGTGACGGTGAAGGAAAAGGATCGTCAGCCGTATAAATTCATAGACGATCTGCGGCAGTCAAGCATATCCGAGATACGTTCCCTTGAAATGGGGGATGCGGGAGAATATCTCATCGGGATGCTGTTTGGCAGCAGATACTGGGAAATATCCTCACCTGCGCTGTCATCGCTGTACGGAGCCGGTGCGGGACATACGGCGGCGGTGTCGGGGCTCCATCTGTCCATAGCCGCCATGATCGCAGCGGCGGTCACGGGGAGGAGCAAAAAACTGAGGTTCTTTGCGGCTGCGGCGGCAGGGGCTGTGATAGTGCTCTGTGCGGACATGACAGTGCCTGTCATCCGTGCGTATATCATGACACTTATCGTATACGGGGCAGGACTTGTGAGAAGGCGTGGGGATGCCCTCAATTCCCTGGCGGCGGCTGTGCTTCTGATACTTCTCCATTCGCCGCTGTGCGTGACGGGAGCATCATTCATACTGTCACTGTCGGGCACATTCGGAGCAGCGGTGCTCTCTCCGTGGGCAGAGAAGGAACTGACGGAGATAAAGGCAAGGAAGGACGGCACGGAGCCGCTTTTCACCCATATCCATCCCGTGATGCGGACGGCAGTCTTCATACTGTGTACGCAGACTGCGATACTCCCTGCATCATTCGTATTCTTCGACGGGATATCGGGGATATCGCCCGTGACAAATCTGGCGGTGATACCTTTATGCACGCCTGCGCTGTTCTTTTCGTATCTGGGCGTGTTTGCGGGAGGGGCAGCGGGCAAGCTGTTCTTCATATTTGCAGGGGTGACAGCCAAGGTGATACTGGCGCTGTGCGGACTTCTTTCGGGTCTGGCATTCCCCCTGCCTGCGGGGGCGATACTCCCCGGAATGATATTCGGAGCGGCGGCTGCCTGCCTTGCAGGGCTTGCGGGAGGGAAGAAGACGGCACTTCCCGTCATGCTCTCGTCGGCGGCACTGGTGATGATGGCAGGGACTGCGGTATATCTTTCGGGGCTTCACACACCGCAGACGCATATGGCGGACGGATACGCACTGATAAAGACGGAAACAGGCTCGGCGGCGGTGGATACGGGCGACAACCGATACGAACTGAAGAAGGCTGCGGCAAGGTACGGACTTCATCCGACGGCGGTCTTCTGCACACAGGGACAGAGCAGCAAGTATGCGGCTGACTTCCCCGATGCGAAGGTCTATATCATCGAGGGCGAACAGCTGTATACGGTGGACGGTATACCACTGTACATAAACGGCAGCAGGATCAGGGTTGGGAGTAAAAATGGGTGAGATGAGCAAGGCGGAGCTTTCCCGCATAATAAAGGCGCATGAGGCAGGCGGCGTATATTACATCTACGGTACGGATGACTATACCATCGGCAGGATGAAAAACGCCCTTGTGGACAGCATCATAGACAGGGACGCACAGAGCCTCAACCTCCACAGGTTTGAGGGGAAGGACGGCACGGATGTGATGATACAGGCGTGCGAGGCACTTCCCGTATTCTCGGAGAAGATGTGCGTTACGGTGTGCGACTTTGATCTGGAGGCAGTAAAGCCCGGTGCTGCTGCCCTGAAGGAATTATACGAGGAGATCAGAAATCTCCCGGATACCACGGTGCTCATCTTCTACACCCTCAATGCGGACATCTGCGGAGGAAAGAAAAATCCCACGGAGAAGAACAGGAAGCTCACGGATCTGGTGGCAAAGGTCGGTACGACGGTGCGGATAGACATACCTTCCCCCTCAGAGGCTGCAAAGGAGATCATGGCAATGTTCTCCGAGGAGGGCGGCAGGATAGGCCGAAAGGCGGCGGAGTTCCTCTTTGCACGGACGGGTGATCTGTCGGCGGCGGCAAATGAAGTGGGGAAGCTCACGGCTTACGCTGACGGCCGTGAGGTGACACAAGAGGATGTGGCTCTCCTTACCCCGGAGAACGACGACACGAAGATATATGCCCTGTCTGATGCGGTGACGGCTCATGACCTGAGCAGGGCGCTCGATGTGTACAACAGGCTCATCGACAACCGTTCGGAGCCTGTGGCGCTGCTGTATATGCTGACGGGGAGCATGAACGACATATATCGGGCAAGGATAGCACTGGATGCGGGAAAAACGGCAAATGACGTGATAAGCGACTTTTCCTATCCGAGAAATCTTTCATTCAGGGTGAACAACGCCTTCCGCTCGGCACAGCGGACAAATACGGGATATCTGCGCCGTTGTATGCAGATACTCTGCAAGGCGGACACGGATATAAAGGGCGGCACGGGAAAGCCCGAGACGATACTGGAAAATGCGGTGATAAAGATGCTTACCCTGAAGGCAAAGTAAGTCCGCATTTTCGGGAAATGAATGATACATTACAGATAAAAAATCACCCCTCAAATTTGTACAATGTGCAGAATATACCAAAAAATCTTTTTTAAATATTGATTTTTTTTGTGATTTGTGATATTATAACTATAACCGATTATTTTTGAAGGGAAGATCACAATGGGTAAGAACATCATCCTTTACGGACCTCCCGGCACAGGTAAGACTTATAACAGCGTCAACTATGCCCTGTCCATAATATATAATATCCCTGTTGAGACTGTCATGGCTAAGGATTATGACTCCATGCTCGACCGCTATAATGAGCTCAAGAACAGCTTCGGTCAGATAGAGTTCACCACATTCCACCAGTCTATGGGCTATGAGGAGTTCATCGAAGGTATCAAGCCTGTGTTCCTTGAGACCATGAACGAACGAGGCGAGCGTACCCGTAAAAAGGAAATGGTCTACGTTGTCGATCAGGGTATATTCAGGGAATTCTGCCACAGAGCCCAGGAACATCCCGATGAGCCCTATGTGTTTATCATAGACGAGATCAACCGTGGCAATATCTCCAAGATATTCGGTGAACTTATCACGGTAATTGAGCCGTCAAAGCGTCTGGGCGAACGTGAGGAAGTAAGGGTAAGGCTTGCCTACTCGATGGATCTGTTCGGTGTGCCTTCAAATGTATATATCGTCGGCACCATGAACACGGCTGACCGTTCCATAGCACTTCTCGATACGGCTATACGCAGACGTTTCGACTTTATCGAGATGCTCCCCCGCCCCGAGCTCTTCGGAGATACCTTCGTGGAGGGCATCAGCATAGAGCATCTGCTTGCCACCATCAACAAGAGGATCGAGATCCTTGTGGACAGAGAACATACCATAGGCCATGCGTATTTCATGTCCCTCAAGCAGGATCCTTCCATCATAAGACTCGGCTCTATATTCAAAAACTCTATCATACCCCTTCTTCAGGAGTATTTCTACGGCGACTATCAGAAGATACGCTGGGTGCTGGGCGACTACAACAAGGAGCCTGATGAGCAGTTCGTGAAGGCACTTGCCATAGACTACAAGAAGACCTTCGGCGAAAAGGTGGAGCTGTTCCTCGATGTGGATGACACCTATGAGATAAATGACGATGCTTTCTGGAATCCCGAGGCATACCGTAAACTTCTTTGATCCATAAGTATTTCTCCCCCGCCCATATACTGTTTTCCCGAAGGGTCAGGACCTTTCAGGGGACGGCAGCTTATGCGGGGGAGAAATGCAACTGATAAAGGATGACGCATGAAAAAAGAACGATACAGGATAAGTGAATCCGAGTTTTTCACCATAGAGGGATCCTCGCAGCGTGAGGGCGGCCTTCCCATTCCCGAACCGGTGTTCGATATGCTTGCGGAGTTCTCCCGTGAGAAGAAGATGCCCGATCCGAAAGGCATCAACAGCTATATCCTCTATCCTGAGGGGGAGGGAAAGGAGCGCATCCTGCGTGCGGGCGGATATGTCGGTACCATCGTACTCAAGGACGGCACGCAGTTTGAGATACTTCCCAAGTTCAAGGCTAAGGACAAGAACGGGAAGGAGATCTCCCAGAAGAGGATCTTCCTGAATATGCTCTCCTCCATGAAGTCCGTCCCGATAGATGAGCACAACCTGAATACGAGGGCGGCGGAAAACCTGAACATATTCGAGACCTTCATCCTCTCCTTCATAAATGAGGTGCAGGGCATCGTCCTCAACGGCATAAAGCAGGCATACACCCCTTATGAGAACAACGAGAACTTCCTGAAGGGGAAGGTAATATACGCAAAGCACGCCACAAAGAACTTCGCTCACAAGGACAAGTTCTATGTGATGTATGATGTGTTCACCATCAACCGCCCCGAAAACAGGCTGATAAAGTCAACGCTGAAATATCTGCACGACGTCACGTCCTCTGCAAGATCACGCAACCGTATAGATAATCTGGTGGCAAACTTCGACGGTGTTGACTACTCCACAAACTATGCGCAGGACTTTTCCGCCTGCATACTCGACAGAAGCATGACAGGCTACATCAACGCCCTCAAATGGGCAGAGATATTCCTGCTGGGAAAGCACATCACCGTGACAAAGGGCCGTGATGTTTCCTATGCGGTGGTGTTCCCCACACGTCAGCTGTTCGACTCGTACACCGTCTACAAGCTGGGGCGGATGCTTGACAATCAGCGATTCAAGGCGGAGATACAGAAGAAGTCATATCCTATGCTCAATCAGGCCATGCACCGTGCCTCGGCACAGGCTCTGGCGGTGATGACCCTGCGTGAGACGGGCATGAGAGTCGTGTTCGACGCAAAATGGCAGGAGCTTTCGGGTGCAGACGAGAACTTCGGCATCCGTGATTCGGACATCATGGATATATACGATCTGCTCAATCTCTATCACTCGGACAGTGTGTGCTACATATATCCCCTTACCCGTGAAATGGCGGAGGATGCGAGAGAGATCGCATTCAAGAACGAGGACGGCGTTATCGGACGTGTGGTCTTCGTTGACATAGGCGATATGGAGGGCAGCCTGTCGAGGATACTTGAACATATCTTCGGACAGAAGATCAAGATATGAGAAAACGGACAGACCTTTAGTGGTGCGCCGATATAGAAGTATTTAAGATTTTAAGATGAGGCTGCGTAACCTATGCGGTTACACAGCCTTTCTCTTTTTGTCGTACGTCTACTGTCAGCAACGGCAACTCTCGGCAGTACGGGGCTTGTCGTATCGTAAACAAAGCCGTTGAACTGTTTGCCGAATACCACCAGCACCAGTGACAGTACAATGAATGTTATCACACCTATGGCGATAAGGTCGTGGTCGAGCTGTTTTTTTCTTGAGCTATCGATAGTTTCCATTTCAAAGTATGCTCCTTTGGGTTTTGAGATTTCCGTTTTATTATACTATATTTTACTTACTGTGTCAACATACTATGCGTATATCACACTGTCGCAGCAGATCCCGGATAAACACAGCATACCCCAAAAACCAACAAAAGCCGCACAGCAGTACGGCTTTTGTTGGTTTTAAGGAAGTTTTAAAAACGGAGCTGTCATAACAAGTGGATCTCAGTCATCATAATGCTCGACCACATACTCAGTATCGGGATTAGGCCAAAGGCGATAATGGGGTATCATGCCGGCACCGCTTGTACTGCTGTCAGATGCCCATATCTCGACTTCACGCTCAGTACCGTTCTTCTTGATAACGATACACCAACGGTCTGTCTTGATCCCGCCTGAATGCGAATTACACTTCATCTTGACTTTGGCCGCCTGACGGGAATTGTTGGACGTAAGCTCAAACCCCATAGATTCATTAAGCGCATCGGTAAAAGCCTTACCTTCGTTGTTACCGGGCTGCCATATATAATAGCTTCCTGCTCCTCCTCCCTGGGGATTGCTTGTGCCATTGAGCTTTGCTACGGTAAGATACTGAACACCGTCTCTGCTCCATTTGCCTGTATTGTACTTATAAAAAGAGTCGCAAGCGTCATCATCAAGAGCCAGAACCAATTCCACAGCCTGGTATATCTGCTTGGCATTGGTAACATCAACAGCCTTCTGAGATCTGCGTATATATTTGGACATAGAAGGAACAAGTATGCACGCCAACACGCCTATGATCGCAATAACAACGATCAGTTCTATAAGCGTAAATCCTTTAAGTGTCTTTTTCATCATAAAAATCATCTCCGTCTCATACTATGACCTGCGCCATCTGCGGACTGTCCGCATCCCTTAAAACTTCATGCTCCCCGGAGCGTCCGTCAAAAAACCGCTCCCCGACGTAAAGCGAAGAGCGGCAACAGACTTTATTACTATTCCGGTACACCTGCACTTATCTTACAGGTACACCAAAACAACAAATTCTGCAACTGGCTGCCAGTTAAGGCCCTATAGCTTTGCGTCACATGATTTCCCATGCTTTGCCTTTGTTATTGATTGTAATAATTATATCACACAAACAGCACGATGTCAAGAAATTATAGTAAAAAATCTAAACAAATCGCACTGATATATTTGTGCATCTTGCACAAATCATACCTTGAGATCGAAATATACCTCCATATATTCCCCTGTGGTAAGGTGCAGTCTTATGGCATATTTGCCCGATTTAAGGTCACGCTGCTTGTAGTAGTCCGTCACGAGGAAATCCTGCATATAGACATATCCCTTTTCAAGCACCAGACCGCCGGGGAGCTTGGACTTGCGCTTGTCCATCTTCAGCCACTTTCCGCCCGTATAGTAATACATCTCACCGTATTCGTCTATCTCCGTCACATCGTACTTGCGGGGATGGAGCGTGAGGCGCACCTTGACATTTCCGTCCTGCTGTGCGTCGATCTGATATGCCTCTACATCCACGGGATTGGTCAGGCGGAACTCGCTCTGTATGCCGTCCCCAACATAGACCATATAGCGCCCTGTTTTGAGGGAAGTGCGGTTATATCTGGTAAGGTCAAGGGTGGAAGTAAATGTGGTGCCCTTCTTTGCAAGGGTAGTCTCCGACACAAGTTCCTTCCCCTTCTTGGGTGCCACAAGCACCCACTTGCCGTTCTCCCTGAAATAGAGTTCATTCACCTTCGGATAGACGTGCTCGTCCTGCTTGAGGTAAGTATCAAAGGTGATGCGTGTGGTGCTCTGGATGTCGTATGCGGGCTTGTCGGAAGTGGTGACCGCATTCTTCACGATATCAAATTCATAATAGAGCGTGACAGTCTTCTCCCCTGCCGCAACAGGCACAGCCAGACGGTAATGTCCCTCCGAGAGCATATCCGAATACAGATCGGGAGTAAAGACGAACTGCGCTTCATTGCGGTATTCCTTCTCGCTCACCTGCCCCAGCTGTGCGCTGTTGACGATGACCGCATTGAGATCGGTGTTGGACTTTAACCCCAGCCATCTGCCCTCGGAGTATCTCTGCAAAGACACCGTAGGATAGATATACGCCATATCCGAAATAATGTCGGTAGACACAGTGACCGTCATCCTGTCGCCCGAGCCCACCGAAACAGTGTCCCTGTCGGCAGTCACGGTATATGCGTTCCTGTTGGATGAGGTGATGAGCCTGCCCTTGCTGTCAAAAGCACAGCTCTTGCCGTCGATAATATCCTTGCCCGTCTTGGCTTTGCCGTCCTCGAAGTAGAATTTATCTCCGTCGAGTTCCAGCCATCCGTCCTTGAACATAACGCCGTCCTCATAATAGTAGAGTCCCTTGCTGTCGGAAGTAAGGCCTGTGTACATCCCCTTGGGAGAACCGTCCTCACCAAACAGATATGCCTTCCCCTCTATCACAACGACACCTGTGGCGTTCTGTCCGTTTGACCTTATGTATTCGGACTCGCCCTCTTCGCCGACCCATCCCTGTGCGCCGACTCCCACGCTCATGCCTGCGCACAGAAGGACTGCCGCACAGGCTGCTATATACTTCTTCATAACTTCACCCCATTAAGTTCATCGTCTATGCGAGCCGATACACAGCCGCCCGCCCCTGACACAGCGATCAAACTGCTCAGGCATTTTACCTGTTCACCGCCTGTAAAACTGCTCTATCCTGTCCATTCGTACAGTCATGTTCTCAAGCAGCTTATCCGCAATGACAATCGCCGCCATCGTCTCCACGACCACCACCGCACGGGGCACGATGATCGGATCATGCCTGCCCTTTACGGATATGTCCCGCTCGTTCCCGTGACGGTCAACAGTATGCTGGACCGAGGAGATCGAGGGAGTAGGCTTGAAAGCCACACGGAACACGATATCGCTCCCGTCGCTCATGCCGCCGAGCACACCGCCCGAATGATTGGAGGATTTGACCGTATCCCCGTCCTTCAGGACAAAGCCGTCGTTGTTGTCAAGTCCCGTCAGGCGTGCCGCATTCATGCCTTCGCCTATCTCAAATCCCTTTGCCGCCCCAATGGAGAGCATCGCCTTAGCAAGATCGGCATCCAGCTTATCGAATACGGGATCACCAAGTCCGACAGGAACATTCTTTATCACGCACTCCACTACGCCGCCTGCCGAGTTCCCACTGCTGCGAAGTTCGTCAAGATATGCCTGCGCCTTTTCCGCAGCCGCCTTGTCGGGCATATACAGCGGATTGTGGAATATCTCATCCTTATCGAACCCACCGATACATATATCCCCTATGGAGCGTGTGTATGCCTTGACCGTGATGCCGAGCCGTCCTATGATCTTTGCGGCAACAGCACCCGCTGCCACCCTTGCCGCCGTCTCACGCCCCGAGGAACGGCCGCCGCCCCGATAGTCCCTTATGCCGTACTTCCTGTCAAAGGTAAAGTCAGCATGGCCGGGGCGGTAGATCTCGGCTATCTCACTGTAATCAGCCGAGCGCTGGGTCTTGTTGCGTATCTCCAGTGCGATGGGCGTGCCCGTGGTCTGCCCCTCGAACACCCCCGAAAGTATCTCCACTGCATCCGACTCCGAGCGTGGTGTGGAATAGACCGACTGACCGGGCTTCCTCCTGTCAAGGTATTTCTGTATATCTTCTTCCGTGAGCTCCAGCCCTGCGGGACAGCCGTCCACCACAGCGCCTATGCCCTTGCCATGGGATTCACCCCACGTTGTCACTCTGAATATCCTGCCGAATATCGATCCCATATAATCACCTGTACAAAAGGCTCTGCCCCGTAGAGCAGAGCCTTATATTACTTATTGAGTGCCTTGCGTACCTTGTCTGCGATGTTGTCTGCGCTAAGCCCGAATTCCTTCAGAAGGTCTGCCGCAGGTCCGGAATGGCCGAACACATCGTTGACGCCCACCTTGTATACAGGAACGGGGCATTCCTCGGTAACTACCTCAGCAACAGCAGAGCCGAGTCCGCCTATTACGCTGTGCTCCTCTGCGGTAACGATAGCACCTGTCTCCTTTGCGGCCTTGATGATGATATCACGGTCGATGGGCTTGATGGTGTGGATGTTGATGACACGGGCATTGATACCCTCTGCCTTCAGCGTATCCGCAGCCATGAGCGCCTCATTTACCATAAGGCCTGTTGCGATGATGGTGATGTCGCTGCCTTCACGGAGAGTGATGCCCTTGCCAAGCTCGAACTTGTAGGTATCAGCATCGTTGAATACAGGGACAGCAAGTCTGCCAAATCTCATGTATACAGGTCCCTCGAAGTCGAGAGCCGCACGGACAGCAGCCTTTGCCTCAACATGATCCGCAGGGTTTATGATGGTCATGCCGGGGATGGTACGCATCAGTGCGATATCCTCATTGCACTGGTGAGTTGCTCCGTCTTCGCCGACGCTGATGCCTGCGTGAGTTGCACCGATCTTCACGTTAAGATGAGGATAGCCGATGGAGTTGCGCACGATCTCAAATGCACGGCCTGCTGCAAACATAGCAAAGGAGCTTGCGAACACCTTATGCCCTGTGGATGCGATGCCTGCCGCAACACCCATCATATCAGCCTCTGCGATGCCGCAGTCTATGAAGCGCTCGGGACAAGCCTTCTTGAATATGCCTGTCTTTGTAGCCGCCGCAAGGTCTGCGTCGAGGACCAGAAGATCCGTATATTCAGAGCTAAGCTCCGCAAGTGCTTCACCGTAGCTCTCTCTTGTTGCCTTTTTGATAATATCAGCCATGATCTCAACCCTCCAACGCTGCGAGCTGTGCATTCAGTTCACTCATTGCCTGATCGTACTGTTCCTTGTTAGGAGCGGTACCGTGCCAGCCTACCTGATCTTCCATGTAGCTTACACCCTTGCCCTTGATGCTCTTCTGTACTATCACGGTAGGTCTTCCGTCAGTCTTTGCAGCCTCTGCGAAGGTCTTCTCTATGTCGTCAAAGTCATGCGCATCCATAGTGAGCACCTTCCATCCGAATGCCTCGAACTTGTCGGTGATAGGCATAGGCGACATTACCTCTGTGATCCTGCCGTCTATCTGAAGGCCGTTGTTGTCCACGATCACCACAAGGTTATCCAGCTTGTAATGAGCGGCGAACATTGCTGCCTCCCATACCTGACCTTCTTCAAGCTCACCGTCGCCCGTGATGGCGTATACCTTGTAGTCATCGCCGAACTTCTTAGCGGAGAGCGCCATGCCGCAGGCAGCGGAGATGCCCTGTCCGAGAGAACCTGTTGACATATCCACACCGGGGATGTACTTCATGTCGGGGTGGCCCTGAAGACGTGCGCCTATGTGACGGAGGGTCTTAAGCTCGTCAACGGGGAAATACCCCTTCTGTGCGAGCACGGAATAGAGTGCGGGTGCGGTATGACCCTTGGAGAGGACAAGTCTGTCCCTGTCGGCTTTCTTAGGATCTGCGGGATCCACATTCATCTGCTCAAAATAGAGATAGGTAAGCAGATCTGCGATGGAGAGAGAACCGCCGGGATGTCCCGACTTGGCGTTGAACACTCCCTCGATTATGCCCATCCTTACCTTGCAGGCAGTGATCTGCAGCTGCTTTTTCTTGAGATCGTTCATAAACATTCCCTTTCTTTAAGTTATTACAGGCAAACTTAAAACGCCTTTCGGACAGACCGTCCTTTTTATCATGACTTTTTCTTTTCAAGCAAATGATATATCACATCGGCAACGCTGCCGCCCTCACAGTCGGTATCAGTCACCAGGTCACATACCTGCTTGACATTCTCCCGTGCATTCGAGGGACAGGCGGCGAAGTCGGCATATCCGAGCATTTCGATATCGTTGTCATAGTCGCCCATTGCCGCTGTGAAGCAGTCATCCAGACCGTATATCTCAATGAGCTTTTTCATGGCGCTGCCCTTTGAGCAGCCGTGAGGCAGCATCTCGATGAATGTCCTTGCAGACACCACATACTCCCCCGCTTCCCTGTCGGGCAGCCCCGAGCAGAACTGCTGCACCTCACTCAGCCTGTCCTCAGGCACGGAATAGAGTATCTTGGATATCTCACCCTCCGGCACATCATCAAGCGACCCCACCACTGTCGGGAGAGGCGAGAAGCCTGCCAGCTTCCAGTGCATACGCTCCACATCGTTTATATTGACAACGCAGATCCCGTCAGGCATACATACCTCAGCCGCCGCAAACGGGAACCGGGTCAGTATCCTTCCGATATGGTCAAAAGCAATATCCCTGTCAAGGGAAAGCGACCACTTCACCTGCTTCGTGCCGCAGTCATACACCATTGCGCCGTTGCAGAGTATGCAGGGGCAGTCAAGGGAGAGCGGCTCAAAGTAGTGGCGTGATGCCTGCAATATGCGTCCCGTCGCAAGGATGAACATACCGCCGTCCTCACGCAGATCGCTTATCGCCTGCATATTCCTTTCCGATATGGTCTTGTCATGATTGAGGAAAGTCCCGTCCATATCGGAAAACAGCACTATCCTCCTGTTACTTATCTGCATCTACCGTACCCTTTCAAGTACATCTCTGAAATACTGAGGCAGTTCGCCCGTCCACTCCATGTATTCATATGTTATGGGATGGATAAATCCCAGCTTGTAGGCGTGAAGGCACTGTCCCTCTATGCCCTTGCAGGGCTTGCCGTAAACATCATCGCCGTAAACGGGTCTGCCGATGTGCGCCATATGCACCCTTATCTGATGAGTGCGCCCCGTTTCGAGCCTGAGCTTTACGAAGGCATGATCACGGTATTGCTCGATGACCGTGTAATGTGTCACCGCATTCTTGGAATTTCGGGGAGTCACAGCCATTTTCAGCCTGTCCGACGGATCACGTCCTATGGGGGCATCTATGGTGCCTTCCCTTTCCCTGAACCGTCCGCAGACCACCGCCAGATACTCCCTTGTCATGGAGTGTTCCTTTATCTGCGCCGCAAGTCCCGTATGGGCGGCATCGGATTTAGCCACCACCAGCAGGCCGCTCGTATTCTTGTCGATGCGGTGGACTATCCCCGGACGAAGGACTCCGTTTATTCCGGAGAGCCTGCCGCCGCAGTGATACATGACCGCATTCACCAGCGTCCCCGACGGATTTCCCACCGCAGGATGCACCACCATCCCCTTCGGCTTGTTGACAATGAGCAGGTCATCATCCTCGTATATGATGTCAAGGGGGATGTTCTCCGGCTCGGCAGTCAGCACATCGGGAGGCGGTATCACCACGGTTATCTCGTCCCCTGCCTTTACCGATGCGTTCTTTTTCACCGACCTGCCTCCGACGCTCACATTGCCGTCTTCGATCAGCTTCACCGCATGGGAGCGGCTCACGCCCTCCACATTGTCGGATATGAACTTGTCTATCCTTGCATAGTCTCCGTCAGCGGTAATGGTCACTATCCTATCCATCAATGTCTTCCTCATCATCGGAGGGAGGGCCGTACATCACATCGGGGATGTCCCCTTCGGGGGTGTATCCGTCCTTCTTCTCGAAGAACATCATGTATATGATGAGCAGTATCGCCCCTATCACGACGAACACATCCGCCACGTTGAAGATAAAAGTGAAGGGAAACAGATTGAGAAAATCCGTTACCTTGCCGTATGCGATGCGGTCGAACAGGTTCCCCAGTCCGCCGCCCGTTATCATGCCGAACACCACTGACGTGAATACGTTCTTGTCCTTCTGCTTATGGAAGTAGACTATGATCGCCAGCAGCATTATCACCGTAAACACGGACAGTGCGGTCGTGCGCCCCGAGAATGAGGAGAACGCCGCCCCCGTATTATGTGTGATGGAGAACCAGAATATGTCCTTGCCGCCTATCCGTATCACAGGTGTCATGCCGTGGATGTGCTCCTCGGCAAGCACCTTTGTCAGACGGTCAAGCACCGCACAGATGACAGTGCAGACCCAGAATATTATTATCACAGTATCTTTTCAACCTGTTCTGCGCAGCGCTTGCAGAGGGTGGGATATACCGCATTGGTGCCCACATAATCGGAGTAGCACCAGCATCTCTCACACTTGCTGCCGCCCGCACGCTCAACAGTTACCGACACGTTCAGTGATGCGTCATCGGACTTCTGCTCACCCTTGTCATCATTTGCCAGACAAACGGCAGACACGATGAACACGGTAGCCAGGTCGTCGGAATAGGAGGATATCTTTGCGAAGGTGTCCGCATCGGGTATGTGAAGTGTCACCTTAGCCTCAAGAGGCGCACCGATGAGCTTTTCATTTCTCTTTACTTCCAGTGCCTTGGTCACGGCAAAGCGGACGTTGTAAAGCAGATCCCACTTGGCGGTAAAGGCATCATCAACGGATATCTCCACCTTCTCGGGCATATCGTTGAGGAATATGCTCTCTGCGTTGTCCGATGCACGATGAGGTATATACTTCCATATCTCCTCCGCAGTGAAGGAAAGTACGGGAGCCAGCATACGGGACACAGCGGAAAGTATCAGATACATGGCAGACTGTGCGCTCCTGCGCTCGGGTGTCTTCTCGCCCATGCAGTAGAGCCTGTCCTTGATGATGTCAAGGTAGAAGTTGGACATTTCCGTCACGCAGAAATTATGTATGCTGTGTACCACCACATGGAAATCAAACGCATCATATCCTGCATTTACCTTGTCTATAAGGATATTCAGGCGAGTAAGAGCCCACTTGTCTATCTCGGTCATATCCTTTACATCCACCATATCCTTGTCGGGATCAAATCCGTCCTTGTTGGATATGTTGCCAAGGATGTAGCGGGCGGTGTTTCTTATCTTCTTGTATGTATCCGCAAGCTGCTTGAGTATATCCTTGGATATGCGCACATCCGAATGATAGTCGGATGAAGCTGCCCACAGCCTGAGTATGTCTGCGCCGTTGAGCTTTATGACCTCTTCGGGTGCTATGCCGTTGCCCAGGGACTTGTGCATCGCCCTGCCTTCTCCGTCAACTACCCATCCGTGAGTGCATACAGCCTTATAGGGAGAGCCGTTGCCGATAGCAGCCGATGTAAGGAGGGAAGACTGGAACCATCCTCTGTACTGGTCTGCACCCTCAAGATACAGATCAACGGGAAGGTCAAATCCTCTTTCCTTCATGACTGCGGTGTGTGTCACGCCGCTGTCGAACCATACGTCAAATATATCCTTTTCCTTGACGAACTCACTGCATCCGCATCCGCACTTTACTCCTGCGGGGATGAAGTCGGCGGCATCCTTGATATACCAGGAGTCCGCACCCTCATTTCGGAACATATCCGAGATAGCCTTTATCGTCTCGGGAGTGACCACGGGCTTGCCGCAGTCCTTGCAGTATACCACGGGGATGGGCACGCCCCATGTCCTCTGACGGGAAATGCACCAGTCAGAGCGGTCAAGTATCATTCCCTTTATGCGGTCCTCGCCCCATTCGGGTATCCACTGCACGCTCTCCACAGCCTTCACAGCGTCGTCCCTGAACTGCTTCACAGAGCAGAACCACTGTTCGGTAGCCCTGAAGAGTACGGGGTTCTTGCATCTCCAGCAATGGGGATACTGATGGACTATCTTCTCACTGGCAAACATTGCGCCGCTCTCGATAAGATCCTTGCCTATCGCCTTGTTCGCAGCATCGGTGGTGAGCCCTGCATACTTGCCCGCCGCCTCGGTGAGCTTGCCCTTTGCGTCCACAGGCACGGTTATGCCGATCTCGGGGTACTTCTTGCACACCTCGAAGTCGTCCACACCGAAGCCGGGGGCGGTATGTACGCATCCCGTACCGCTGTCAAGGGTAACGTGATCGCCGAGTATCACCAGTGAATCCCTCTCCATGAAGGGATGACGAGCCTTCATGTATTCAAGTTCGCTTCCCTTGAATACAGCCACCGTCTCATAGTCCGTGATGCCTGCTGCCTCCATGGCAACGGGAGCCAGAGCCTGTGCCATCACATAGTTCTCGTTCCCTGCCTTGATGACCGCATAGTCATATTCGGGACCCAGACATACAGCCAGGTTTCCGGGGAGCGTCCATGTAGTGGTGGTCCATATAACGAAATAGGTATTATTGGCATCAATGCCCTTTGCGGAGAATACTCCCTTGTCATCCGTCACCCTGAACTTGACATAGATGGAAACGCAGGGGTCGTTTGCGTACTCTATCTCAGCCTCTGCAAGGGCTGTCTGACAGTCGGGGCACCAGTAAACGGGCTTGAGTCCCTTGTAGATGTAGCCCTTCGAGTACATCTCACCGAAGATCTCCACCTGTCTTGCCTCAAATTCGGGCTTGAGCGTAAGGTAAGGGTCGTCAAAATCGCCCCATACGCCAAGGCGCTTGAACTGGGTCATCTGATTTGCGACCTGTGCGTAGGCATATTCCTTGCACTTCTTGCGCAGCTCGACAGGAGGTATGGAGCCGTTGTCCGCACCAAGGTTCTTGAGTACACGAAGCTCAATGGGAAGTCCGTGGGTATCCCAGCCCGGAATATAGGGAGAACGGTAGCCTGACATATTCTTCTGCTTCACGATGATGTCCTTGAGCACCTTGTTGAGTGCGGTACCCATATGGATGTCGCCGTTTGCATATGGAGGGCCGTCGTGAAGGACATAGTCGGGTCTGCCTTCATTCTTTTCGACCATCTTGTAATACATTCTGCTGTTGTCCCAGTTTTCAAGCATACCGGGTTCCTTCTGAACCAGATTGCCTCTCATGGAAAACTCTGTCTCGGGCAGACAGAGCGTCTTGTCAAATTCGGGCATCGTGACTTCTCCTTTATTCAGCGTTCTTGAGCTGTGTAGTATCTAAGACCTTGGTCTGACCCATGTCTTCATCCGTATATGTCTCTTCCGCGATATATTCCTCTTCTTCGTCAGAGTCATCACCGGGAAGAGCAGTGATTATGCTGAGGTGTTCCTTATACATGGCGAGGATCTTCGACTTGAACTTCTTCACCTCATCCTGCATCTCCTCAAGAGCCTTGCTCTCCCTGGAAAGGCGGTCGGATGTGGTGCCTACGATCTCATCAGCCCTGATATTCGCATCTGCGATGATCTTTTCGGCAGACTGCTGCGCCTCCGCAATGATCGCCTGCTTCTGTCTGCGTGCATCCACCATTGCGTCCTTGATGGCCTCTTCATCATCCTTGTATCGTCTGATGCTCTGTACAAGGACTTCCATCTTGCGTTCGGTCTCTTCACGCTCCTTCTCGAACTTGTCGAGCTGATCTGCGATCTGATCGAGGAAGAGATCTACTTCGTCTGTATTATAGCCCAGCTTGGTCTGCTGAAAGCTCTGCTTGCGTACTTCCTGCGCAGTCATGTATATACCCCATTTCATTGATATTTTCCGATAGTTATGTGTATCTTGTTTTTCTTGGTGGTGCCGCCTACCTCGGAAAGTACGAACCTGCCGTACCCCCTGACGGAGATAAGACTTTTCTCCGCCACCTGTGCGGAAGTCTCCGTCACAGGGAAGTGATCCACCGATACAGCCCCGCTCCTGATAAGCGCCGCCGACTTCTCCCGTGAAAGGTTCGCCGCCGCACTCACCACGCAGTCAAGTCTCAGGGATGACACCGTCTCCGGCCTGTAAGCTATATCATCGCTGCGGCATATCTTCTCGTCAGCCGCACATTCACGGCACTTCACGCCGACCCTGCCCACCTTCGTCAGCTCATTCATCACCAGAGAAGCCGCAGCAGGAGCAAGCATGACATATGCACCCGCATCGGCGGTGACGATGTCTCCGCAGGCGGAGCGTTCTATCCCCAGTCCGAGGATGCTGCCCATGTAGTCACGGTGGGTAAGTCCTTCCGTCATGCGTCCCCCGATGAAGATCCTCTTCATGGGAAAGGCATCATCCGACGGCTCCTCATAGTCGGGGAACATCCCCGCCATCACACGTCCTGCACCCTCATATCCGCCGTAAAAGACCACATCCTCGCCCTGCTGTGCAGCATACTGCCTCACCACGGCAGCTTCGCCCTCCGACAGGAACGATGAGAAGCAGGTGCGTCCTCTTCCCCGCATGGCAAAGAGATCCTTCATATGTGCGATGAGGAGTTTCTGCTCCGCATCGAGACAGGACAGATCAGGCCGCATTATCAGAGAAGGACACCGTTGCTCTCAAGCTGCTCGGACAGTTCATCGCCCTGGAAGGAAACGGTGTAGGGGGTGATAATGAACGTATTGTTCGCAACAGGCTTGATACTTCCGCCGTTAGCGTAAGCCACGCCGCCCAGGAAGTCTATTATCCTGCGTGTAACATCGGGGGTAGTAGATTCAAGGTTGAGTACGACCGTCTGCTTGTTGTTGAGGTGATTTGCGATCTCCTTGGTATCGGTGAACTTCTCGGGCTTTACAAGGATAACTCTCAGCTGTGCGGTAAGTGATATATTAAGTCTGTTGTCATCTGCCGAACGCCCGCCTGCTGCATTGGGAGGAACAGGGCGCTCATATGTCTGATTTGCAGGCTGTGCCTGCTGGGGATACTCCTCCTCGGGAAAATCGTCATCGGCACTGTCAGACAGGAATGCCTTGATATTATCTATCATGCTCATATGTGGTTCTTCCTTTCTCGTTTCTATATTGAAGTTACGGTATTATTCAGTCTTGCCCCGAACAGCGCCGACCCTATGCGGACCAGATTTGCTCCGCAGGCTATGGCATCGGGATAGTCCGAGGACATCCCCATGGAGAGCACCTCAAGACCCGTGTAGCGTGACCTCATGTCATCATACAGTTCACGCATCTTCTCGAAATATCTCTTCCCCTCATTCACGGGCGGTATGGCCATAAGGCCTTTGAGCCGCACGCCCTCAAGGGATGCTATCTCAGCCGCCGCATCGGGGAACTCCGACGGAGAAAAGCCTGTCTTTGAAGGCTCCTCACCGATATTTATCTCACACAGGATATCCATCGTCCTGCCTGCGGCGATCGCCGCCCTTGACACTTCCCGTGCCAGATGCACGCTGTCGATGGACTGTATCATCTCCACGCTGTCGATGATGTATTTTATCTTGTTCGACTGCAAATGTCCTATGAAGTGTATCCGAGCCGAGCCGTCATAAAGATCCTTCTTGCCCAGATACTCCTGCACACGGTTCTCGCCCAGCAGGTCAAATCCCTGCGACACGGCGAAATTGACTCTTTCGGGAGGCACGGTCTTTGTAACGGCCATGATGCTCACGCTCTGTGTCCCCGCCCTCTGTCGGGCGTTCTCCACCGTATCTCTGATGCGCTTTATATTTTCGGCAATATCTTCAAACTCATTCAAAGGGTATATCCACCTCCTGAGCCGCAGTCTGCGTCTCTTCACCCTCGTCTGTGTCCTCCGCATCCTCACGGGCATTTTCCCCGTCAGCATCCCCGTCGGATGTCCCATCCTCCGGAGCACTTTCCTCCTCATCGGGCGGAGCATCGGACGCCGCCGTCGTTTCCTTCGGCCGCAGATCCGTAAGAGTATCCTCTTGCGCCTCATAGTATGCGGCTGTATCCACACCTTCGGTTATCACCTTGTCAAATACGCTGACATAGGCAGGATCGGACGTAAGCCTTGAAAGGACGTAATCGTCCTCACGGTATATCTCATCTATCTTGCGGAACTTCACATTCTGCCCTATGAGAATGTAGCATCCCTTCTCATTGTCCTTGTTGAACCTGAGCGCATCCTTCGGTATGCGCACGCCCTCGAAATCATGAAGTGTCATGTCCACCCTGTCCTTGCGTATCTTGACAAGGTTGTCCGTAGTCTCATCACATCTGAGCACTATCAGCGATCTCGTGGGGTCATCCGTGGGATCGAGCTTCTCTATGGTGGCATTTATGGTATCCGATACGGACGCAAAGCTCAGCTTCACCGTATCTCCGGGATTGAACACGCTGAGCGAGTTGTCCACCACTCCGGCGATCTTCCAGTCATATCCGCTGATAAGCTTTCCGACCACATTCTTTTCGGGAGCATTATCTCCGTCCTCGTCAGAAATGATCTCATCCACACGCTCCGCAGTCAGCCTGTCCACCTTGTCAAATGTGAGCTCATCCTCATACCCGTCGGTATAGCTGACAAAGTAGCCCGACCCGGGGGAAAGCACCTCATCCTTTGCCGTCTTGCGCTCGACACGCAGATCGGCTATCTCTGCGGATACAGCCGCTATCTTCTCATCGTATCCCGACTCCTGACCTATGGTCATCTGATATATGCACATAAGGGTAAACAAAGAATCCCTCTGTGCCTTTATGTCGGTTATCTCATCCTTTGCGAGCAGAGACGTGATGCTCTGGTACTGTTCGCCGATAAGCCCCGATATAAAGGCGGGATCGGCAGTCTGTATGGTACCGGGGTTCTGTGCGGAGCGAAGGAGCGAGAGCTCATGCTCAAGGTCTTCTATCCGTCGGTTGAGTTCTATCTCCGATTCGCTGTTGTACACGTCCGCCACAACAGAGCCGTTGGCGACCTTGCCTCCGTCAGTCACGGGGTAGCTGAGCACTCCGCTGTAATTCTTCCTGATGACCTGTTCGTCACGGATGTACACCCCTCTGAAGCTGACGGTATCAGCCGAGGAGAACTTGACCGCATCCTCCGTCTTGTACTGCTCCTTGACCTCTACATCGACCTGATGGCCGACTTCAAGTATGACGAGCACCGCAAGGATCAGTGCGAAGACATTTATGGCCTTCTGGAGATAAACGTCGTTCATACAGCCTTTTCAGGATCCTCAAGTATGGATATGGGTCTTGCGGGGATGATGGTGGAGATGGCGTGCTTGAACACAAGTTCCTGCTTCCCTTCCGCATCTATAATGACAGTGTAGCTGTCAAACCCCTTCACTATGCCCTTGAACTGGAATCCGTTGGTAAGTATGCAAGTTATGGGTACCTTTTCTTTTCTCGCCTGATTGAGAAAAACGTCCTGAAGATTGAGTGTCTTGTTCATTGTCTTCCTCCCTCCCGCCGGCAGCCTCCGTGTCTGTCTTTGGGCTGCTGACACATACTCATATTATATTATATCACATTATTTCCGATTTTTCTACTATGTTCATACAATTTTTAATAATTCCGTCATATTGCATAATATCCGTCACATCTACCCACGATATCCTGTCATCTCTTCTAAAAAACGTAAGCTGACGCTTGGCATAGTTGCGGGTCCCCTGCTTTATCCTGTCCACCGCCTCTTCAAGGGAGCACTCCCCGTCCAGGTACGGGAGCATCTCCTTATAGCCTATGGCATTGAATGCGGTGCGTGTGCTGTACTTCTCACGGACACGCCTGACCTCATCCGCAAGGCCTTCCTCCACCATCCTGTCCACACGTCTGTCGATGCGCTCATACAGCACGCTGCGGTCAGCCGTGGAAAGGCCTATCATGCACACCTTGTACGGAGAAGCGGTCTGTCTGCTCATCGCCTTGTTCTCATCCACCGTCCGCCCGGAGATCATATTCATCTCTATCGCCCGTATCACACGGATGACATTGTTCGGATGTATCTTCTCTGCGGCGGCAGGGTCTATGGAGCGGAGCCTTTCATGCATCGCCTGCGCCCCAAGCTCCGCCGCTTCGCTCTCGAGCTGTCTGCGCAGGGACGTGTCATCGCTCATATGGCTAAAGTCGATATTATCCGCAAAGGAACGTATGTAAAGTCCCGTGCCGCCCACCATCACAGGTATCTTCCCCCGTGACCATATGTCCTTTGCCGCCCTGTGCGCCAGTTCGACATACCTTGCCACGGAAAACGCCTCGTCGGGCTGCACGAAGTCGATAAGATGATGGGGTATGCCCCCCATCTCCTCCTCGCCGGGCTTGGCGGTGCAGATCTTCAGTTCCCTGTATATCTGCATCGAGTCAGCGGAGATCACCTCTCCGCCGTACCGTCTGCAAAGCTCGACCCCCGCTCTGGTCTTTCCCGTGGCGGTAGGGCCGCAAATAACGATGATCGGTATCATACTATCCTCTTGAACTGCTTTTCAAGGTCATATTTCGTAAGTTCAAACATTATCGGTCTGCCGTGAGGACAGTACTTTATCCTCTCATCCGACAGCACCTGCTCAAAGAGATCCGCCAGCTCCTCAAGGGAGGTCTCATCATGAGCCTTTATCGCTCCCTTGCAGGACATGGAATGATAGATCTCATCGAGTATCTCAGGCAGGGGATCGTGCCTGTGCAGTGCAAAGTTATGGGCAAGCTCCGTCACCATATCCTCCGCATCCTTCTGATCGAGCATGGAAGGTATCCCCTTTATCAGCACGAAGGGCAGCTCCTGCTGTTCTAT
>JAFUHM010000043.1 GCA_017468865.1 Oscillospiraceae bacterium | reverse complement strand
TTTTGTCGGATTTTATTTTTCCCCCTTCCCTTTTGGTTGTCCCTTTGCTCCCCATGGAAGCAGAAACACAAGCCGTTCCCTGCCGTCAAGTCAAGAACAAAGCATCTGATCGCAGCTTATATGTCATAAACATAATTCGGTGTGTACAGTCCAATATCCTTTTGCATTTGCTATTTTCAACCGGTCGAGCCGTGCTGCATATGTTCAATACACAATTATCAACGAAAAGGGTGCAGGCACCGCCTGCCTGCACCAATGGGAATAAACCGCCCGTTATATTAAAAATACAGCATACCTATTGATTTTTTTCTTATTATATGATATAATCAAGTCAAACCATGACATTCCCATCTACAAAGGAGCAGTTATGTTAAAGAAAGTTATCGCACTTACCGCAGCAGCTTTGATGATATCCGCTGTCTGCACTTCAGTCTCAGCCAATATACATAATTACAGCCTCTTCGATGAAGAGCCCGCAAAGACAGAGACCAAGGCTGCCGAGGAGACCGACACAAGGCCGTCATCCGAATGTATAATAGACGGCATCACATTCGAGCTTGCCGAGGAGTCCGTCACGGGATGCACCACACTCATGGATGCACAGTACAACGCAGGCTTTGATTTTGCCGTCCCCGAAAAGGCATTCAAGCTGACGGAGATGTCCTACGGCATCGTTGACAAGAAGAATATACAGGTCAGGTACAGCGACCCCGCCGACGAGGATAAGTACGTCATCATCCGCAAGGGCAAGAAGAGCCCCGTAAGTGACGACATGACCGTTCATGAGAAGACATACAGCCGCACCGTCAGCAGCACATCCGTGAAGATGTACGGCACACCGAAGAAGGTATATACCGCAGTCTGGACAAAGGACGGCTATTCCTATTCCGTTCGGTACTCATCGGGCACGACGGTAAGCTCCATGCAGTCCCTTGTGTCCTCCATCATCACCCTCAACAAGACAGAAAGCTGAACAAGATAAGCCCCCGGCCTTTTAAAGATACCCATATAGAATTTTGCCCCGAAGCACTTCAAAGTGCTTCGGGGCATTGTATATTATACGCTTGCTAAGATAAACCGGAATTTATCTGAGCTTTTTCCAACCTAATTTTTGATATACTTTTTCAATTTCTTTCATTAAATCACAGCCAAAAATCCATATTTCCTGCCTCCACGGGTGTCCTAAATAACCAAACTCAAATTTTTCTTCAATAAAAAAGTAGTAATCACCGTCCGGATAAAATGCAGGAAAAAAAGCGTAATATCCCCCATCTGTGTACCTCTCATCGTTTACTCTGCAACTCTTTTGTTCAGAAATGTTTCTTGGATCGTACAAAAAAGAAGAATGTTGCCAATCAAGAGCAAATATTTTTCGTCCCACCTTTGTAGTGTTAATGAATATCTCCCTTATCGTATCTTCAAGAAAATCGCACTGGTCATTTGACATATTCTCAATAGAATATACCGAATAATTATCATCAATCTTAAAAGGCAGAGGAACATTAAATGAATGTCCTCTATATTTACATGAAGGAGAAAATCCCAGTTTATTATAGACAAAGTCCCAAATTTCATTATATCTTGGTGTGTTATTTATAACCAAAGTAATTCACTCCATATGCTAAATTCCGGTTTACGTCAGTAACTATTATAGCACCACGTCAATGCATTGTCAATATAAACGCCATAGTATATCTGATGTCAGGTCAGATATACTATGGCGAAAATCTTCTATATCAGCGACGCCTTTCAGGTCGGGGGCTTTTGCATCATTGATCGGGCTCTTCCTTGACACCCTCCGTACTTTCGGGTATGAAGAGTATCTTCACTGTCATCAGTATCAGTTTCAGGTCGAGGAGGAGCGAGTAGTTCTCGATATATATAAGGTCGAGCCGCAGCTTGTCGTAGGGGGTGGTGTTGTATTTCCCCATGACCTGTGCGTACCCCGTAAGTCCTGCCTTCACACGCAGGCGGTAGGAGAACTCGGGCATTATCTTCTCGTTCTTCTCCGCCAGCTCGGGACGTTCGGGTCTCGGCCCCACGATAGACATATCCCCCTTGATTATGTTGATAAGCTGGGGGAGCTCATCTATCCTCAGCCGTCGGATGACCCGTCCCACGGGAGTGATGCGGGAATCGTTCTCCGCCGCAAGGGTGGCTCCGCTCTGTTCGGCATCCACTATCATGCTGCGGAACTTATACAGCCTGAACACCCTGCCGTCCTTGGTGAGCCTCTCCTGTGTATAGAAGACGGGGCCTTTGTCATATGCCTTCACACAGACGGCTGTTATCAGCATAAAGGGCGACGCTATCACAAGAGCCACCGCCGACATCAGCACATCGCATATGCGCTTGACAAACAGCGCCTCCAGCGGAAGATCGTCATTCTTGCACACCACCAGCGGAGTATCGAGCAGGTGCATCTCCTCTCCGCCCCTGATGATTATGTCGGTGATCTTGGGGACGATGTACACCCTTTTGTGACTGTCGTAGCAGGCCTTGATGATGTCGTTCTTCATCTGACCCGGCACGTCGCATATGATGACAGCGTCATATTCCCTGACCGCCTCCAGGACTGCATCCGTACCTTCGCTGACGTTCACCGCCTTGCACACAAGGAAGCGGTCGTCATGCCGTGCCATTTTCTTTACCACGGAAACAGCCTGACGGCTGCCGTATATCATCGCCATCCTCCGTGCGGGGAACAGTTTCTCATGCAGGGCATTGGCGGCAAACGTCCATATCACGGCACAGATTATCTGCACCCCTGCCGCACACAAGAGCGGAACGGGAGTGGGGACAGACCTTTGCAGCAGTGCTATCTGGATATATGTGACGCCGTTGGTGAACAGGACGGACAGTCCCTGTGAGTAGATGACGGATGCCTTGGACTGACTGCCTATCCTGAATGAATTGTAGGTGCGGGAAAAGAGCAGTATCAGCACCAGATAGACAAACAGTATCAGCAGATTGCCCTTCCAGCCGATGTGATCGGTGGTTATCCTGTCCGAAGCCAGCACCTTGTTGTAGTACTTCTCCCAGACAAACATATATATCCCGCTGTACAGTGCCGTCAGCAGAAGATACATGGAGTGCATGATCAGTTTTCGGGTGTTGTGTTTCATTATCTATACCTTTGACCGTGAGATTTTCGCTGCCATTAAGAAAGCAGCGGCAAGCACAGGCTTGCCTATATTCAGCAGGGACACTGCTGTATTGATTATACCACATTACGAACACAAATGCAATAGATAAGTCATACCTATAAAACGGAGCGAACGTATTATAACCGTATCGGGCGCAGGCACCGCCTGCCGGGTACGACCCGGAGCGGATCCGTTGATATAATCTTCCGAGCCTGTCATAAAGGGCACGGCAGAATAGATCTGCGAATTGGGTGCAGGCTCAGCCTGCCGAATTGGCTGTCGGCACTGCCGACCTCAGCCTGCCTTTTTCACGATCTCAATGCGGGTGACAGTAAGTCCTGCCTGAGCAAAGAACAGCTTTATGGTGGTAAAGCGTGAGAAGAAGACTATATCTCCGCTGAAGGTCTCCTCTGCCCCTCCACGGTAGGTGAAGGTGTGACAGGGCGTACCCATGCTGTATACGGTCAGGGGCAGCTGCGAAAGCTCGCTGCCGCTTCCCTTTGCGGTGATCTTCACCGTGTAGAAGCCGCCGTAGTCGGGTATGTCAAGCACCATGTACTTTGCCTTGCCGCCCTCGGCGGTGACAGGCTCATCCAGCACGAGAGAGCCGTTCACGGTGTATTCGGGGACATCCCCCTCTGCCTCATCCTTTGCCTCGGGACGGTTGATGATGCGTATCTCCTCCGCAGTGCCTCTCATCCTGTCCATTGCACGGGTGGAGAGGATGTATCTGCATATGTTCATGGCGTTTCGCTGAAGTTCGCCTATGGTGATATATCCCTCTTCAAGTGCGGCGGAAAGATTGTCCTTGTGGCTCAGCGAATCACCGACCACCATGTACACGTCATTCTGTGAGCGTGCCACCGATGCGATGTCGTAGTCGCCCGTTTCCTTGCCGCCCCGCCTGTCCGTATTTGCCCACCAGTCGGTCATGACCATTCCGTCAAATCCCCACTGATCACGGAGTATAGCGGTGTTCAGGTCGTAGTGGCCGCAGGTGTGGATGCCGTTTAGCTTGCCGTAGGTGGTCATTATCAGCTTGCAGCCGTTCTCCACGGCTATCTCAAAGCCACGCAGATATATCTCACGCAGAGCCCTTTCGGATACCACGCTGTCCAGATGATGACGTGACACTTCCTGATTGTTGCAGCAGAAGTGCTTTATCACGCCGAAGGAACCGCCGTCACGCAGACCGGAAAGCTCGGCAGCCGCCATTTCTCCCGTAAGCAGGGGATCCTCCGAGAAATACTCGAAGTTGCGCCCTCCCAGAGGATGACGATGTATGTTCATGCCGGGGCCCAGGAGCGCATCTATATCATTTGCGCAAAGCTCTGTCCCCACGAAGGCGAACAGCCTGCGTGCCAGCTTCTTGTTGAAGGTCGATGCGATGAGAGTGCCGATGGGGAGGGAAAATGCCTGTGTGCCGCAGTCCATGCGTATGCCTGAAGGGCCGTCCGCACAGCACGCCGCAGGTATGCCGAAGGCAGTGAGCCCGTCCGAGACTCCGCCGAATGCCGCAGCCGTCCCCAGGGTGACACGGGGACTGCTCATGCCCTCGCCCTTTGCCATGCAGCAGAGGTCTTCGGCGGAAAGCTGTGCGATGAATTCCTCGAGAGAGGCAGTCCTGCCCACGTCCGCCAGCTTTATGCCCCTGTCCCCTGTCATGGGGATCTCAGCGGGCAGAGCCTGACTGCGGCGGTCTTCCTCCGATACCTTCTGCATGGGCACGAGCTCATAGGAGCCGTCCGCCCTCAGCCTTTCAAACTTCTCCACGGGAGCCAGAGCCTGAGAGAGCTGCTTTACGGTGAAGTCTTTATCTACGGCAAATTCTCCGCATTTTTCGGCGGAGCGCACATCCGTGCCCACATAGACGGAGTATGTACCCTTCTCCAGCACGAACGCCGACTTCTCCTCATCGTAGGAGGCAAAGCTGCGGGGCGGCAGAGAAATGCCGATGGTCACGCTCTCACCCGGAGCCAGAGCGTCTGTCTTGTCAAATCCTGCAAGCACACGGGCAGGCTTTGTGAGCCTTCCGCAGGGGGCGGATATGTACACCATCACCGCACGCTTGCCCTTGCGGCTGCCCGTGTTCGTTACGGTAACTGACACCTGCGCACCCGATGCCGAGCCGCTCACAACAGCCGCCTTCACATCGAATGAGGTGTATGACAGGCCGTATCCGAAGGGATACAGGACATCCTTCCCGAGTGTCTCGTAATAGCGGTAGCCGACGAAAATATCTTCCTTGTAATAGTCCCTCTCTATGTCGCCGAAGTTGTCGTCCGAGGGTACGTCCGACAGGCATACGGGGATGGTGTCGGGCAGATGACCCGACGGAGATACGTCATACAGCACATCAGCCACAGCCGAGCCGCCTGTCATGCCGCCGTGCCATACATACATCACCGCTCCTATGCCGTATTTCTTCACAAAGGACATATCTATTATGTTGCCTGCGTTGATAAGCACGCACACATGGGCAAAATGCCTTGACACGACTGCAAGCATGGCTTCCTCGCCGTCGGTCAGGTAGTACGAGCCCTTTTCAGCCTTGTTCTCCTGCTCCTCACCTGCGGTGCGTGCTATGATGCAGACTGCCGTGTCCGATGCCTTTGCGGCACGGGCTACGAGCTCCTCATCAAGGGGCATCTCTTTCTGCGACCAGGGCTCACTTCCCCAGCCCTTCGAGGCGATCTCCACAGGGTTCTCCCTGTCCCATTTCCTGTATGTCTCCAGCACCTGCTCGTCAAGCTTTGCGCCCGCATCCACAAGTCCGTCAAGTATGCCCTTGACAACAGGCGCATTCACAAGTCCGCCCGAACCCGTGCCCGACTTGTAGTAGTGGAGCTGCATCCGTCCGAAGAGGGCGATCTGCTTCTCCCTTGACAGGGGAAGTGTCCCGTCGTTCTCAAGCAGGACAGCGCCTTCAGCGGCTGTCTCCCTTGCACATTCCGTATATTCGTTCCAGTCCAGTATCCTCATATATTCTCCTCCGGGCAGGCTGAGCCTGCACCCCTTTCGTTGATTTATTTATGTCGGGCGGTCTTAATATGGCTCGACCGGCAGGCGGTGCCTGCACCCATTTCGGTCGGCAGTGCCGACAGCCGTTTCGTTTATTTATTTGTATTGGTCATATTCAAAATGTCTCGACCAATTGAAAATAATATTTGATAATAATAACAGAATCAGAAAAGTTTCCTCATCACTCGCTATAACCGAAAATATTAAGAGAAAAAAATCGGGAAAGAGATTAATAATAAACGACATATCCATGTCGTATATTATTAAAGAAAGAGAGTGCAGAGGGAAAACCATAAGGGAAGGGGGAAAGCCCGATTTTTTGACGGATTTTATTTTTCCCCCTTCCCTTTTGGTTGTCCCTTTGCGCCTATGGAAGCAGGAACACAAGCCGTTCCTTTTTTACAAATAAAGAACAAAGCAGGTGAACGGTGCCCTTTTCTGTAAAACTCGGCATATTCTATCAGCGGGTTGTACCCGGTAAAAACCTGCTTTACCCATTGATTTTTCTCCGCAAATATGTTATAATCAAATGTATCATACCACAATTTGAAATTTTTGTCAATCACTTAGAGGGAATATGGATATATTATTTAAAGAGACGGCTCTCAGGACAAAGGTGAAGCTCACCGTCATCACGGCAGTGATCTCCGTCCTGTGGATAGTGATAACACTGGCAGATCCTCTGCCCGTGTACTCCCTTTTCCTGATATCTGCGGTGGGGAGCAATATCCTTCTGATATGCCTGTCGCTGTTTGTCACCATATGGACGGATACCGCATTCTCCGCCGTGCTCAAAAGGGATATACCGCTTCCGGTAAATCTTATCATGTGGCTGATACTTCATCTTGCCTTTATCTACTGCTACTCGATCTTTCTGCGGCAGGAGCCTGCCGAACTGTATAAGCCGTACCTTATACCCATACCCGTGATAATAGGTGGCATAGCGGAGGTGCTTATCTTCCGCCGCAGCAACCACACCGCAAAGAGCACTGTATCGGGGATACTGTTCGCAGTGATCTCCGCCGTGGTGTATTATCTTATGTTCAGACTTGATATCGTACTTATGACGAGGTAGACTATGCCCAGATTTTTTATTGACCAGAGCGCACTTTGCGGCGATACCGTGACCGTAACGGGTGCGGATGCCGTACATATGGGGAGATCCCTGCGGATGAGGGAGGGTGACGAGGTCATCTTCTGCCGTGAAGGGATGGAATACAGGTGTACAGCCGAACACTTTACGAAGGACAGCGTCATCTGCCGTGTGACGGAGGCCGCTCCCTCTATGGCGGAGCCGAAGCTGAAGCTCACCGTATTTCAGGCGTACCCGAAATCGGACAAGGCGGAATACATAATCCAGAATTGCACGGAGCTCGGAGCATCGGAGTTCGTGTTCTTCCCCTCAAGGCGGTGCGTGGCAAAGGGTGACGAGAAGAAGATCATCCGCTGGTCACGCATAGCCGAAGAAGCGGCAAAGCAGTCAGGCAGGGGAATGATCCCCGAAGTGAGAGCCGTGTCCTCCTTTGGTGAGGCGGTGCGGCTGCTCTCGGAGAAAGACCTTGCCCTCTTCTGCTATGAAAACGGCGGCGATCACCTTTCCGAAATGGATTACAGCGCAGGCAGCATAGGCATAATGATAGGCTCGGAGGGCGGCTTTGACCGTGACGAGGCTGAAAGTGCAAAGGCAGCGGGTGCTCATCACATCTGGCTCGGACGGCGCATCCTTCGGTGCGAGACTGCGCCTGTGGCAGTGACCGCCATAGTTATGGACAGGGCAGGAGAATTATGATCTGCGCCCATAATTATGATCTGCGCCCATGCAAATGCCCCCGTCTTTGAGGACGGGGGCATCACCGTTTAAGTATCAGATGTCTTCCGACTTATTCAGCAGCCTTCTCTGTCTCGTCTTCCTTGACAGCTTCCTCTGCCTTCTCTTCAGCCTCGGCAGTATCATCAGCGAGGTCATCTTCATCGTCATCATCGAAGAAGATCTCATCATCATCGTCGAAGTCATAATCCTTCTCTTCGAGCTCCTCACGCTTCTTCACAAGGTAAGTAGCGGCAGCAGCACCTGCAGCAGCAGCAAGCAGAGTAATAAGGGCAATACCAAAACCTCTCATAACTAAATCATCTCCTGTACTGTCGGGAACTCGCACAAACCTCGGAGGCTGCGTACACGTCCCCTATTTTCATATTGTCATTATAACACAATAACTAAAATATTTCAAGTGTTTTATAAAATTTTTCGCTAAATTCACACATATCTCACACATTCGGAGGGGCTTGATGACCGCATCATTCCATACGGACGGCAGTCTCCTCCTCGGGCTCTTCCTCTTCGCCTTCCCCGGCGCCCTCTTCACCTTCCACAGTCACCGAAGTCTCGGCACGGTAGCTCTCTATGTTGCTCTGATAGACCTGTTCGTTGTAGTCAAGCCCTGCCTTGTCGATAAAGGAGGATTTCGACGGGTCAGTCTGAAACTTGAGCATACCTTCCATGCCGTCATACCGGGGCATACGGTCGGATGCGGAGTTGAGCTTGTAGTCAAGTTCGCTGACGGAGCCCAGCACGATGTCTATCCTGTTGTCATAGGTGATCTTCAGGTTTGAGAATGACTGCACGTCTATAAGGGTGACGTTCTTCGCCACGAGGGTGTCCGATGCACGAATGCCGTCTATGAGTTCAAATATGACCTTGTCCTTGCGTGAGTCGTTTGAGGTGAACCTGTCCCCCGTAAGGAGCATGGGGGAGGGCTCCGCACCTACCACATTGTACAGCCCTGCTCTCGCCTTGTCGGTGATGAGCATGACCTTTCCCCCTGCGGAGATGATGTACACCGCCTTGGGGGTGATGAAGTTCGCCACGGGCTCGGCAGGCTCAACATCGACCACGATGGAGTGCAGAAGGGAACGTGACACCTTTACGCTCTCCACGTTGAAAAGCCTGTCCTGCACCCTTTTCGCCACAGCGCCCGTGTCCACCGTCAGGAGATTTTTCCCCGGCTCGATATCCGCTGCGGCAACTATGTCGTCGCTGGAGTAGCTCGAGGAACCCTTCACCACGATATTATCTATGCGGAACATGAAGGTGATCGCCGCCAGCATCAGCAGCACCACTATCACGAACGCAACTATGCTTATCAGTCCCTTGTCACGGGGAGAGAGACCGCTCTTCTCACCTCTTGACTGCACTGCATATCACCTGCCAGATCCTGTCGGGAGTATCCTTTATCCTGCACTGAGCCGCCTTTTCCTCGAACTCCCTGAGTTTGTCCCTGTCGCCTATGAGCTCCGCCACTTCCGACACGATAAGGTCATCCGTGAGATCCTTCTGCTCTATCACCTTTGCCGCACCTGCGTTTGCAAGGGTCATGGCGTTGTGGTACTGATGATTTCCTGCGACCACGGGGGACGGTATGAGCACGGATGCACGGCCTGCGGCTTCAAGCTCGGTTATGGCGGACGCTCCCGATCTGCATATGATGAGGTCTGCCGCTGCCATGCAGGTATTCATGTTGTAGATAAATTCCTCGATGATATGCCCTTTTCCCTTCGGGTCGATGCCTGCCTCGGCAAGTCGGGAAAGGAAGGTGTCATGCCCCATCCTGCCGTAGCTGTGTATGTGGGAAACGGGATGTCCCAGGGTGCTTTCCCACCTGAGCAGGGCAAGGGCGCTGTCATTTATGGCACCTGCACCCAGCGAACCGCCGAAGGAGAAGATGCAGGGGGCATCCGCATCGAGCCCCAGTTCACGCTTCGCATCCTCACGGGAGGGAAGTTCGTCGAACGCCTTCCTTACGGGAAGCCCCGTAAGTTCATACTTCACACCGGGCATGAACTTTGCAGCCTCTTCCATGGTGAGCATCACGCCGTCCGCCTTCTTTGCAAGCAGTCGGGTGGTCACTCCGGGATATGCGTTCTGTTCATGGATGACGGTGGGGATGTTCATCTTCTGTGCGGTGTATACCACGGGGCCGCTGACGTAGCCGCCCGTACCGATGACGATATCCGGGGCAAATCCCCTGATGATCTTCCTTGCCCTGCCGCCGCTCGCCGCAAGATAGCCTGCCGCCTTTACATTTCGGACTATATCCCCGGGGGCAAGGCTCCTCTGAAAGCCGCTGACCTTTATGGGGGTAAATTCTATGCCTGCCTTGGGCACGAGCTTTGACTCCATGCCGTCGGGCGTCCCCGCATAGAGAAAGACAGCATCCTTGTCACGCTGTTTTATTATGGATAAGATGGCGAGGGCGGGATTGATATGTCCCGCAGTACCTCCGCCTGCGATAAGTACACGCATATATACTCCTTATATCCGACGACCGGGTACGACCTGGCTCGAATTCGCTGATAAAATGTGCCAAGCCTGCCATAAAAGGCACGGCAGATTTAATCAACGAAATGGCTGCGGGCACTGCCCGCCGAATGGGGTGCAGGCTCAGCCTGCCAGCCCACTATCCCGCCTCGGTCGTCATTATCAATTGGTCGTGCCGTATCAAGACCGCCCGTATAAATAACTAAACGAACGGGGTGCGGGCACCGCCCGCCTGCCGAGCCGTATCGTATAAGTCCGCTATAAACTAATCAACGGATTCGCTGCGGGTCGTACCCGCTGTCGGCACTGCCCCGTATTCTGTTTCGCCAGTCATTTTCAATTGGTCGAGCCGTATCGTATATGTCCAATACAAATGAATGAACGACTGGGGTGTCGGCACCGCCGACCTGCCGAGCCGTATCGTATATGTCCAATACAAACTAATCAACGAATTGGCTGCGGGCTCAGCCTGCCGAATGGGGTGCAGGCTCAGCCTGCCGGTCAACTTTTATCAGTTCGGCAGACTTCTGCTCCTTTTCAATGGAGTCCTTCTCAAAGTATTGCTTTGAGATATTCAGCAGCAGCCCCGCTTCGATGAGCTGTATCACCACCGCCGAACCGCCGTAGCTGAAAAAGGGAAGGGATATTCCCGTATTGGGGATGGCATTGGAAACGACAGCCACGTTGAGGAGCACCTGAAGGATAAAGTGCATGGATATGCCGGATGCCAGCAGTGTGCCGTAACGGTCGGGAGCGTTCATAGCCACCTTCACCCCTCTGAGGGTGAGCATCAGGAAGAGGGTAATGATTATCAGTCCGCCCGCTATCCCAAGCTCCTCGCAGATCACGGAAAAAATGAAATCGTTGTGAGGTTCGGGAAGGTAGAGGAATTTCTGTCGGGAGTTGCGGAAGCCGAGTCCCCACCAGCCGCCCGAGCCGATGGCGATGAGGGAATTTCGTGTCTGCCATGCGATGTCGCCGTTTGCCTCATCCCATGTGTAGAGCCAGCCGTTGATACGGTCGGTGACGTAGCTGTTCTCCGTGTATTTCTTGTACACCACCGCTGCTGCGCCCACTATCCCCACGGCGGAAAATCCCATCAGCGTGCTGAAGCGTATCCCCGATATGAACATCATGCTGAGCCCTATGGCGCAGATGATTATCATACCGCTGAGGTGAGGCTGCTTGTACATGAGCACGGCAGTGCCGCCGATGAGCACAAAGCACTTGATGCACACGATCATCTCTTCTGCCCTGCTCGCTCCCGAACCTATCTTGTCCGCATTGACGGACAGGATACGGGCGAGGGCGAAGATAAGGCATATCTTCATGAACTCCGAGGGCTGGAAGCGGAAACCTCCTATCGACAGCCACCTTGTTGCGCCGCCCGCATCATCGCCTGCAATGGCACTTGCTTCGTTGGGGTCAGCCTTGCCTGCCACAAGCACCAGCACCATGAGGAGCACCCCCAGACCGAAAATCACCCCGTTCGCAAAGAGCGACCGTGTCATGTGGTAGTCGAACACATCCGTACACAGCACGGCTATCGCAGCAAATCCCGCCAGGAAGAATATCGCCTGACGCTGTGCATAGTAGTAGCCTATGTTGTCATTGGTGATGTTTATGGAGGAGGCATAGGATGCGGAGAACATGGTAGCCAGTCCCAGTGCCGACAGCACCACCAGCAGCAGAAGATAGGCGACATCTATCTGCTTGAAGCGGACGTGCTGAAGGTATCTGTAATAGACCTTCTCATTTGCGTTCTTGCGCTGTCCCTTGAAAAAGCCCGGCATAAGTACCTTCAGCAGGTTGAATCGCCAAAGCTGGGGATAGGAGCGAGGCTTCTCCGGTTTGTTTTCTTTCTTCAAAAAGCAGGACCCCTTTTAAGGTTCTGTTCCCCCTGCCGATCCGAAGATCTGCGGAGAAACGGTATCTGTCATCCGTAGATGTGCATCACGACGGCAATTGCGCCGCATATGAGGGTAAAGAGGGAAAAGGTGATGACGATCTTGTTTTCCGAGAAGCCCGACATCTCAAAATGATGATGGATGGGTGTCATCTTGAATATGCGTCTGCCCTCGCCGTATTTCTTCTTGGTGATCTTGAAATAGGTCACCTGAATGACCACCGACAGAGCCTCCGCTATGTAGAGGAGCGCCGCAAAGGCAAGTACGACGTGCTCATGAAGGATAAAGCCCATGGCACATACCGCTCCCCCGAGGAACATGGAGCCTGTGTCGCCCATGAATATCTTGGCAGGGTGGAGGTTCCACACCAGAAATCCCATCACGCCGCCTGCAAGGGCTGCGGCGAACAGTCCGTATCCTCCCATCTCCGACTGAAGGAAGATGATGAGCATCACAGCCGAATACACCACTGTGACCGAGCCGCAGAGCCCGTCCACGCCGTCGGTGAGGTTCACCGCATTGGTCAGGTAGACCAGCACCAGCATCATCAGGGGATAATAGAACAGCCACAGGTCGATGTCTCCGATGAAGGGGATCTCGATCTCGGTGGATGTGTCCCCCAGTGCGTACAGTGCCGCAAGGAATGCCGCCGCAAGGACGAACTGCATTATCATCTTCTGACCGGGGGTAAGCCCCTCCCTGTCCTTCCTGACGGACTTGATATAGTCGTCGAGAAATCCGATGAAGCCGTTGAGCAGGGCGAACATGACTCCCGACAGGAGCCTTAGCGTCTCCTGCTGACTGCCGTGGTCGGAATTATAGATCGCTACGCTGATCATCAGTGAGATGACCGTGCCGAGGATGAACATGAACCCGCCCATGAGCGGCGTGCCGTTCTTGCTCTTCTGCCATGCAGGACCTTCTTCGTAGATGGTCGCCCCGAAATGGAGCTTCCTCATCATAGGTATTATCACAAATCCCGACAATGCCGCAATACCGAAGGATACGGCGATCGCAAGGATATATATCCAGCTCAGTTCCAAATCATTGCCTCCCAAATTTGCACGGCTCACTCGCCGCAGGTCACGGCATCGAGGACTTCTTCCATCTTCATGCCTCTGCTTGCCTTGAACAGGACCGCATCCCCGCTGCGAAGATACTTCTTCAGATGGGATATGAGGGCGGACTTGTCCTTGAAATGTGTGCCTTTGCCGCCTGCATGGACAGCGCCGTTTGCGGTGTTCTCCGACAGACCGCCGTAGCAGATCACTTCGACACCCAGAGATGCGGCATATTCGCCCACCTCATAGTGCAGCCTTTCGGTGGTGCCGCCAAGTTCGAGCATATCGGCAAGCACGGCGATATGCCGTTCGCCCTCCACCTTTGACAGCACGTCAAGGGCGGCTCTCATGGAGGCAGGGGCGGCATTGTAGCAGTCAATGACACATCTGATGCCGTTTCTTTCCTCTATATGCTGGCGAAGTCCGCCGGGAGCATAGCCGTCCAAAGACATACACGCACGGTCAAGAGGCACGCCCGCCTCTCTGCCTGCGGCTATGTCAAGGAGAGCATCGGTCACATGATGTGTGCCTTTGCATCCCAGGGTGACTTTGCCCCTCTCATCACCGTACACCACCGTAAAGGCGGTGCCTTCATCGGTGTCGGTGATGTCACGGGCGGTATAGTCGTTGCCGTCGGACAGTCCGCAGGTGACTACCCTGCGGCGCAGCTTCCCCTTCAGGGGAGCCAGCTTGTCATCATCGCCGCACACTACCAGGGGCGCATCATCGGATGCACCTTCCAGTATCTCCAGCTTTGCCTTGAGTATGCCGTCACGGTCGCCGAGGTTTTCCGCATGGGACCAGCCGATATTGGTTATGACGCACACCGTCGGCAGACAGGTGCGTGTCATTCGGGAGATCTCCCCGAAATGGGACATACCCATCTCTATGACCGCCGCCCTGTGCTCCGCCTTGAGCCTGAGCAAAGTGAAGGGCATACCTATCTCATTGTTGCGATTGCCCTGAGTCCATAAAGTCTCATAGCAGGAGGAAAGGACACGGGCGGTCATTTCCTTGGTGGTGGTCTTGCCCACCGAACCTGTCAGTCCCACAAGGGGTATGTCAAATCTCTTACGGTAGCCCCTTGCTATATCCAGAAGGGCTCTGCGGGTGTTTACCACCCTGACGGAGGGAAGGTCGGTGTCACGGTCGGTGATGACAGCCTTTGCACCCAGTTCGACAGCCTTGCCGATGAAGTCGGAGCCGTCGAAGTTCTCGCCCTTGAGCCCTATGAAGATGCTGTCTCCGGTTATCGTCCTCGTGTCGGAGGAGATGTTCTCCGCATCTATGATAAAGCCCTTCGTGCGGTCTTCTCCGCCCGTGTAGCGGGCGATGTCCTCACCTGTGAGCTTCTGTCCGATATCTTCCAGCGCCTCGCTCACCACTTCCCTCTCGTCGAAGTGATGATGAGTGGTGCCTATTATCTGATAATCCTCATGCCCCTTGCCTGCAAGCACGACTATATCGCCCTTCTTTGCCGTCGCCAGAGCATAGGCGATGGCCTGTCTGCGGTCGGTGATGCGGATATAGTTTATGCCTTCGGGTATGCCGGGGATGATGTCGTCTATGATGGCGTCGGGTACTTCCGTGCGGGGGTTGTCCGAGGTGACGATGAGCAGATCGGAAAATTTTGCCGCTGCCGCCGCCATGAGGGGACGCTTGGTCTTGTCCCTGTCGCCGCCGCATCCGAACAGGCAGATGACACGCTTGTCCGTGTTGTCCCTCACGCATGAGAGCACGTTCTCCAGTGCATCGGGGGAATGTGCGTAGTCGCACATCACGGTATAGTCACGGTGAGTGGGGATGATCTCGCACCGTCCCCTCACGCCGTCAAAGTTATCCACCGCAGCCCGTATCTTCTCCATGGGGATGCCTAAGCTTTCGCATACGGCAACGGCGGCCGTGCAGTTGGACACATTGTATTCACCGATCATGGGGAGGGCAAATGAACAGTTCTCACCGCCGCAGTAGTCAAATCTCGTCACACCGTCCGCAAAGCCGTGGGAAACATAGCTGTACTCACCCTGTCTGCCGTAGGTCTTCGCCCTGTCCCTGTCAAGTTCCGAAAGCAGGCGGACACCGTAGCCGTCGTCCTCATTTATCAGGGAGAACTTGCTGTGACGGGTGAAGAGGAGCTCCTTCGCCCTGAAGTAGTTCTCCATGTCGCCGTGGTAGTCAAGATGATCCTGCGTAAGATTGGTGAACACCGACACATCGTAGACAGCAGGCCCTATGCGGTCCTGCGCCAGCGCAAAGGACGATACCTCCATTACGCAGTGAGTGCAGCCGTCCTCCGCCATGCGGGAGAACAGCTCGAACAGCTCTCTTGCCTTGGGAGTGGTGGGGGTGCTCTCGTCACGGGGAACGGGAACGTCCCCCGAAAGCACCTGCGTGGTGCCAATAAAGCCGCATCTGATGCCGCTCGACATAAGTATGTGATGTATCAGCGTGGCAGTGGTGGTCTTGCCGTTGGTGCCTGTGATGCCGATAAGGGTCAGTTTCCTGTCGGGTCTGCCGCTCAGTTCCGCCACGAGCCTGCCGTATGCGAGCCAGGTGTCGGGAACTATGACCTGCCTGTCAAGGCCTAAGTCATGGTCGGCTATAACGCACACCGCACCCCGTCGCAGCATATCCGCAGCGGCATCGTGGCCGTCAAATCTGGTGCCCTTGATGCAGACGAACACATCACCTTCGCTGACATCGTGCGTGTCATCGGTAACGGAATTCACCTGCGCATCTGCGCCTGTATATCCTATGTCCGCAAGGGACAGAAGCTGTTTGAGTGTGATCATATCTTACCTCATGTATGATGCTGTCCCTTCACCGATCCGCAGAACGGTGAAGATGCAGCCGGAATGAGAACATTTCAAAAAGGGCTTGACAAAGTTACATCAATATGATACAATGAAGATAACAGAAACTTGCGTCATCCCTCTGTGCGGTTGATGAAGGTGACTTCGACCACCGTGCCGGCAGGGACTTCCGTTCCCGCATCGTAGTTCTGGGCATACGCCGTCGCTCCCGATGCCGCATTCGCACCGTCGCCCGCCTTGAAGTTAAGGCCTGCGTTCTCGATATACCACCTTGCATCGGAGGCTGTGCAGCCCACGATGTCGGGCACCGTCACCATTTCCTGCTCATAGTCCTCATCCGTGTAAAGCACGATGGTGGAGCCTCTGGGCACAGCGGTGAGGGAGTTGGGATACTGAGCCGTGACCACATCGCCTTCGCCTATGAAGCGGCAGCCGAATCCCGCCTTGTCGAGTATCTCTTCGGCATCCTCGCCCACCTGACCTGCCACATCGGGCACAGCCACGTCAAGTGCGGCAAGTTCCTGCTCGGTATATTCGGGATAATACCCCAGTTCGGGGAGCGCTTTCTTGAGGACATTAGCCACAACGGGCGCTGCCACCATGGAGCCGTAGTATCTGAGGGAGCCGCCTGCGTCCCTTCCCTTGGGTTCGTCCACCATGCAGAGCATGATGATCTCGGGGTCATTCGCAGGGGCAAAGGCACAATAGGATGCAACATACAGGTCGAGATCCCCTGTCTGGCGGGACTTCTCGAGCTTCTGACCCGTACCCGACTTGCCGCCTATGCGGTAGCCCTTGATATAGGCGTTTCCGCCGCCGTTGCCGGATACCACCTGCTCGAGTATGTCACGCATCTGCGCGGAGACTTCATCCGAGATGACCTGTCTGCGGGGGGTGGTGTCTGCGGTCATGGTTATGTTGCCGTTGGAGTCCACTATCTTCTCCACCACATGAGGGCGAAGGAGGTAGCCGCCGTTGATGGATGCCGCATATGCGGTTATCATCTGTATCGGAGTGACGGAGTTTGACTGGCCGAAGGAACAGGAGGCAAGCTCAACGAGCCCCATGTCCTCTCCGCCGATGTAAAGTCCCTGGGATTCACCGGGGAGGTCTATGCCCGTCTTTTCCGTAAAGCCGAAAGCCTTGTAATACTGCTGGAACTTGTCGATGCCGAGGCGCTGTCCTATCTGCACGAAGGCAGGGTTGCAGGAATTGGTCATCGCCTGGACGAGGTTCTGTGTGCCGTGGTCGCCCTTTGTCCAGCATTTGAGATCTCTGTCTATTACATGGATGCCGCCGTTGCAGACGAAGGTGGAGTTCATGTCTATGGCAGTCTCCTCGAGTGCGGCGGATGCGGTGATGACCTTGAATACCGATCCCGGCTCATAGGGCTCTGTTACCGCCTTGTTCTTCCACTGTGCCTCACGGTACTGTGCATAAAGCTGATCGTATCCTTCCTCGTCCTCCGGGTTCTCCTCCTTGTACTTTTCAAGCTCACGCTGAGCCAGAGGGGAATAGATAGTGCCCCTGTCATTGAGGTCAAAGCCCGGTGATGATGCCATTGCAAGGATGGCGCCCGTCTTGCAGTTCATGATGATGGCGCAGGCACGCTCCTGCACGTTGTTGTTGAGCACGCAGGCATCAAGCTCGCTCTCCACCCAGTATTGCAGGGTGGTGTCTATGGTGAGGTAGAGGGAGTCGCCGTCCTTCGCCTGATATGCCTCTCCCTCATCGTAGGGGAGCTCGTTGCCGTTGCCGTCACGGGCTGAGATTATCTTTCCGTCCACGCCCGCAAGGCTGTCGTTGTAGTAGGACTCGACACCGTATATGCCGTCGCCCTCGTAGTTGGTAAATCCGATGACCGCAGCCGCCATCGTCCCCTGGGGATAGTAGCGCTGTGTATCCTGCTCGGAGTAGACGAGATTTCCCACGATGCCTGCTTCCTTGGCACGCTCACGGATCTTGTCCCACTCGGGCTTGCCCACCTTGGTCGCCACCTTTATCCACTTCTTGTTGGCGGTGTCGGGGTCATAGAAATAGTTCTGCACCCCGTTTATGCCGTCGGTGAGCTTGTCCCCCAGCTCCTCCGCAAGGATGGTACACAATGTCTGTATCTGGGCATCACGGTCTTCCGATGCGATATTGGCATTGTTGATGGTGCCGGGGGCAATTATTATATTGTACACCGTGGAGGACTGGGCAAGTATCTTGCCGTCGGCGGAATAGATGCTTCCCCTTGCCGCCTTTACGGTGGTAGAGCCGAACTGGTTGTCGTTTGCCATGGCAGCAAACTTGCTGTGATTGAACGCACCCGTCTCAACGAGCTTGCAGACATCCACCGCTCCGCCGATTATTATGACGGCGGCGAATATCTCCACCAGACGGGTCTTCATATGATTTGATGTTTTGTATGTTGCCATTGTCATCCCCGGATCTGACTTGTCCCACAGATGCTGTCCCCCGTCTATGGATCGGCAGGGAAACAGCATGAACGGATATTCTACTGGAAAACCGTCAAGCGTGAGCCTGACGGTCATAGCCTGATGCGGTCAATCCTTTGAGGTGAGCTTGTCGAAGGTGTCCGCTATCTTCTCGAACACAGTCTCCTCACGGTCGCTGACCTCAGCGTGATTTCCGCTTTCTATACTGATGTATTCTGTCTGGGAACGCTCCAGCTTCTGCATACCCAGCACCTTGACCGCATATTCCTCCACAGCCTTCTGGGAGCTCTTCTCCTCGATGGCTGCTATCATCCTGGCATTCTCCTGCTCGAGCTGAGTCAGCTCAGCCTTGGCTGTGAGCACGTCCGCATGGACTTCGTTTATGCGGGAGCGGGAATATACGCACGCCATAACGTCTGCCAGGCACAGTACGATCACCGCAATGATCACGGCGATCATGCCCTTGGGTATACCGGGGCGCACGGGCACCATCTGCGGCTTCTCTATCTCCTGAAGCCTGGGTCTCGGTTCAGTCTCATATCTTGAAAGGTCATATGCCGCACTGTTCATCGGCTTCAAACCCCCTTTTCGTTGTTCGCCTCAAAAGCTCTTACCTTGGCGCTTCTGCTGCGGGGATTGATGTCAAGCTCCTCGTCGGAAGCGGTGACAGGTCTTTTTGTGACCGTATGTCCCTTCGGCTTCCTGCCGCAGACGCACACAGGAAAGTCGGGAGGACAGATACACGGATCGGCCCAGTTTGCAAATCTTCGCTTGACCATCCGGTCTTCCAGACTGTGGAAAGTGATGATCACCAGCCTGCCGCCGGGAGCCAGCACATCAAGGCACGCATCAAGTGCGGCGTCAAGGTGGGAAAGCTCATCGTTCACGGCTATGCGTATCGCCTGGAAAGTCTGCCTTGACGGGTTCTTGTCACGGCGGAACTTCGCAGGATAGGCTGATGCCACTATATCTGCAAGCTGTGAGGTAGTCTCTATGGGAGACTGCTCACGGGCTCTGACTATTGCACGGGATATGCGGGGAGCGAACTTCTCCTCGCCGTATTTATATAGTATATCGGTGATCTGCTCCTCGGAGAATGTGTTGACAAGCTCCGCAGCAGTCATGCCGCTTTTTGACATCCTCATGTCGAGAGGAGCGTCATTGTGGTAGGAAAATCCCCGCTCTGCATTGTCAAGCTGAAAGGAGGATACTCCCAGATCGAGAAGGATGCCGTCTGCCTTGTCTATGCCGCATCTGTCGGCGATATCCCTTATCTCGTCGTAATTGCCCTGCACGACCTCCGCAGGGTAGGGGGCAAGTCTCTCTCTTGCCGCCGCCACCGCATCCGGATCACGGTCTATGCCCACAAGCCTGCCGCCCCTGAGCTGTCGTGCTATCTCGGAAGAATGGCCTGCACCTCCGCAGGTGCCGTCTATATATATGCCGTCGGGACGTATGTCCAGCAGCTCCATACATTCACGGAGCATGACGGGGATATGTGAGAACATCAGAAGGCAACACCGTCCAGAGCCTGTGCCAGCTCCTCAACGGTAAACTTCATGTTCTGCTCCTCGTAGCGGGCGGTGTCCCATATCTCGGCACGGTTGCGGTTGCCGATGACGGTGATGTCATGGTCGAGCCCTGCGTATTCACGGAGCTTCTGACTTATCTGGATACGGCCCTGCTTGTCGCACTCGGGATACTCGCTGCCGGCATAGATGCGGCGCAGAGCCTGTCTGCCTGCGGTGCCCGAAACAGCTTCAAGCTTCTGATTGAGTTTATCGAACTCATCCTCGGAGTAGACATAAAGGCAGCCCTCAAATCCGACGGTGATGACAAAGCCTGAGCCGAGCTGATCACGCAGCTTCGCAGGGAACGCCATACGTCCCTTTGCGTCCATGGTAGGGTTATAAGTACCCATCAAAGGCTTCATCGTCTCACTCCCTTCGGATAAAGACCCTTTCAGAAAGGATCGGCGGTATGCGGTTTCAACGGAACTTTCAACATGATGTTGAAAGTTCACCACTTTTCACCACTTTTAGGGCAAAATTACCACTTAAATACATTATACACTTTATTCGGGAAAATTTCAAGGTCTTTTGGAAAAAAACCGAATATAAATATCCAAATTTCTTTGCCACCAATTTGTAACTTTTGACTAAAACTTCGTAACCATTTGTATATTTCTTAGGATCTAACGATAAAATATACTGTGTGTATAGTGGGTGAGACGTGGGGGAAATGTGGGGAAAGGGGGCAGGTGCAAACAGAAAAGTGAGCCTTTCGGCTCACCCTGTCATATGCGGGACAGCACTCTGTCGCTTATCAGGCAGTCGATGACTGCGCCGTCTTCGGTATAGTCGGTGGAGAATACCTTGCCGCCGTCCTCTATCACCGCATTAATCAGACCCTGCTTGTCGTAGGGTATGGTGAGGGTCATGCGCCTGTATCCGCCGGGGAGATTTTTGGCTATTTTGTCCAAAAGCCTGTCAAAGCCCTCTCCCGTCTTAGCGCATATGCGGACGGTGGTGTCATCCTCGGGGATATTCTCCGCACCGGGGAGCTTGTCGCACTTGTTGAGGACGATCACACGGGGGATGTCCGCACAGCCGAGATCGGTGAGAAGTTCATTTGTGACCCTCTGCTCCTCCTCGGCAGTCTCAGAGGAAATGTCGATCACATTCACGATGATGTCGGCGTTCGCAGCCTCCTCGAGAGTGGAGCGGAAGGCGTTGACAAGCTCGTGGGGCAGCCTTCTGATAAGGCCTACGGTGTCGGAGAGCAGGACTTCACGTCCGTCAGGCAGGGACAGGGAACGGCTCGTCACGTCAAGGGTGGCAAAGAGCTTGTCCTCGGAAAGCACCCCTGCACCCGTGAGGGCGTTGAGGAGAGTGGACTTTCCTGCGTTGGTGTAGCCCACTATGGCGCAGGTCTGCACGCTGTCCTTCTTTCGGCGGCGGCGGATGAGATCACGGTGGCGGCGTATCTCCTCCAGGTCATCCTCAAGCTGGGATATGCGTGTGCGGATGTGCCGCCTGTCGGTCTCGAGCTTGGTCTCGCCGGGACCTCTGGTGCCGATGCCGCCTCCGAGCCTGGAAAGCTGAACGCCCTTTCCCGCAAGGTGGGCAAGGCGGTACTTCTGCTGAGCCAGCTCCACCTGTATGCGCCCCTCTGCGGATGCCGCACGCATGGCGAATATGTCAAGGATAAGAGTGGTGCGGTCGATCACCCGAATGTCCGTTATCTCCTCGATGCTGCGTGTCTGGTTGGCGGTCAGCTCGCAGTCAAAGATGAGGAGATCTGCACCGAGCATCTGCGCCTCGTCCTTGAGCTCGGCAAGCCTGCCGCTCCCGATGTATGTGGCATTATCCGGGGACGGACGCTTCTGTATGACGATGCCCGCAGTCTCCGCTCCCGCAGTGCGGGCAAGCTCACGCAGCTCCTTTACGGATACCTCGGCATCAAATTCGCCTGTGTCTACCGTTACCAGTATCGCCTTTGATATGGTCTGTTCGTTGTCGTACATATTATCTCCCTGTTACCTTATCCGTGTCATATGAGCCCGAGATCGGCGAGCCCTTTGTAAAAGCCGTCTTCCTCGCAGCGGACGGTCACATGATCGGCAAGCGCCCGCACCGCTTCATTGCCGTTGCCCATGCAGAGGGAATGACCTGCCGCACGGAAAGCATCAGCATCATTCATGCTGTCGCCTGCCATGAGGGTGTCGGAAATGTCCGCCCCTATGAACTTCGTCATCTGAACAAGGGCGCTCCCCTTGTCGCACCCCCTGCCCACCATCTCACAGTGGACACGTCCGTCATCGGCATCGTTGAAGGTGATGAGGGAGAGCCCGTCCTCATCGGGGACATCGAACCGGGCGTACTGCTCCGGTTCAAGGCAGAAGGAGATCTTGCTGACGTGAAGCCCCCGCCTGTCAAACTCCTCGACTCTGCGTGCCGGGTCTATCTTCTCCGCACGAAGCCCCGGTGCATCGTCCGCATCGGGGGAGTCCATGCGCAGAAGCCCCTTTGCCACTACCTCGGACATGGCGGGAGTGAGGAACATCCCCTCATATGTTTCAAGGGCATAGGGCGCACCGATGCGGTCAAACCAGTCCCTGTACTTCATCATGATGCGGTCGTCGATAAAGTCGTTCCTGATGACCTCACCCTTGTAGGAAAGATAGCACCCGCCGCCGCAGATCATGCCGTCAAACTTCTCCAAGGGCACATCCGACGGTATCATGCCGACGGAACGTCCCGTACACAGGATGAGGGTATGCCCGTTTTCCTTCGCCTTGTCGAGCGCCTTCGCCGAGGAGGGAAGGAAGCCGAGATGATACTCCCTCATCGTCCCGTCGATATCCGCAAAAATCACCATGGTATCTCCTGTCCTTTGTTTTTCTCTGTTATATTCTCTATTAATTTATAAAATATATACTATTATGTGCTATCGTTAAATGGTCGTGCCATGTAACATATGCCCAATATAAACGAATGAACGAACCGGCTGTCGGCACTGCCGACCGCCCACGGGGCGGGGCGATTTCGTTGATCTATTCTGCCGTGCCTTTCTAAAAAAGCTCGGCATATTGGCTGTCAGCACTGCCGACGGTGCAGGCTCAGCCTGCTATCTTTTAAAGAGGGTGTCGAATAAGCCTCTGCCGAGGGATGCTCCGAGATTTCCGCCGAGACGCTTGCCGAATGCACCGCCGACGGTCTTGCCGAGAGCGTTGCCCGCTTCACGTCCGAGGGTGCCGGCTACGCTCTTACCGGTGGAGGAAACAGCCTTGCCGACAGCCTTCTTTGCAGCCGCCTTCTTCTTTTCTTCCTCTGCGAGGGCAGCAGCAACTGCCGCCGCCTCAGCCGCCTCCATCTGACGGCGCTGCATGAACTCATATGCGCTGTCGTTATCTACATATTCATAGTACTTTTTATAAAGGGGATCGGCGGCGATGTGCATACGGCGCACACCGTCATCAAGAGCACCGAGCAGCGACTGCGGAGGAAGCACCTTCGCCCTCTCAACGACAGTCGGGATGCCTTCAAGGTCAAGTACGGATATGAGAGCCTCACCTACTCCTAACTCTCCCAATGCGGTGTAGGTGTCAAATTCGGGATTCTCCCTGTAAGACTGAGCCGCCGCCTTCATCTTCTTCTGCTCGGCAGGGGTGTATGCATGAAGTGCGTGCTGCACCTTGTTGCCAAGCTGGGCAAGTACGCTGTCGGGGATGTCCTGCGGTGTCTGGGTGATGAAATATATGCCCACGCCCTTTGAACGGATGAGCTTCACAAGCTGGGAGATCTTGTCAAGCATCGCCTTGGGCGCACCGTCAAAGAGCATATGCGCCTCATCAAAGAAGAACACCATCTTCGGCTTGTCCATATCGCCTACCTCGGGCAGGGTCTCGAAAAGCTCGGATATGAGCCACATCATGAAGGTGGCGTACATCACGGGGTTGAGCATGAGCTCACGGCAGTCAAGCAGATTTATGCGGCCCCTGCCGTCCTTGTCTGCGGAGAACATATCATGTATGTCAAGGGCGGGCTCCGCAAAGAACAGATCGCCGCCGTTTGCCTCAAGGCTCACCACGCTGCGCATGATGGCTGCCATGGACTGCTTGGCAAGGTTGACGTACTTCAGGGAATACTCCTTCGCATTCTCCCCTGCATAGGTGAGCATCGCCTTAAGATCCTTCGTATCTATAAGGAGCAGCCCCTCATCATCGGCTATCTTGAAGATAACGTCCATGATGGCGGTCTGGGTGTCGTTAAGGCCGAGTATGCGTGACAGGAGCATGGGTCCCATTTCGGTTATGGTGGTGCGCAGAGGGATGCCGCCCTTCTGGTACACGTCCCAGTATGACACGGGATATCCCCTGTACTCAAAGCCCAGCTTGTCAAGCCCGAACTTCTCCACACGGGACGCTACGCTTTCCGTCTGCTCGCCCTTGTAGCCTATGCCTGCAAGATCGCCCTTTGCATCCGCAAGGAACACAGGCACTCCCATTTCGGAAAATGCCTCCGCCATCACACGCAGGGTCACAGTCTTGCCTGTACCGGTGGCACCCGATATAAGGCCGTGACGGTTTGCCATGGAAGGGTAGATGTACACGGGCCTTTCCCCTGCATATCCTATCAGTATCTTGTTGTCGTAAAGCATTGTGGACCTCCTCCGTCTTGCATCATTGTATTTGTTCTTCGGTCATCATCTGCCTGAGCTCATCCGCCGACATGACGGTG
>JAFUHM010000042.1 GCA_017468865.1 Oscillospiraceae bacterium | reverse complement strand
TGTTCACTTGTCAATGATCTTGGACACTCACCCTCAAAAATAATATGACATTAAGCAGATATTGGCAAAATCACCTCTTGGAGGAGCCGGAGGCGACGGAAAGAGGTGATTTTGCGGCAGCTCACCACATCACCGAAAGGTGGTCTTCAAGTACTTTGTTGGGCGACTTAAACTTCAGGCAGACCTTTGGTATGTTGTTTGAACGCTTGTTGTACGCTGCCAGCTGTTTTCTGCCGTCCTCTAAGCTATACATCCGCAGCTTGCTGTAAAAACGTTTGCCGTCCTCACGATGCTGTCTCTCCACCTTTCCGTTATGCCTCGGCGTCGCTACCCTGATGCGATGGTAGATGATATCATTGTTCTCAAGGATCGCCTCAAACAGTGTTCTGTGCTGCTTATCCTTTGTCAGAAGCGCTGTCGTAAACTCTGTGCCATTGTCAGTCTGTATCTCCCTGATCGGGAACGGGAATGCTTTCAACAGCTTTTTTATGAAGTCCTCAGAACTGTAGGTGCTGTGCTCCTCGTACATTTCTCTGAAACAGAACCTTGTACATTCATCAACTGCCGTGTATTGATAGTATTTCACACCGTTTACAACGCATTCAGATGGCACGAATTTCACATCGACCTGCACCTTCTGACCCGGATACCATGCCCTTGCATAAGGCTTCGGCTTACGAGCTGTGCGCCTTTTCTGCTCCGGGAATACCCACTTTTTTATCACCCTCAGCATACCGCAGTAACTGCGTTTATAGCCGTTTTTGCGCAGACTGTCCCAGAGTGCGATCATGTCATTCTTGTGGTACGGGTAACGGCGCAGTATCATTTCTTTTTCAGCCTGTGTGTGCTCTTTCGGGTGATGATGAGGTCTGTGGCTGCGTTCCACCAGGCTTTTCCACGTCCCGTCATACCTTGCCACCCAGTTATACACCGACTGACGGCATACCTTGAAGCGTATGGACGCTTTTGTAGCTCCGTGTTTGTAAAAATATTTCACTACCCGTTGACGAAACCGTGCTTCTTGTGCTATACTATTCATGGAACAACTCTCTTTTCTTGATATTTTGGTTGGTTAGCACTTAACATTATATCATATTGAGAGTTGTTTTTCTATTCTTTTTGTGTCTAAGATCTATTGTAACATAACAACACATAAAAAAATCCGTCCTGCCGAGAGTGCCGGCAGGACGGTGAAAGTGTAATGATTTACACAGTATTCTTGTAATACAGGTATCTGAAAGCGTTGCCTCTTTTGCCTATCCTGCGGAGTATGCCGCCCTTATGCAGGACAGACAGTGCTACGGATGCGTATTTGCGTGAGATGTGATGTATGTTGATAAGGTCGGTGGAGGTGAATTCGCTCTTTCGCAGGCAGGGGATAAGCTGTTCCCAGTCCTCGGGTGAGTCTATTCGTATCTCATCCACGAGCTTGGTGGGGAACCTGTCGGATACATGAGGCTTTGCCCTCTTGCTGTCGGTTTCCTGTCTGATGCGGTATTCCTCACATTCGAGCATCATTATGTGTATGGAGAGGTTGCTGTCTGTAAGAAATGATGCTATGGGATATATCTCCCTGAAAATGTCAAAGGCGGTGCCTTTGAGGGGAGAGCGCCTTTTTGCGATCACCGTTCCCTCATGTGTCATGGTGACGATATCCTTGTTCACATATACGGGGAACACCACTGTCACACGGCTGACGGGAAGGAATGCTTCGAGCTTGTCACGCAGGTTTGCAAAATGGGAAGTCTGTATCTCCACTATGCCGTCTTCCCCGACAATATCGGCAATAAAGCGGCCTATGGGCATTTCCTGTGACTGTTTGTCCTTCTCGAAGTAATTCTTCAGTACCGCATGGACAGAGCCCTCACCCTTCGTGCCTATCCCCTTGATAAGTCTCTCGCCGTTCCTCACACGGGCGCAGGCCTCTTCAAAACGGAGAATATCCATTACTTTTTCGCCTCGTTCATTGCGTCAATTATCTCGGGATAACGCCATTCCAGCGTTTTTCTGTCGAGCAGGCCGAATGTCTCGCCGCTGACGAATGCGTTGTTGTCCCACCAGAAGCAGGGGACTCCGTGGGATGCTGCTGTAGAGATGTAGTATCTTGCCCAGTCTGCCCTTGCATCATTGTTGAATCGGTTGCGTGTACCCATCTCACCGATGATGACAGCGTGTCCCTTTTTCAGGAATAGCTCATCGAGCACCATCATGAGGTTGTCTATATCCCTTGTGTCGGATGGCTTGTCAGCCGACCATTCCGTCACCGCATTGTCAGGTTCAGCCAGCGCAAAGTTATACGGGATATAAGCGTGAACGGAAACTATCACCTTGTCATCGTCGGGGACTGTGATATCGCTGAGCACCGACTCGGAGGAAGATGCGGCATAGCCGGGTATCATCAGGTGACGTACTGCGTTGTTGCCGCCCTTTGAGCGTATGGTGTCCACAAAAGCCTCGTTCCATCCGTTGATGATGTCTCTTGATTCCTTGTTGCCGCCTGTCCATTCCAAAGGGGTATTCTTCAGACGGGGTTCGTTCATGCACTCGAAGATCAGCTTTTCGTTGTAGTCGGCAAAGTAGTCGGCTATCTGTCCCCACAGGGCACGGAGCTTCTCTTCGGCAGGAGCGGCATTCTCTGCCGTGGGCATATTCCACTCTTCATGGTGCATATTTATGATGACATACATTTCATTTTCAAAGGCGTAGTCGGCGATCTCCCTTACACGGGCAAGCCATGCCTCATCTATCTTGTAATCGGGTGCCCCGCCGAATTTCCCTTCCCATGTAACAGGCAGCCGCAGAGCGTTGAAGCCCATCATATGCACGGAATCTATCATATTCTTGGTGGTTGCGGGATTGCCCCAGGCAGTCTCCCAGTCCTTCGGCGTCTCATTGCCGGTGGGTTCGCCGATGGTAGCGTCAAGGGTGTTGCCCAGGTTCCAGCCCAGATGTATCTCCTTTACCAGCTCCGTTGAAGGTATGTCCCTTGCGGAGGAGGCAGCAAATGCGGGAACTCCCGTCTCGGATACCTCAGCGGCAGTCGTGGCGGCGGAAGTATCGGATGTGTTTCCTGCCGGTGAACTGCTCAGGCAGGAGGAAAGGGATACCGCCAGCACAACAGCAGCGGCTATCGCCGAAAGACTTTTCTGTATTCTCATCAGTTGACCTCTTCAAGTATTTGCTTAGCTTTTTTGTATTTCTCCAGACGCTGCCCGTCCCTTTCGGAAGTGTTTTCCATACGGTCAGGGTCACTGTTATGCGCAAGATCTGCAAGTTTGACCTTTACGGCTATATCATTGCCTCTCATGTTCCTCACATAGTCAAGATAATCTGTGCCGTCCCTGTGAGTGAGCAGATCCACTGCCCTGACCACTTCCTCGGGGAACTCTTTCCGCAGATCCTCAAGGGTGATGTCCGTATCCTCCACCACATCATGCAGCAGTGCGGTACAGCAGCTGTACTCATCGTCCATCTGCTCTGCCAGATGATAGGGGTGAAAGATATACGGGAGCCCGGATCTGTCAGTCTGCCCCATGTGAGCATTATAAGCAAGGAGCAGGGCTTTTTTGGTAAGAGGTGTGTATATCATTCCTCTACATGCTCCATGCCTATCTCGATTATGCTCTTGATGTGATCGTCGGAAAGAGAATAGTAGACGACCTTGCCTTCCTTACGGAACTTTACCAGCTTATTGTTTTTGAGCACCCTGAGCTGATGCGATACAGCGGTCTGGCTCATCCCGAGAAGCACGGATATGTCGTTTACGCATATCTCCGACTGGAGAAGTGCGTACAGAATGCGTATGCGTGTAGTGTCGCCGAATACGTTGTATACCTCAGCCAGGTCATAAAGAGTCTCATCCTTCGGCATACTTTCAAGTATCTTGCTTGCTGATTCATTTGTAAGTCCTAAATAGTCCGCCATGTCAAACACCTCTCGTAACGGAAACGGCATCGTTTCTCAGTATTTGCCTGCGCCGTTTCTTATCTTTTCCATTTCCCTTTCTATCGCTGCGGTTATGCTGTCCTCTCCCAGACCTGTCACAGCACAGCCGTAGGCACCTGCAAAGGCACCGCATCTTGGCATTATAAATTCATATCCGTGAAGTCCGCCTACTGCACGCAGCATCCCTGCTCCCACGTCAAATTCCGACATTGCGCCCACGAATACGGCAGTCTTCACATCCGTGCCTTTGAGTGCGAATGCCGCCATTACGCCCACCGACTGATATATCATATTAGCAAGGCCTGCGGCGATGTCATATTCGGAATCGTCTATATCCGCCTTGCCGAAGTTTGCAGCGGTAAGGTCGGCAGGGAGACCCACGTCTCCCACGCTTATGTCTCCTACCGTAAGATCCACATTGGACGTGTTCCCGAGTCGGGTCATGTCCTTGATGTTGTAGATATTGCCCTCGCCGGTGGTGAGGAGCGACAGGCCGCAGAGAGTTCCGCCGCCGACACCGCTGCCTCCGAGATAGTCATATTTGTCACGCCTTGCCATGACAAATGCGGTACCTGTACCCATGCTGACTATGAGAGCATTTTCCTTGTGTGCGATTATCTGCCCCCCTCGGGAGAATGCCTCAAATTCGCTGATGTACTCCGTCTTGCAGGGGAGCTTACCAAAGAGCCCCGAGCCTACTCCCGTGACCGTTATCCTTGCCTCATCGAGAGAAGCATCGCCTGCGAGCGTCTTCAGCTCTTCGGCAAGATGCTCCGCACTGCCGTCAGAGGCATATCTTCTCATGGACAGCACATTGCCGCCGTCATCCGTGCAGATAAGCTTTACCGCCGATCCGCCCACATCAGCACCGATCCTCATATCCTGCTCTTTCTGTCCGCAGCCGTATTACCCTGCGGTACGTTCAATTATTTTCAAGTGAAGGCGGATTTGTGACGGGGATGCCTGTGCGCTTTCCCGCGGGAGCCGCCCAGAATACCGCATTCCTTATGATTCGGCGGACATACTCATTTTTGTATGTGGGATATGTCTCATGCCCCGGCTGAAAATAGAATATCCTTCCGCCCCGTGTGAATGTGCAGCCGCTGCGGAACACCTCGCCGCCTGCGAACCATCCCATGAACACCACTTCATCGGGTGAGGGTATGTCAAAAGGTTCGCCGTACATCTCTTCCGTGTCAAGTTCAAAATGTTCGGGTATCCCCTGTGCGATGGGATGATGGGGATCGACTGTCCATATCCGCTCACGGTCATCGTTGCGCCATTTCAGATTGGCGGTAGTCCCGCACAATGCCCTGAACACCTTGCTGTGATGCGCAGAGTGGAGAGGGATAAAGCCCATGCCTGCATGGATATGTCCTATGACACGGGAAACGGTATCATCCGTAACCCTGTCGTGTGCGCAGTGTCCCCACCAGATAAGCACATCCGTTTCTGCGAGCACCTTCTCGGGAAGTCCCTGTTCATCCTCATCAAGAAAGCCTGTTGTCACACGCACATCCTCATCCCTGAAGATGTCCGCAAGAGCCCCGTGTATCCCGTCGGGATACACGGCCCTGACATAGTCTTCCCTGTCGTGTATGTTCTCATTCCAGATGTGGACACGGATCATATATTCCCTATCTCCTCTGCGATCATCTGAGCCGCCTCTTTCACAGCGGTGCGGCTGATGCCGCCCGTCATGTCGAGCTCCATCATCGCATCCTCGATGATGCAGGCGAGGTCGTCTTCACATTCCTCGCTCTGTGAGATCTCATCGAGCAGCCTGTAGAAGTTCTGCGGAGAGATCCTGCTCTTTACGGCATCTTCGCATAGCTTTAAGATCTTTTCTTTCATGGCTCACAACAGTCCTTTCCTGTGTAAATGATCTGCGGACGCTCTCATTGTCTCAAACTGATCCCGTGCGCCGAAGTGCTCTATGGTGAAGTCTCCCCCATAGCCTGCCGCCGAAAGACGGTCAAGGATCATATCCGTCCTTATGTATCCGCTTCCGACGGGCGAGGGGTACATCATCTGTCCGCCCGTATCTTCCTTGCCCTCTCCCGAGGGAGTGCGTGAACGGTCTTTCAGATGCACATGAACGACCCTGTCTGTAAAACGCTCCAAAGCATCAAGCTCGTCTTCAAGGCAGTATGCAAAGTTGCCTGTGTCGAATACGGCGCCGAGATCCGTGACATTTTCCAGAAGGAAGGCTATGTCATCGCTCCTGCAGCAGGGCGAACGCACATCATCGTAATCTTCGATCATGGCGGTGATGCCGTATCCCTTCGCCTTCTCACAGATGGCGCTGAGCATATCTGCGGCATCGGGCAGGGGAGTATCAAGTGCGGGGATGACAAGCACCTTTCGGGCACCGTAGAAAGAAGCAGTTTCAAGGAGGTCTGCTGTCAGCCGTCCCTCCGACACCTGTTCACGGGTGAACATCTGATACACAGACCTCACTCTAATGCCGCAGTCATCGAAGAGCAGCTTCTTATCCCTGTCTCTTAGCCGCCACAGGTCACATTCGAGGCCTGTGATGCCGTACCCCTGTGCGAGCCTGAGCCCCTCCTCTTCGGAAATGCTTCTCTGCCCGCATCCTTCAAGTATATGTTCGTAGAATATGTTTATCATATGTATAATTTTCTGTACAGCTGCCCGAAGTCCTCAAGTGTCATCTGCTCCGGACGGATGTTTTTGTCTATGCCGAGACTGTCAAGGGCGGCGAAGGTGTCAGCCTTGCCGATGCCGACAGATGAAAGTGAGTTTGCCAGAGTCTTCCTCCGCTGTGAAAAAGCGCCGCGCACCATCCTGAAGAATATTCCCTCATCCACCTTGAAGGGGGGAGTCTCACGAATATTCAGCCTTATGACGCATGAGTCCACATTAGGGGGCGGATAAAAGCTCCCCCGTGAGACATTGAACAGTATCTCGGGCTCGGCGTAGTATCGCACTGCCGCACTGACTGCTCCACATTCACGGGTGCCGGGTGCGGCGCAGATCCTCACTCCTGCTTCCTTCTGCACCATTACGGTGATGCTTTTCACGGGGAGCCGTGATTCAAGCAGGTACATTATCACGGGAGACGTGATATAGTAGGGGAGGTTTGCGCATACAGCGGCATCCAGTCCGTCAAACTCACGTCTGATGACCTCATGAAGATCGGTCTTGAGCACATCGGCATTTATCACGCTGATGTTGTCGAACTCCGCCAGCGTCTCATCAAGTATGGGGATGAGCCGTGTGTCGATCTCCACTGCAACGACCTTGTCCGCTCTGAGCGCCAGTTCACGGGTAAGCACTCCTATGCCTGTGCCTATCTCTATGATGCCGAAGCCCGGGCGGGCATTCCCCATTTCGGCTATCCTCGGGCATACAGTGGGATTTACAAGGAAATTCTGACCCAGAGCCTTTGAAAAAGTGGATCCGTGCCGCTCCATCACATCACGGATAACTGATATATCGGTAAGTCTATCCATTTCACATCTGGTGCCGTACCACGGCATATTCATCATCGGGACTGTAATAGGGACATTCCCTGTATGAGCCTGTCACAAATCGGTACATCTCGTCCTCATCGAGCTTTGCCATACATACATAGAAGTCCTCGTCCTCATCGTACACATAATTTACGCAGTTATCACAATTAGACATAGTTCACCCGATAATACAGTATATATTCTATCATATTTACCCTTAATTATAACCTATTTTTGAATAATATTTCTTAAACCTTTTATATCTGTATGTGA
>JAFUHM010000041.1 GCA_017468865.1 Oscillospiraceae bacterium | reverse complement strand
GATGTCCCCCGCCTCTAAATGGCAGCTCATGCCATTTGGTGGCATGGGTTCCATCTTGATATTCAGTAGGGGATACAATCCCCTACTGAATATCGGCAAGCTTTCGCTTGCCGCTGCTTTCTTGAAAGCAGAGCTTTGAATCATAGAAGATCATATTAACAGAGGTGACCCGATGAAACTTAGGAAACTGACATCCGCACTGCTTGCCCTGTCGATGGTGCTTACCGCAGCGGTACAGGTGAATGCTGCGGGCATGAGCGAATATGTCCGCATGAATGACGGCGTATCGTACAGCATGACGAGCCCTTCCTTCTGGATAAACAAATACAAGAGCACTGCCGTTTTCGGCGACAGCGAGGAGCGCATCCTTCACACCCCCGATGAGATCGCCACCCTCAACCGTCTCAACGCACAGACAGAGAGCGTCGGAGACTCTTCGATATCCATCTACGATATAGAGGGTGAGATAGACGGCAGCTTCGTGCGCTCCATTTTTGAGCAGATCTCCGCTCCCTCGGATCCGTCGTCGGTCTTCCTCGGCGGCAAGCCTACCGATCAGGCGTACTGGGATGAACTCATCGACAACGCAGACATGGACAACGTACCCGATACCGTGGAGGTAAAGTTCGGGTATTCCACCGCAAGGTCATCACTCAGGGCTTTCCCGTCCTATGACTTCATCGGTGAAGATAAGGATGACCGCTTCTTTGACGTGATGGTGTACAGTGAATATATGCCCTTCCGTCCCCTTGTCGTGGTGCATGAGTCTAAGGACGGGAACTGGTATTATGTTATCTTTGAGGGATATTCGGGATGGGTGAACAAGAGATATGTTGCCCTCTGCGAGAGCCGTGAGGACTGGGTCGAGAGGATGGAACCCGAGGATTTCCTGGTGGTCACGGGACGTGAACTGCGTTTGCAGGACGATGTGCGTGCTCCCTCCCTGTCGGGTCAGCTCATCCCCATGGGCACAAGGCTACCCCTTGTGAAGAAGAAGGACATCCCCCGCTTCATCAATGACCGTGAGACAACAGGCTGCTATGTGGTAAAGCTCCCCGTCCGCAAGGCCGACGGATACATCACGGACAAATACTCCCTCATTTCCATAAAGGAAGATGTGAACATCGGATATCTGGACTACACATCTGAAAATGTGATAAGGCTTGCTATGAAGCGCCTTGGCGACAGATACGGCTGGGCAGGCGTCAACTTCTCGAATGACTGTTCGGGCATGGCAGGGGAGATATTCCGCTGCTTCGGCATAAAGCTGCCGAGAGGGTCGGGACAGATCGCAGGGTACTCGAACGTGAACAACGTGGATGTCAGTGAGATGACTGCCGATGAGAAGAGGGAAGTCCTTGACGATGCGGCTATCGGTTCTCTGCTGTGGTTCAAGGGACATATCATGATATATCTCGGTATGCACGAGGGCGTCCCCTACTGCATAAGTGCAACAGGCACCTATGTGGACGGCAATGAGAACATGATGGATACCAACTCCGTGATAATCACCAATATGGAGCGCACATACCGTGCCAACGGAGAGACCTGGCTGGAAGATCTGGGCAGAGTGATAACCGTATGATCTTTTTCATTTATCTTGACATTCATCGTTAAATACTGTATAATGATAAGAGCAAGTTTTTGAACAAGGTGGTACGATGGAGAGGATAGTTGAGACAATACAGGCGGATATGGCGCATCTGACCGATACTCTGCTTGAAGAGCATTCTGTCCGTTTGTATTCGAGGGGCGGACATTTCAGCAAGAATGAAATGATCCCCGTATACTTTCTGCTTATTACCGGATGCGGCGATCCGGATGTGTATAATAATTTCCTCTTTGACCTGAAAGGGGATATACTTAAATCAGGCAAGCCCTTTGCACTGATAGATGAGCCAATCTCCCTCCCGAAGGAAAATCTGATGCTGCTGTCCTCGGTGGACACATCATCACCTTCATCCGTGATATCGGGGCTGTGCTCCCTGATATCCGTAAACGGCGACAGCGAGAGGACGGTCATCGCACAGAAGGCGCTCGGAGAGATGCTTTCTGCGGCAGGGACGGACGTTTTCGCCATAGGCGGTATGCTCGCACTGAAGATGACATACATAAGCCGTGCCATAGGCGTGACTTCCGACAAGATACCCATGATACTCTACTACGGTGTGCCTTCGGCAGAGGATACGCTGTTCCTGTGCTTTGCCCAGCGGACGGGATTTGATGTGCTGTGCATATCCCCCGATGATGCGGCGAAGGACATATTCGACAAATGCCCCTTTGCGGCTAAGATGCAGAGGGAGAGCCTCGGTATGTCAAGGAGCGTGATGCCATTCCCCACATCGCCCGTGAAGGCGAAAGTATCCACCGTGGCATACAATGCGGAGCGAGAGCTTGACACCATGCTTTACAACGGGGATACCATGTTCCGTGCGATGCAGTTTACAAAGATAGCCTCCGTGGTGCTTCAGACCACATATGAGGAGATAGATCTGCTGTGGGATCAGGAGGCGAAGTACCGCCCCGGATTTGCGGTCAACGGCGACATAGTCACCATCCCCGTGGTGTTTGCCAAGATAAACGGCGTAGAGGGCGGTATGCAGAAGATAAACGCATACTGGGAGATGATAGAGGATCTTATCACATACAGATCCTTATACATCGTCAAGGCACCTGCCTACCGTTCCCCCGGGATCTCCGCATCAAGACAGTACGGCCCCTATCACAGGGGAAGCAAGATAGATATAGACGGGCTGATGCACTCCCGCCTCAACAGATACGGCTTCCTTCAGGAATATCTGCAAAGGATGATATTTGAAAAGGCGCAGGCTATCCTTGATGAAGGTATGCTCATCATGGACAGCGAGCAGGAGGCAGTGGACTATGTGATGCACGTCGCACTCAACCTCAATGAGCGTATACTCAGGCTCCTGCAGCAGTACGACTTTACAAAGGAGATACCCAAGGCCATAGTTGTGGACACCATAGAGGATCCCTTCTCCAAGCTCGAATGTACACAGCTTCTGATGCTCTCCTATCTCGGATTTGACGTGCTGATATTTGCGCCGTCGGGGTACCGCAATATCGAAACATATGTTTCGGACAAGGCTTTTGAAACACATAACACAGGTGAATATACCTACGGGCTCAGAGCCCCCAAATTCAAGATCCCCACAGCCCCCAGGACCCGCAGGAAGGACAAGGGCGGACTGTTTGCGGGACTGTTCAAGAAAGGAAGATGACCATGCCACTTCAGTTTACTCCTTCAGAAGAAAAACAGGAGGTCGTTGAGACCACGGGAGCCGTTGTTGAGACGGCGACAGAGGAGCCTGCCCACTACAACATACAGGTAGGTGACAGCCAGAACTACTCTATCATAGACACCGCCGACAAGCTCAAGGCGGAGCTTATCGCAAGCGAAGAGATAGATAAGCTGGTATCCACCATAAATGCCAACGATCCCCAGTCTATCATCACTTTCGGCAACGAAGTGGCAGAGGAGATATCCAAGGCATCCGATCAGGTGCTCCGCTCCATGAATATGTCGCAGCTTGATGACTCCAGCGTGATGCTCAATGCCCTTGCCAAGATAATGGAGCAGTTCGACGCAAAGGAACTGACGGATGACAAGAAGGGATTTTTCGCAAATCTCCGCAAGCAGCTCGACAAGATACTTGAAAAGTACAACAACATGGGCAATGAGGTCGATAAGATCTACATCCAGCTCAAGAAGTACGAGGATGAGATCGGTCAGTCCAACCGCAAGCTCGAGACTATGTACAATGCCAATATCGAGTACTACAAGCAGCTCCTCAAGTACATCATGGCAGGCGAACAGGCTTCCAAGGAGCTTGATGCGTATATCGAGGAGTACCGTGAGAAGGCTGCTGCCAACCCCGATTCCGGCACCACGGCTATGGATCTCCAGACCCTCGAACAGACAAGGAGCATCCTTGAACAGCGTGTGATGGATCTGAAGATAGCGGAGAACGTTGCGATGCAGACCGTTCCCATGCTCAAGGCAATGGAATTCTCCAACGTGAACCTTGTAAGAAAGATAAACTCGGCGTTCATCATCACCATGCCCGTGTTCAAGCAGTCGCTCGCACAGGCGGTAATGCTCAAGCGCCAGAAGATACAGGCTGAAAGCATGAAAGCACTTGATGAGAAGACCAATGAACTTCTGCTCAAAAATGCTGCCAATACAGTTGAGCAGACCAAGCTCACCACCCGTCTTGCCAACGGCAACTCCATCCAGGTGGAGACCCTTGAAAAGACATGGGCTACCATCGTCAGCGGCATAGATGAGACACGCAAGCTGCAGGACGAGGCAAGAGCCAAGAGAGCGGAAGACTCCAAGAAGCTGGCTAAGCTGAAGGAAGACTACAAGGCCAAGATGAGCTCGTGATGAGCCGATCCCTTTGCGGACGGGAAACAGTGTGAGGATATATTATGAATATCGAACCTTTTTACATAGTTGAAGAAGAGGGGTTTGCCCTTTGTCTTGAGACCGACGGTACATTCCATCCCGAGCTTTTTGCGCTGCGTGCGGATGAAGGCTTTGAAGGCAACGGCTACGACGTGGAGGCGGTAGCCGTGCAGTACCTCAACGAATGTGCGCCCTATCTGATACGGGATATCATATTCGACTCCGAGGCGGGAATGTTCGTTGCCATGTCCGAAGAGCGTGAGCCCCTTGAGGATCTGGCTGAGGGACTGTGTGAACTGTTTGCCGATGAAGAAAAGGCAAAGGATCTGTTTTCAAGAGCAGAGATAATATGATCTTTTCGGGAAAGGATATTACCGAAAGCCCCAAACAGGGGATATGCCCTGTTTGGGGAATTATCGTTTTTTAAGGAGCAATACGATGCCGATAAACATCCCCGACGATCTGCCCGCAGCACAAGTCCTGCGGGATGAGAATATCTTCCTGATGACCAATACGATGGCGCAGCATCAGGATATACGTCCGCTGAAACTTGCGATCCTGAACCTGATGCCGAAGAAGATAGAGACGGAGACTCAGCTTCTCAGGCTTCTGTCCAATACGCCGATACAGGTGGATATAGACCTGGTGCAGACCAAGAGCCATGTGTCCAGAAATACGCCGCCGTCGCATCTGAACAAGTTCTACACCACATTCGACGAGATAAAGGGTCAGCGATATGACGGCCTTATCATTACGGGTGCGCCTGTCGAACAGATGGCATATGAGGACGTGGACTACTGGGACGAGCTGTGCGAGATAATGGACTGGTCGCTTGAAAATGTGTACTCCGTCTTTCATATATGCTGGGGCGCCCAGGCGGGGCTTTATCATCACTACGGCATACCCAAATATGAGCTGCCCGAAAAGATGTTCGGACTGTTCCCCCATAAGGTGATATCTCCTTTGCATCCGCTGGTAAGGGGATTTGATGAGGACTTCATCGTGCCCCACTCACGGCACACCGAGGTGAGGGCGGATGACATCGCCAAGGTGCGCTCCCTTGAAGTGGTGACGTATTCATCGGTGTCGGGAGTGCATATCGTGGTGGACAGGTCACGCAGACTTTTCTTCTCCACGGGTCATTCCGAATATGATCGCCTGACTCTGCGCAATGAATATGAACGTGATGTGGGCAAGGGGCTTGACATAAAGAAGCCGTATAAATACTTCCCCAATGACGACCCGAAAAAGCCTCCCTTCTTCAACTGGAGGGGCCACGCCCATCTGATGTTCTCCAACTGGCTCAACTTCTGCGTTTATCAGGAAACGCCCTATGATCTTGATAAGCTTGTTCCCATAGAGATAAAAAAATGAGGATCGCAATGATCCTCATTTTTGTTATATCCGATCTTTTCGGAGATCAGTCGTTGTTCAGGGATACGATGACTTCGCTCACGAGGTTTGCGGGAAGCTGCTCGTATCTTACGAAATCATACTCGAATGTACCCATGCCCCTGGTGATCTGGCGAAGCTGAGTGGTGAATGTCTCCATCTCACGCTCGGGAACTTCTGCCTCGATTATGGTCATGCCCTTCTCTTCGGCAGGGTTCATGCCGAGGACACGTCCTCTTCTCTTGTTGAGGTCGCCCATAACGTCGCCTGTGTTGTCGTTGGGGAGGAGCACCTTCAGAGAGCCGATAGGTTCAAGGATGGTGGGGTCTGCCTGCTTCATGCCTTCCTTGAAGGCGATGCCTGCGGCAGTCTTGAATGCCATTTCGGAGGAGTCAACGGGATGGTAGGAACCATCGGCCAGTATTGCCTTCACGCCTACAACGGGGCATCCTGCGAGTATGCCCTTCTGCATGGACTCCTGCAAGCCCTTTTCTACTGCGGGGAAGAAGTTCTTGGGTACTGCACCGCCGAATACTCTCTCCTCGAAAACGAGCTCATCGGATACGCAGGGCTCGAACTCGATCCATACATCACCGTACTGACCGTGACCGCCGGACTGCTTCTTATGCTTGCCCTGTACCTTGACCTTCTTGCGGATAGTCTCACGGTATGCGATCTTCCTGGGTGCGATGGTGATATCGGAGCCGAACTTGCTCTTGAGCTTTGCAGCCGCAACTTCAAGATGCTGTTCGCCCAGACCTGCCAGGATAAATTCCACTGTCTGAGGATCCTGATAGAACTTGATAGAGGGATCTTCCTCCATGATGCGGGCAAAGCCTGTGCTGATCTTGGCTTCGTCGCCCTGTGCCTTTGCCTTGACTGCCATCTTGTAGCAGGGCTTGGGGAAGTCTATCTTCTCAAACTCGTATACGCTGCCGCCGCAGAGGGTGTCGTTTGTCTGTGCGTTTATCTTTACGGCTACGCAGATATCGCCTGCATACGCCTTGGAGAGTTCTATCTGCTTCTTGCCGCAGAGGGTGTAGATCTTGCCTATCTTCTCACTCTCGCCTGTTGTCGCATTCTTGTACTCTGCGTTGGCGGAGAATGTGCCGGAAACTACCTTGATAAAGCTCATCTTTCCTACGAAGGGATCGGCAACTGTCTTGAATACGAATGCGCCTACGGGAGCATTTTCATCCACAGGCACCTCGATAAGGTCATCGCCCTTGTATGCGGTCATGGGCTTGGTATCGGCAGGAGAGGGAAGCAGGAGGGCTATCTCCTTGAGAAGCATATCTATGCCGCCCATGGTAACGTCGGAGCAGCAGATGACAGGGGTGATGACACCGCTGTTCATGCCGTCATGCAGACCCTTGACAAGCTCCTTCTGAGTGAATGTCTCACCCTCGAAGAACTTCTCCATAAGTGCCTCGTCCGTCTCGGCAACTGCCTCGGAGAATGCGGCAACAAGTCCGTCGATACGGTAATCGAGCTTGTCGGAGATATCCGCATCGGGCATATCCGTCTCGGTGACATTGCCCTTCTCATCGTACTTGTAGCACTTCATCTCGATGAGGTTGATGTAGGATACGACCTGTCGGTTGTTTATAACGGGTACGATAACGGGGCACACAGTAGGGCCGAATTCGGTCTTGAGCTCGGTGAGCACGTTATAGAAATTGGCATCGGGATCGTCTACCTTTGTAACGACAAAGAGCTTGGCCTTGCCGAGAGCCTCTGCCTGCTTGTATGCCTTCTTTGTGCCGACCTTCACGCCCGACTTGCCCGAGACCGTGATAAGTACAGTATCGGAAGCGTAGACAGCCTCACGCATATCAGCCTCAAAGTCAAAAAGTCCGGGAGCATCAAGAAGGTTGAGCTTCAGTCCGTTGTATTCGACACTTGCCAGAGCCGTTGACAGCGATGCCTTGCGCTTGATCTCCTCGGGATCGTAGTCGCATACGGTGTTGCCGTCGGCAGTCTTGCCCAGTCTGTCGGATGCACCTGCTTTATAGATAAGCGCCTCCGCAAGTGTGGTCTTACCCGATCCGCTGTGACCTGCAATGGCTATATTGCGTATATCGGCAGCCTTATAATCTTTCATTTCTATCGCTCCTTTAAAGTACTTGTATGTATCATGTATATGTATCAAGCCTAAACTTGGACATGGTTACAGTCAACATTAACATTATACAATATATTAATAAAATTTGCAATAGATAAAGAGTAAAATGTACATTAAGAGTAAAAAACGGTACGATATTTTGTTTGTTTTGCACAATCATTATCCCCTCTCCTTTGTTCCTTGCATCTGTACCCGTGAGCGCAGACTTCAATAAGCTGCGACTGAAAGTAAAGGAGATACAAAATGAAAAGAGAAAACGGAACAGGTTCCATCATCAGATGCAAGGGACTCAGGAAGCCCTACAAGGTCATGTCCCCCATGCACGAAGGCAAGAAGCCCTCCTTCCTCGGCTACTACGCCACCATCAAAGAGGCGGAGAAAGCCTTGTCCGACCACTCTCTCCCCTTGTCGGTGACAAGGTTTGCACAGGTGTATGAAGAATGGATAAGATTTCGCTCACACCGCCTGTCAGACAGCCGCCTTACGGCGCTCTCCTGCGCATTCGCCCACTGTTCGCCGCTCCATGACAGGCATATATCTGATGTGGTGCTGTCGGATATCCTTGAGGTATTTGAAGCCAACAGGGGCAGGGGGAAGAAGACGGTGGACGACATACGCACGGTCATATGCGGTGTATTCGGCTACGCATACCGAAATGAGATGATACAGCGTGACCCTGCGGCACTGCTGACCTCGGATGACCTTCTCTGGACGGACAGGCAGAAGAGGGATGTGAAGATACTCTCACCCGAGCAGACGGAACGTGTGATACGTTCCCCACGGTCGGAGTTTGCCGATATACTGGTGATGACCCTGTACACGGGACTGCGGCTGAGGTCGGAGCTCCTGACCCTTACCCCCGACAACGTTCACACCGAAGGGGGACTGCATCTGATATGCGGCGCAAAGACGGAGGCAGGCAGGGACAGGACCATCCCCATACATCCCGACATAGTGCCCCTCGTGGAAGAATATGTGAGCAAAGCCGCTGACGGCGAGCCTCTGTTCGGTATGTCCTATGACAGGATATGGGCGGATATGAAGCGGCAGTACAGCGGACACACGCCGCATCATCTGCGCCACACCTTCCGCTCACGCCTTGACTCCCTCGGGGCGAACCACCGATGCGCCGAACTCCTCATGGGTCACAGCGTCAGGACAGTCTCGGATATCTATATCCACAAGACCTTCGATGAGCTTGCCGCCGCTGTCGCCCTGCTCGACTTCGGATATATCTACCGCCCGCTGATACAAAATTGATACACCGCCCCTGCAAACCCGCCTTATAAGCGGCTTCGCAAGATCCCCGAATTTCGTTATGAGAAATTCAAAGGTTAAGGGCTTCACACTTATCGAACTCATCGTTGTTATCGCAATCATCGGCGTACTCGCAGCTATCCTCGTACCTTCCATGATAGGCTACGTTGCAAAGTCCAAGCTTGCTACAGCTAACTCCAACGCTAAGCTCGCTTTCAACAATGCAGCTACCTACTGCACAGAGTGCGAGACTGAGGGCTATCCTGTAGCTGACCAGACAGATACTCTCTGCACACTTACTGGTGGTTCTGCAAACCAGACTTATGCAAAGGACGGTACAGCTATGGAGGCGGCTCTCCAGTCCCTTATGGGCGGTACTTCTGCAGCAGGTCTTGCTAAGATTTCTACTTCTGGCGGTGCTCCCTCTGATGCTAAGTGGAACAAGACCGGTTCCGACAACTACACCGGCGGTTATCCTGTAGCTTCTACTCAGGACGCTCCTGTTCAGTGGTAAGAATCAGTGCGAAACGCAAACTATAACTAACTAAAATATATCCCCTCCCATATGAGAGGGGATATATCCGTTCATTCAGTTAGTGTATCACACTAATTCGATCAAGCCTGGGAAGCAACTGCTGTAGAGAGGTCAACCTTCCAGTCAGTACCGGAACCTGTTCCATCAGTCTTGATGGTAGCTTCCTGAGGATAACCGCCAACATACTTGTCGGAAGTGGTCTTAGCCCATGCGGACTTCTCGGGAGCGCCTGCTGCTGCTACAACTACGGTTGCAACGCCGGAGTTGGTGTTACCGCCCATGAGGGAACCGAGAGCCTTGTCGAGCTCTGTGCCGTCCTTCTGATATGTGCCTGCTGCGGTGTTAACAGTAGCGAGGTCGATGTTAGCCTGTGTGCCAGCGGGTACAGGGTTACCAGCAACTTCGCACTCTGTGCAGTAGGTAGCGGTGTTGGTGTAAGCGAGCTTAGCATTGGAGTTAGCAGTGGAAAGCTTGGACTTGCCAACGTAGCCTATCATGGAAGGTACGAGGATAGCTGCGAGTACGCCGATGATAGCGATAACAACGATGAGTTCGATAAGTGTGAAGCCCTTAACCTTTGAATTTCTCATAACGAAAGGGCATCGGCAAATTACACAAATTTCGGACAGCATCACCCTCAATATATATACATATATCATATAGATACAAATATATCACAGACATCTTCCTGCATCGGTATACACATTATTGCGTAAATAATCACCATTAATACAAAATTAGTACAAATATGAAAATTTGAGCGGAATCGTCCGTTCTTTACATAACCGCAGTATACGCTGTTCTGCGGATGTACATATGTGTCACGGCACAGAGACACTGCCTGCGGTTGATACAGAATTAGTACAAACACAAATATTTTTACGGCGATGATGAATGTATCAGATCGTTTTTCACGCAGCCTTTACTCCTGTATGAGTCGGGGGATCGCTGATCAGGAGACACGGCTTGCGATATAATATTACACTTGATGAAAGAGGTGTTTTCATGGATCAGAAAAAACAATGGCGCAGAGCGGCGGCTTTTGCCGTATCGCTGACGATGTGCGCCGGTTCATTCGCTCCGGTATTCGCAGATGAGGCAGACACCGCACAGGCGGCTGATCATGCGGCTGTGGATACTATCAGGGGAACGGAGACAGACACACAGGAGAGCGAAGCTCCTGCCACAGATGAAGTGACAGACACTGCGGCAGAAGAGACCGCACCCGAAACAGCTCCGGATACGCCCGCAGCTGATGCTCCCGACGCAGCCGCTCCCGAAACAGCTTCTTCCGAAGCAGAAGTTTCCGAGACCGGCGCTCCCGAATCCGCAGAGGCAGAAGCAGATACATCCGCAGAGGCAGAAACTGACGCTCCTGCCGAAGAAGCCCCCGCCGAGGAAGTCCCTGCCGAGACGGAGACCCCTGCCGAAGAAACCGCAGAGATCACCGCTGACGGATCGGAAACTGTCACCGACGAGACCGAGGAACTCACCGATGAGGAGCTCGTGACCGAAACGGAACTCTTCTTCGCAGGCTCATCCTTCTATGTCAAGACTGCCGATAACAAGAATATAGCACAGTACACCATCCTTGATGACAGTGCCAAGACCGTACAGCTCTCCACATGGAGCGACAACGGCAACGTATCCACCACCGCCGAAGTCCCCTCATCCGTCACCAACACCGCAGACGGCATCACATACAAGGTAGTCGAGATAAAGAGCGGCGCATTCAGCAGCAAGAACAAGCTGACCCGCGTCACCCTGCCAAACGGCATCACTTCCATTCCCAACACCTGCTTTAACAGTTGTTCGGCACTGACATCCGTCAACATCCCTGCTTCTGTCACCTCTATCGGCGACGGTGCATTCAAGGGATGCTCCGCTCTCACAAGCGTGAATATCCATGACGGCATCGCCTCCATAGGAAAGTACGCTTTCCAGAACTGTAAATCCCTCACATCGGTGACTATCCCCGACAGCATATCCGTTATCGATGAGGGTACTTTCAACGGATGCTCTTCCCTGTCATCGGTGAATATCCCAGCCACCGTGACCACGATCAAAAAGAACGCATTCAAGGACTGCTCATCCCTCACAAGCTTTGATTATGAGATACTCGATGATGCAATAGACGGATGCTTTACTCCCGGCGACATAGCAGGATACAGCGTGGACAAAACCGCCCTTGACGGCACGACAAGCCTTGATCTGGTCGTATATGATGTCGATGTTGACTCCAGAAACGGCTTCGTTTCGATAATGGGTATATTCATTATCGGACATGGCACCGAAACACTGCATATTCCGAGCGAATACGACGGTTCAAAGGTCACCGGTATAAATACCGATGCATTCAGCAAGAACAGTGGCTTGTACGGCATAAACCACCTTCTACCTGAAAGCGTGAAGGACGTTGAGATACCCTATACTGTTACGGTAGTAGGTGAGAGAGCTTTCAAGGATTGTACATCCATAGAATCCTGCACCTGGTATGGTGAAGACCTGGTTTCTCAGGACTCTCTTGACGGTACTGCCGAGATCTATCCGCAGGCATTCTATGGTTGTATACGTCTTAAAGTGGCCCCGATCGACACAAATATATTCAAAGTCGGTGATAGTGCTTTCCAGAACTGCTATGCTATCACCACCTGCCACTTTGCAGACAAGGGCGGAAAGAACGGCGAACTCAGTGAGAATGACGGTATGTATTTCCCCGATTCCCTCACGATCATCGGCAAAAATGCCTTTGATAGTTGTGAGAGCATCGAGCGGATCTATTTTGCCAACCAGTTCACCACTATCGGCGACTATGCATTCCAGAAGAACCTCTCCCTTACAGACATCGTGTTTGAGGATATGACCAATCTTACAGATGGTCTTCCCAGGGGTTGCTTCAAGGACTGTCAGGCACTTGAAATGGTAAATATTCCTGCGGCTATACCCAAGATAGGCGATGAGTGCTTCATGGGCTGTCTTGAGCTTGCCACCGTGAAGTTCGGGAACAACGGCTCATCCGACTGCACCGAGATCGGCAACTATACATTCAAGAACTGTACTTCATTGACTGATGTCACTCTTTCCGACAGCCTTACCAAGATAGGCAACGAGGCATTCTACTACTGCATCTCCCTCCCGAACATCACCTATCCCGATACCCTTGAGGAAATGGGCAACAAGGCATTCTGGAACAACTTAACCCTTGCTAACGTGAGAATACCCGACACCTGTCTGAAGATAGGCAATCAGGCATTCCAGGGATGTGTATCCTTCACTTCCTTCACATTCCCCGAGGGTACCGAGCAGATCTCCGCAGGCGTGCTTGCCCAGTGCATAAATCTCGCATCTGTCACTATCCCCGACAGCGTGAAGAAGATAAACAGCGGTTCAGGCTCACAGAGTACGGTGCTTAACTATAATAAAAAGTACAATAACTTTTCTATTTACCGTATTGATCTGACGAGAGGCCCTCAACCCACATCCATGAGACCTGAAGCATATGATCATACCACAGGTGCATTCGCAGATACTGCACTTACCACCGTCAAGCTCCCCGACACCATGACCGAGATCGGCGGCGCTGCATTCTGGGACTGCCAGGGACTGCGTGAGATCAATATGCCGGGTGACATGACGACACTCGGCAACTACGCATTCTTCAACTGCCATGAACTCCCCTCACCCAAATTCAACCATGCAGACCCCAAGCTCAGAACAATAGGTATTGGTGCATTCCTGCTCTGCAACAACCTCACCGAGGTAGATATCCCCAAGACTGTCACTACCACAGGTTCACTGGCATATACAGGCACCAATGTCAAGAAGGCAACTTTCCGCAACAATCCCGCATCCGAGGACTGGTATCTCGGCGCATTCTATATCAACAGAGATGATACCTACAATAGCAGCCCTGCCGCCCTCTACAGAGTACGCGCAGCTATCGAGGAGACTCTTGAAGAGATAGTTTTCACAGACGATGTGACAAACTGCAATAAAAACGCATTCAGAAACGCCAAGAACATCAGGCGAGTTACCCTCGGCTCAGGTCTTACCGAGATATCCGAGGGCATGTTTGAAGGTGCTAACACACTTGAACAGATCATCATTCCCGATACCGTGACCAAGATCGGTGCAAGAGCATTCTCAGGCTGCAGGAACCTCCGTCAGGCTGTTGTTCTCAGCAACGTGACCGAGATAGGCACAGGTGCCTTTGCAGGTTCGGGCGCAGATGTAAGAAGCAACACAAGCGGCAAGTATACAGGCCTTACATTCTACTCCACGCCCAATACCGCAATGCATAAGTATTACCAGGGCATATCGGGTACTGATACAGGCTATCAGTTCTTCCGTGATGTCAGCGGCATCAGCGTCAACCTCACCAAGGCTGAATTTGCAGCAGGCAAGGTATCCCTGGCATGGACATCCACCGGCACCACCGGCATGAAGTTCAACATCTACCGTGCCACCACCAAGGGCGCAAGAGGCGACAAGGTCAACTCCTCTCCCGTAAGCGGCACATCCTATGTTGATACCTCCGCTCCCCAGAACAAGCTGTTCTATTATCAGGTAGTCCCTGTGGAGGGTGAGGATACGGAGCTCGTAGCATCCAACCAGAGATCGGTATACACGGGCTACACCGTAACAGTACAGATAAAGACTGCATTCGGCGGCAAGACGATCACCTTCAACTGCGAGAACAAGAACGCAAAGATCTACTACAAGTTCGGCTCATCCAACATCACCACCAATGACGCCTTCGTAACTCCCGGTCAGACCATCTTCCTTGACACACCTATGGCAAATGCCGTCTTCTATAAGGCAAATGTCAGCGGCTCGTGGGGACCTGTCCAGAAGTGGGGCGTAAACAACGTAAAGATCGCCCAGCCCATCATCACACGTTCGGGCAAGGCATCCGACAACAATTTCAAGATCTACACCCAGACCAAGAACAGCTACATAGTCTACACCCTCGACGGCTCCGTACCCGCCATAGCAGAAGGCACACAGAAGCTGACCGTTACCAACGGCAGGATCATCTGGGGCACATCCGCTGTGATATCCGTTCCCAAGGGACGCACCGTCAAGGCGATAGCTATAAGAAACGGCCTCGTTACAAGTGACGTAATGGAATACAAGAACAAGTAAATGACATCAGGCTCTCCGTCATCAGGCGGAGAGCCTTTTTTCGCATTGCCGCAATATAAAAACATTGCCCTTTCGTATGAAAAGGGCAATGTTTTTAAAAGAGAGGGGGTAATATGTTAATAGGAGAAATCGTAGATCAGTTGTCCGATGTTTCCAGTGCGGGCTTGTCTATGCCCGTGAGTGTGACCTCCACATCTATGTTTCCGTCAGCCCTTGCAAGGGTGATGGTCATGGTGTCACCGATCTTCTTGTCGGACTTTATCTCCGTCAGGTCTTCCATGGTGTTGACATCCTTGCCGTCAGCCGCAACTATAACGTCGCCTGCTGCTATGCCGGCAGCTTCTGCACCGCTGCCCTCGGATACGCTCACCACCATTACGCCCTTATCGACGGGGAGTGAATAATATCTGGAAATGGAGTTGTTTACATTAGTACCGGTAATGCCCAGCTGAGGAGTGGTACTGCTTGCAAATCCCTGATTCATCAGATCGGAGATTATCGGCATAGCATCGGTGATAGGTATAGCGAAGGCTACGCCCTCTATGCTGCTCTGTACCAGCTTGGAGGAGGTGATGCCCACTACCTGACCGTAGGCATTGATAAGAGGACCGCCCGAGTTGCCCGCATTTATGGGGGTATCGGTCTGGATGAGTGTCAGGGAAGCAGTGCCGCCCGTGGAGCGCTCCATATCCAGTGTACGGTTAAGTCCCGAAATGATGCCCTGGGATACGGAGAGCCCAAGTCCGAGAGGATATCCGACCGCAACAGCCGTGTCACCCATCTCCAGCTCATCCGAGTCGCCGAATTCCGCAGGAGTAAGTGTGATGCCTGCGGGGTCGATCTTGAGCACTGCCAGATCGGATGCGGTATCCGCACCGATGATCTCCGCCTCAAATTCCTTGGAGTCATCCTCGGAGAGCACCACCGTCACCTTATCCACATTCCTTGTGACCGTGCGGTAGTTGCCGCCGCCGAAGAAGTATCTGAATATATCATCGGAGCCCCAGCCGCCGTTATTATATCCGCCGTTGTCGAATGTCTCCGTAGTCTCATGCTGTACGACGTGTGCATTCGTTATGATGTAGCCGTCAGCCGAAAGAACGATGCCCGTGCCCGTACCGCCGCTGCCGTCATTGTTGGTAGACTTGATGCTGACTACGGAAGGAGTGACCTTCTTGATTATCTGCTTGGTGGTGAGCTGACCCGAAGCACTTCCGTTGGATGTGGGAGTGACCGCCGCATCATCGCTCGGTATGCTTGAAAGTGTGGGGACAGTTACCGCAGCCTCACCCGAGCGGGCGTTCTCCACGGTCTGTGCCGCACCCTGATCCACTGCATTATCCAGGAGCCTGTCCTGGAGATATGCGCCGCCGAATCCGCTTGCACCGCCTACAAGAGCAACAGCAAGGATGAGAGCCACAGTCTTGCCTGTGCCGCCCTTTTTCTTTTCTGTCCGTGTTTCCGCATCTATATAATTATAATTGCTCTCGTACATATATCTCATCCTTTCCCGAGGGTCCGCTCTGCGCTTTCCCTTTCCTTTGTTCTGTAATGTATGATACAACACGAATGTGAAAACAGCGTGATAACAAATCAAAAGAATAAAAAAAGAATGGGTACGCCGGAATGAAAAGCCGATGACAGATCAGCGTGTGAGCATAAAAAGGCACCGTGCGGATGCACGGTGCCTTGTCTTCATATCAATACTGTGATGTGTATATGGTCTTGATGTAGCGCTGTCCTGTTACCTGTCCGTTCACTTCTGCCAGTACGAAGAACTGATAACGCGTGTTCTTCTTGAGCCCCGAGATAGTCATGGTAGTGCCTGTGGTAGCACCCAGCAGCTTATTACTTCCGTTCTCAACAGCGTATATCCTGTATCTTTCAGCACCTGCTATCCACTCGTAATTGATGCGGATGTAGTTGGAGCCTGCCGCATAGCTTGTGATGTTAGGCGACTTCACAGTAGCAACGCTTATGATGTAGGGGAGATCCTCAGCTCTTGTCGGCTCAAAGATGACGGGCTTGTTATCCACCAGAGGGATAATGTAGAACTGATATGTGCGTCCTGCCTCAAGGCCGGTGATGGTAGCGTTGGTGCCGGTGGTGGTGATGTTCTTCACGGTGGTGCTGCCCAGCTTGCCGATGATGCGGTACTTGGACACATTCGTTATCCTTGACCATGTAAGATTTACCTTGCCGATGCCGGGACGTGCATTCAGAGTAACGCCGTAGTTCTTGGGATAGATATTCGAGGTAAGGAAGTCACCCAGGCAGGTCTTGCCCTTTACCGTAGCCTTTACCTTGAAGCGGTAAGGTCTGCCGTTTACCAGGTTCCTGATGGTGATGGAGTTGGTGCGGGAGTTGCCTGCATATGTATACTTGCCGCCGTAGTAGTAGTATACATTATAGGAGCTTGCACCGCTTATAGCGTTCCACTTGAGCTGTACCTTGCCGTTGCCCACGTTGTACCAGGAGATGCGGGGATTGATAACTATGTTATTGGTATTGACCGTGTTAGTATTGGTATTGGTGTTGGTGTTTGTATTATTGTAGTTTGCGCTGTACAGGCCGAGAGGGCATCCGTTCCTGTTGCATCTGCCGTTGGAATCGAGCACCACATAGTAGGAGGTCACAGTGGGAAGCCCCTGCTTGCCTGCATAGTAGTACACATTTGACCCCTTGGGGATATGGATGTGATTGAGGCTGGTGCTGTAGAATGCGTATGCGCCGATGGAGATACCCGTCTTGTACAGGGAGAGGGTGTGCAGGTTGTAGCATCCGTAGAAGCAGTATGCAGGTACATTCGCATTGGAGCCTACCACCGCAGTTCTGAGGGATGTGCAGTTCTCAAAGCAGTGATCGCCGAGAGAGCGCACGTTAGAGGGTATAGTCACCTGAGTAAGGGATGTGCAGTTTGCGAACGCATACTGTCCTATGCTGGCGACAGAGCTGCCTATGGACACTGAGGTAAGGTTTCTTGCTCCACGGAAAGCGTAGTTGGGTATCGTGGTTATGCCCGATGCGATGTTCACCGAGCGTATGGTGTTAAGGTACGATGCCCAGGGCGTGTTTATGGCGCTGTAATAGGTGTAGAGAGAACCCGAGCCGCTTATTGTAAGGGTAGTGCCGCTTACGCTCCAGTATGCGGAAGGACCGCACTGCCCCTGATATGCTGTGTATCCGTAGGTCGGGGTCGTGTAAGGGCTTGTGTAGGGGGTCGTATAGGGTGTGGTGTTCACCGTAACGGTGGGGCTTATGTTGCCCGGCATACCGCCGTAGATATACTGCTCAGCATAGGCAGATGCTCCCATGCCGAGGCTCATGCACGCCGCTGTGAGCAGCGCAGCTGTCCTGCGTAGTTTCATGTGATATTCCTCCTCATTGTTTTATATTCGTATCCTTATTTTCTTCAGCCTTGTCAGCCTGCGGCAGAGCCGCCTTTTTCTTCTTTCGTCCCCTTATTACAAAGAACAGCACCACACCGATGATGACAAGATACGGGAATGTCATTATGACAAAGTCAAGGATACCCTCAAGCACCCTCAGGAAAGACTTTGCGCTGTCCGCTATAAGCTCTCCCGTCCTCTCAAAGAAGGTAGGTTCGGGCTCGGGCTCCGCAGCGACTTCCGTATACTCATGCACCTCTGTCACGGTGACATTCACCGTGGAGTAGCGCACGTCGCTGTCCATGGAGGAAAGTCTGCTGCGCAGCGTGTTGAGCTGCGACTGCACCTCCGTGATGCGGTCCTCCACCACGATCATATCTTCTATGGTGTAGGCGGACTCCATCATTTCAAGAAGTCTTTCCTCTTCCTTTTCAAGTGCCTTTATCTGCGCATCGGTATCTGCATACTGACGTGAGATGTTCTCCGCATTGGTAGACTCATACATCTTCTGTCCGTAGGAACCCACCTTGGATACGAACTCATTGAAGTTCTCCGAAGGGATCCTCGCCCTCACGGTAAATACCCTGTTGGTCACAACGGACTTGTCATAGTACCACCGCTTGTTGTCATTGCTTTCCGAAGAAGTCTCCACAAAGCCGCCCATGCTCTCGATATCCGTCTTCACGGATGATACCGTGCTGTCGTATTCGAGGGTCTCGAGCTGCAGCGTGGCAGTATAGATCATCTTTGCCGCAGCAGAGAGCTGTGTACTTGTGTCAGCGGAGTTTGCCGTCATTTCCCCCGGGCTTTCGCCCCCGACGGCTGCATCACTGTTATCCCGATAATCCTCCGCGGCAGCGGCCGTTTCAGCTTCGGCAGCGTAGTCTCCCTGCACGCTCTTATATGCGGGAGAAGTCTCATACACATCATAGGACGTTGAACTGTTCGACGCACCGCACGCTGTCAGCATCACAGCCGCCAGCAAAGCTGCTATCTCTCTCTTCTTCATTTTGATCAGCCCCTTTCGTATACAGATGATCTCTCATCTACATATAATACAATCCTGCACCCACTGATTTTTCACTCCCCTTCAAATTTTTTATGTACATCCCGTTCCCTACTTGTAGTTTTTCAGGTCGGGAAGTTCATCAAGTGTCAGCACCCGCTCATGGTTATATGCCTTTTCGAGCAGTTCATATGTGGTATACTCATCGTTGATGACCACGCCCAGCTTCATGGTAAAGGGATCTGACCATGTCCCCCAGAACAGCCAGCGTGCATTGTCACGCATCACCTTGTCGGGGTCCATCACGCATCCGTTCTCCGTCAGTGCGATGAGCTTCGTAGTCTCACCGTAATTCTGCGCCATGTCGGAAAATCTTCCTGCCTGGGAAGAATCCACATGATTGCCTGCATATATATCCCAGCCCACGATATCCACCGTCTCATCACCGGGATACCAGTCAGCGGACTGACCGTTCCATACCCAGATAAGGTTAGTAAGACCGTGTTCGTTGGTCATCTTGTCATACATCACGTTCCAGAGCTTCTTGTAGCTTTCAGCCTCGCAGTTGCCCCACCAGAACCAGCCGCCCGAAGCCTCATGGAGAGGTCTCCACAGCACAGGCACACCTGCATCACGCAGTCTTGCAAGCTCACCTGCCATATTGTCTATGTCGTCCATAAGGAGCTGATACCCCTTCTCATCCTCGCCGTTCATTATCTTGTCCAGTTCCAGCGTGGATGCTTCCTTATAGAAGGAGGAATACCAGGGATGCGCCTCATTGTTGGGAGCATATTCCTCGGGTGATGTCCAGTGCCAGCAAAGCTGCACTATGCCCCCCGCATTGTTATACCAGTCATATGCGTATTCAACGGTGTTGGACTCCGTACCGTGAGCCTTCGAGCCGAGGGAATACCCCGACACATCCAGTCCCAGCACAGCAAAAGTCTTGCCCGTCTTGGCGGTTATCTTCTCATATTCCGAGGACTCACGTCCCTTGTCTGCGTACTGTCCCGCAAGGGAATACTTGCCGTACACATCCGAAAGGAACTTGTACAGAGCCTTTGTATGCTCATCCGCATTGGGATTGGAAAGGCTTTCCTTCACCTTGTATGTGTCCTGTGTTATGGGGGACACGGGCGTGCGCAGCTCAACGCAGTCGATGTCTATATATCCCCAGGAAGGCGTGAGCGACAGAGTGTGCTCACCCTTGCCGAGGTATATATTATATAATAGTGTATCACCGAAAAGCCCGTCGGTCTCGCCCGTCACGATCGTACCTATCTGTTCATCGTCTACCAGCACATAGTTCTCACGGTTGCCGCCCGAACCCTTTGTCAGCACATTTATATCATAAAATCCGTCATACTCCACCGTCACGGGGATGTCCAGACGGTCACCCTCAAGATTGAGCCCCGACACATATGCGCCGCCGGAAGCCTCGGGACGCTCCTGACGGTTCACATTCCCCGTGAACGTCCCCTCCTCCGCCTCAAACGTGACCGAGTAGCCGTCAGGCACATCCGACGCTGTAAGCGGATAGTCCGACAGGTCAAGGGCATCGTTGAATTCAGTCCTTATCTCTCCGTATACAGCCTTTATACTGCCCTCGTTCCCTGCACCCGCCTGTGTCTCCTCGGCCTGTACAGCATCAGCAGACGATGCCGTATCCGCTGCGGTATCGGCAGCAGGGGTCGAAGCAGCAGAGCAGGCAGTAAGCGCAAGCGCCGCAATGGCAGCTGTCACTCTTGAAATCTTCTTTCTCATAAGCACCTCTATTATTCGGGTCGTGAAGTCAGCGGGCTGAAGCTCGGCGCAGTATATACTGCTTTGCCGTTTATCATGGTCATGAGCACCTGCGTGGAAAGGTCAAGGATATCGCCGTCCGTTATGATGATATCCGCATCCTTCCCCGCCTCAAGGGAACCCACCCTGTCGGCGATGTCCCCAAGACGTGCCGCATTTATAGTGATGCCCTCCACAGCCGCCTGCTTCGGCAGGCCGTGCTTTACGCATACAGCGGCGGAGGTGGTCAGCATATCGATCATCACCTCGGGATGATCGGTGCATATCGCCACGCTCACGCCCTTCTCGTGAAGTCTTGCGGCATTGGCGTAGGTAGCTTTCCCCATTTCGGGCTTGCCCCTGTCGCAGAGGACAGGACCCACCACCGCCTGTGCATGGCGTTCACCCAGCACGTCTGCGATCAGATGCCCCTCGGTGCAGTGTATCAGCAGGGGCTTTAAGGAGAACTCATCGCAAAGGCGCAGGGCGGTAAGTATGTCGTCCGCACGATGACAGTGTATATGCGCCCTTATGTCGCCCCTCAGCAGGGGTATGAGCGCCTCATATTTAAGCTCAAAGTCGGGAAGGTCGGAGATATCCTCAGCCTGCGCCTTGCGGTCGGCGTACTGCCTTGCCTTGTACAGCGTCTCCCGTATAAGTGCGGCAGTAGCCATGCGTGTCTGCGGCGCCTCATCCCTGTCAGCATAGGACTTGGGATTTTCCCCCAGTGCAAACTTTATCGCAACGGTGCGGATAAGCGCCTCATCGGGGGTGCGGGCGGATGTCTTTACGGCGATCATGCTGCCGCCTATGGCATTGAGGGAGCCTACTCCCGTGACCACGGATGTGACCCCTGCCCGAAGGGCATCCTTGAAGTACCCGTCAAAGATATTGAGTCCGTCAATGGCACGAAGCTGTGCGGTAACAGGTTCGCTGCCCTCATTGACGTCATCATTCTCACTGCCGCCGCCGTCGCCCAGAAATCCCATGTGCGTGTGTATGTCCACCAGCCCCGGCATTACGGTGAAGCCCCTTGCATCTATATCCCCAGAGGATATGCCATCCCCGGAGGATATGCCGTCGGGAGTGCCGCACCCCACGGATGCGATCACTCCGTCCCTTATCTCCACATATCCGTCAAAGGGATCGGATGTTACGGGCATTATATGCGCATTGTATATATACATCTGTTATCTTTCTGCCGTGTGACGGTGCATCAGATGCCGCACTCGTCATAGTCCTTCCAGCGTGCATTGTAATTGTAGTCGGATACCATGCGGTATACTATATATGATGCGGACGCAAGGAACGCAAACAGGGCAATGAATATGGGAAGCCCCTCACGAAGCATGATCTTCGGGTCATATTGGAGGGTCGTTTTCTTTTCGTTCATGATATGCCTCCTTATGGCGTATGTTGAAAGCCTGTCTCAGACAGGTCGGGACGCACCCGTACTGTCCCTTATATTATAACATATCATACGTCAAATTGCAATAGATACGGGAAATTTCACATTGCCGTCACTCTGCTCCGACATCGCAGGAATAATAAAATATCGGTCTTTTACCGACATAAAAGCGCAAAAGGACAACAGAAACGGCATTTTTGTCATATCAGACAAAGTTATCGGGATATAGTACCGTATTTTATATACATTTCCCACAATTTTTACATTTTTATGAACCTCATAAAGACGTTCCGTATATTTTAGGGCTGTTTCTCATTATACAAATAGTAAAATCAGGCTTTTTCGGCCCTCGGAGAAGCCTCAAAAATCGATTTGTGAAAATTACCCAAAAGTTTTTGATGAAATATGAACATCCCATCCTCAAATGGAACTTTCAGCGGTGCAAATTCCCATTGTATTCACAAAAATTTGTTTGAATTCCACAAAAATCGGGGGAGTCAAAATAATTGACAGAACGGAAAAATTACGGTATAATTACGAAAAGAGACAAGATTGTAACCGGTTTGTAATTTTTACAACTCTTATCTCCTCTTTACAAACAGAGAAATGCGCCGTCTGCAGGCGTTGATAAAGAGAAATATAAACGGATAGTATTATCCGACAGGAGAATTGAAAATGAACAAACAGTCTTTCGTCAGATTTACAGCTGCGGCTGCCGCCTTGGCGATGATCACAGTGATTTCCTCCGGCATATCCCTCCCCTCCTCACAGAATGTATCCGCCGAGCAGGCGGAGATAGTATTTGAAGCTCCCTCCTTCGATCCCGAGTCCTCATACAGATCAGAGATGGCTCATATGGCAGAAGAGGAAGCCGAGAAGAGCTACAAGGCAAAGCAGGAAGCAGCCGAGAGGGCAGCAAAGGAGCAGACCGCTCTTATGAAGTCCGCTGTCGCTGACGAGCTCAGACAGATACCCGCAGATCCCGAGAAGATGGAGTCGCAGCTCAATCTTCAGCTTTCCACGCCCACACAGATCTCCCGTCTTGACGTTCCCTCATGGCTGAAGTTCGATGCCAACGGCATCCCCCTGGGGTACAGCACCGTCCATCACGGCAGAGCCTGTGCATATACCGCAAGTCCTTCCGCTCTGATGTCCACGGGCAAGACCGTTTTCCAGGGCTATGTTGCAGTCAATCCCAACATCATCCCTTACGGAAGCCAGCTCTACATCGTAGCTGATGACGGTGAAGTCTACGGATACGCCATAGCAGCCGACACAGGCTACTCCGTCAAGGTAGGCGACATCCTTGTCGATCTCTTCATGAGCGAATACAACGACTGCATCCAGTGGGGAAACAAGAATGTTTCCATCTACGTCCTTACTCCTCCCGCAGAATAATGATCCGCATATAGTCACAAGCACACCCGATACATATGTATCGGGTGTGCTGTTGTATACCGTGGATGTTATCTCGTGAATTTTGAGATAAAGTCCCATGCGGCACGGGCGCTGTGCAGCCTGAACTCATGCACCTGACCGCTCACGCTTGCAAATGCCGTGCGGCAAATGCCGTCCTCACTGTCATAGTAATTCACCGTGAGCGTGCTGTCACGGTCGGGGTCATACAGCTTTTCCACCCTGTCCCCCTTTATGCCCCATATGCGGTCGTCCCAGCTGTCCCTGTCCGCAAAGCGGAGGCTGTCAAAGCGCGCCTTCACACGGTTGACCCCTGCGGCATAGACCGCACGCTCCAGACAAGTCTCATTCTGGAAGGGAAGTTCGGGCAGGTGTGAATCCTCTCCCCCCGAATAGAATACGGGAAGCGGAACATCCCTGTTCAGGCTGCTCTCAGGCACAGGCTCTCCGTAGAATGTGGTATACACGGGGAACAGTGCGCTTGCAGGCATGACCCCAGCAAACACTTCGGGGTACTGCTGGAACAGATCCCATGTCTTGCCGCTCCCCATGGAAAATCCCGTGGCATATATGCGGTGGGTGTCTATGGGATAGCGCTGCTTCAGATGTTCGATCACCTCTATTATCTCCGTGGCAGTCACCGACAGATGATCGTCCAGGGATACGAAAAGGAAGCCGTTATCGTGGGCTATCTGCCACCACCCCGTAACAAAGGTGAAGAACAGGGAGCTGTCTCCGCCGCCGTGAAGTCCTATCACCAGCGGCACCGCACCTTTATCGAAAAGCCCCTTGTTGTAGTAGGCAAAGTATCCCACATCATGTGCAGGCCGCTCCGCAGCGGAAATGTTCCTGTTGTCGGGCGAGGTCTTCACCGTGACAGCACCTGCCTCTTCCGTCATGCCAAGCGCATCAAGATCGGGCTCTGTCTCCATTTTGCCGCACCACATCTTGTATCTGCGGACAAAGTTCATGAAATCCGCTTCATAGTCAGCCTTGTCCTTTATAAGCACATCACTTGACCCCTCAAAGGCGGCATTTATCTCATCGCTGTTGCCCACGCTGATGACGGCTATATCCTTTCTCTTCACATCGGGGACGATGCCGAGCCGCTCCATGGAGCATACCGCAGGAGTTATCTCCCCGGGCCCCCACAGGTATTCCCCTTCCACCGTGTCGAGCAGGTACTTTGCGGTGTAGTCGGCGGATGCACCGAAGCTGTATATGTCCGTGCGGAACTTGGCACCTCTGATGAAGTACCCCTCAAATCTCCCCGTGAAGAAATTGTCATCCGCAACTATGCCGTCCTCATATACGGGTATCATCTTCACATTGGCGATATACTCCCTGTAAAGTGAGATATCCGCACCTGCCCATCCCCTCTCATTGACAGGATATACAAACAGGACGGATGAGTCCGCACGGGCCGCACAAGCCGCAAGGCCGCTCTCCCTAGCAAAGCGGACGGCGCTGTCCATGTCCTGCTCTCTCTCCTCGAATACCGTGAGGAGCGGAGCACGGAAGCAATAGTCGTTCACTCTGCCGTTAAGGTCGTTGTCTGGCACATACACCTTCAGCCTGAACGTGTCAAAGGTATGCTCCCAGCATACGCCCCCCGTGGCGGGTCTTACAATAGGTCTGTCTTTCATCTGTGATACCTCCTTCATGATCTTGCGGATATGCAGTTAAGATAACTCCCCTGCGTCACCACAGGGGAGCCGATCGTTATCATCACTTCTTGTCGGGAACTTTCTTCCAGTCGTCAAGGAAGCGCTGGATCCCTATATCGGTGAGAGGATGCTTTATCATCTGCTTTATAACTGCCATGGGAACGGTAGCTATATCACATCCGGCATAGGCTGCCTGTGTAACGTGGATGGGGTTTCTGATGGATGCGGCGATGATCTGTGTCTTGATATCCTGCACCTTGAATATACCGCTTATCTCCTCGATAAGATCCATCCCTGTCATGCCGATGTCGTCAAGACGGCCCAAGAAGGGAGAAACATAGGTAGCGCCCGCATTGGCTGCAAGTATAGCCTGAGCCGCAGAGAAGATAAGGGTAACATTGGTCTTTATCCCCCTCTTGGTGAGTTCCTTGCAGGCAGCAAGTCCCTCTGCGCACATGGGGAGCTTGATGACTATATTGGGGCTGATGGCAGCCAGGGGAAGAGCCTCCTCCACCATCTTGTCAGCCTCAAGAGAGATGACCTCAGCGGAGATGGGACCGTCAACGATCTCAGTGATCTCCTTTACGACCTCCTCAAATACTCTGCCCTCTTTTGCGATGAGAGAGGGATTTGTGGTAACGCCGCATATAACGCCCATGCGGTTGGCTTCACGAATGTCATCCGTATTGGCAGTGTCGATAAAAAGCTTCATAACTTAGTCCTTTCGTAGATCGGTGTGTTTTCTTATTGTCATTATATACCGAAACGGGGAACTGCTGCCAATCAATTTTTGTCAAGAATAACACGATTTTTGCACAAAGCCGGCAGGCAGTGCCTGCATCCGGTTCGTATATTTATTCTGCCGAGCCTTTTCTGAGAGTATCGGCATATTTTATCAACGGATTCGTACCGGGTCGTACCCGGCAGGCGGTGCCTGCACCCGGTTCGTATATTTATTCTGCCGAGCCTTTTCTGAGAGTATCGGCATATTTTATCAACGGATTCGCACCGGGTCGTACCCGGCAGGCGGTGCCTGCACCCAATTTGGGTTCAAAATACCTGCTCAGTCTCAAAAATCGGCATTTATGTTGACTTTCTCCCGATAATATGTTATAGGAAGGCGGTGCCTGCACCCGATTTGGATTTAAATATGTTCGCTAAGTTTCAGAAATCGTCACAACTATTGACTTTCTTATCATATTATGTTATAATTATATTACAATTCAAACTAAAGGGTGATGACATGAGGATAGCTGTGTTGGGGATCGGTGTTATCGGCACGACATATGCCTATGCGTTTCAGAAAGCAGGGCATGACACCTTTCACATAGTGAGGGAAGGAAAAGAGATCCCGTCCGAGATCGGTGTTCATATTCTGGACGGCAGATGCGACCCTAAGGGCAAAGAAAAAGATGATGTATACCATGTCACGGCAGCAGAGGATGATTCTGACTACGATCTCATTCTGATCAGCGTGGCAAGCGGCAGGCTGGAAGGTGCGATGGATACCGTACGGAAGAGGGGTATCAGGGGAACGATAGTCCTTTTCTGCAATTTCTGGAATGACCGAAAGGATATCGAGAGAATTATCGGAGACTATGAATACATAACTGCGTTCCCGACAGCAGGCGGTCACATGAGCGGAGATAAGCTCAACTGCGTGCTGTTCGATCATATAATGCTTGAGGGCGAAGCCAAGGCAGGTATTTCCAATTATTCCGGGAT
>JAFUHM010000040.1 GCA_017468865.1 Oscillospiraceae bacterium | reverse complement strand
GAGTTCGAGGAAAGGCTGAAGGCCGTTCTCAATGAAGTGAAGAAATCCGACGGAAAGATAATCATGTTCATTGATGAACTTCATACCATAGTAGGTGCGGGAAAGACAGACGGTGCTATGGATGCGGGCAATCTTCTGAAGCCTATGCTTGCCCGCGGTGAACTTCACTGCATCGGTGCTACGACCCTTGATGAATACAGGCAGTATATAGAAAAGGATCAGGCGCTTGAACGCCGCTTCCAGCCTGTACAGGTGCCTGAGCCTACTGTCGAGGACACGATAACCATACTGAGAGGCTTAAAGGAAAGATATGAAGTCTTTCACGGAGTCAAGATACAGGATGGTGCGCTCATCACCGCCGCTGTACTCTCGAACCGATACATCACCGACCGCTTTCTCCCCGATAAGGCGATAGACCTTGTAGACGAGGCTTGTGCCCTTATCAAGACGGAAATGAACTCCATGCCCACCGAACTTGATGACATCGCAAGGAAGATCATGCAGAAGGAGATCGAAGAGACAGCTCTCAAAAAGGAAGATGACAAGCTTTCCATGGAGAGACTCTCGGAGACCGAAAAGGAACTGTCCGAGCTTCGGGATGAGTTCAAAGCAATGAAAACACGCTGGGAAAACGAGAAGAATGCCATCGGACGTGTTCAGAAACTGCGTGAGGATATAGAGAACGCCAAAGGCGAACTTGCCAAGGCTCAGCGTGAGGGCAATTATGACAGGGCTGCCGAACTCCAGTACGGCATACTCCCCTCTCTGGAAAAGGAACTTGATGAGGTGGATGATGTTGCGGAAGAGGCTCAGAAGAATTCACTCCTGAGGGACAAGGTCACGGAGGAAGAGATAGCCAAGATCGTCGGAAGATGGACAGGTATCCCCGTTTCCAAACTGATGGAGGGCGAAAGGGAAAAGATACTCCATCTGGAGGAACTTCTTCACAAGCGTGTGATCGGTCAGAATGAGGCAGTAACGAAGGTGAGCGAAGCTATACTCCGCTCCCGTGCGGGTATCCAGGATCCCAACCGTCCGCTCGGCTCCTTCATGTTCATGGGACCCACAGGCGTCGGCAAGACAGAACTTGCCAAGGCGCTTGCACAGGCTTTGTTTGACGATGAGAGAAATCTTATCCGCATAGATATGACGGAATATATGGAGAAATTCTCCGTGAGCCGTTTGATTGGAGCGCCTCCGGGATATGTGGGCTATGAGGAAGGCGGACAGCTTACCGAGGCGGTGCGCCGCAAGCCTTATTCCGTTGTGCTTTTCGATGAAGTGGAAAAAGCTCATCCCGATGTGTTCAATATACTTCTTCAGGTGCTTGACGACGGTCGTGTTATCGATTCTCAGGGACGTCTGATAGACTTCAAGAACACTATCATCATCCTCACCTCCAATCTGGGTTCAGACTTCATCCTTGAAGGCATCGATGAGAACGGTGAGATCTCCGAAAAGGCAAGGGAAGGCGTTGACAAGCTGCTCAAATCGCACTTCAGACCCGAATTCCTCAATCGTCTTGACGAGATCGTGTTCTATAAGCCTCTGACCAAGACTGACATTTATCCCATCATTGACCTTTCTCTGGTAAAGCTGCGTGACAGGCTAGCTGACAGACAGCTCAAGCTCGAGATAAGTGATGAAGCCAAGGCGAAGATAGCTGACGACGGATATGATCCCATCTATGGTGCAAGGCCTCTCAAGCGCTATATCCAGGCTAAGATCGAGACGATAATAGCACGCACCATGATTGCAGACGATCCCGCACCCGGCGATATTCTGCGGGTAGGTGTAAAGGATGACAGCTTTACGATAGAACTTGTCAAGGGAGAATAATGACACTGATAAGTAAACAGGATCGGACGGGCAGCTAATGCTGCCCGTTTTCTGCTGCGGGACGGATGAATTATCAAAATTCAGTAACACTTTTATTTTACTCTTGCATTTTCGCTCAGGATGTGGTACAATTGAGAAAATGGGGATGTTATCCCTAAATTATAATGAGGAGGAATTAAAGTGACAAGATCTAAACACACGATAAGATCTGCGTGGGCAGTACTTATCACAATGTTGATGACACTGATCGTCCTTGCATTCCCGCATGATGCTATGGCATGGGGAATAAACAAGAGCAACATCTCTCTCGTCAAGGGTCAGGCCTACACCCTTAAAGTGACAGGTGTCAGCAGCGTACCTGAATGGAGCAGTTCCAACGTTAATGTGGCAAGTGTCAGCAAGACCGGCAAGGTCTCTGCAAAAAGCGCAGGTACAGCAGTTATTACCGCAAAAGTAGGCTCCAGCAAGGTCTCCTGTACGGTAAACGTCAAGGCAGGCTCCCTGAAGGCGTCCGCATCGAGCCTTTCTGTAAAGGCAGGCAGCTCAAAGATCATTTACATCACCGCAAAGGGCTCTCATGCTGTAAAGGTCACAAGCTCCAACAAGAAGGTCGCCAAGGCTTCATGGGCTGAATCTTCATTCACCAACAACAGGATAGGTCTTCGCATCAGAGGTGTCAGCAACGGCAATGCTACAATCAAGGTATATATGTCCCGCTACACCAACATCTATACCAATATCAGCGTAAATGTATACGGCGGTTCAAGTGCAGCTACCGATCTGAGCACAACGGTTTCATCCGTAAGTGTGAATGTAGGCAGTCAGTCAACATTCACCGTTACATCAAGCTCCGCTGCAAATACTAGATTTACCGTATCCGACGGTGATATCGCTCGCTGTGCTGTTTCCCAGTGGACAGGCAACCGTGCAAACGTAAGGATCACCGGCAGATCCGCAGGCAACACTTACCTCAACATCACTAACAACAACACCGGCACGACCAAGTCTATCCCTATCTATGTCAAGGGGACAAATATGAGTTTGTCCAAGACATCTGGCAGGATAAGCGTCGGCGGAACTGATACTATCTCCGTAACTACGAGCAATCCCAGAAACATAAGTGTATACAGCTCCAATCCCGGTGTAGCTTCCGCACAGGTAACACACATCTACAACACTTCCTGCAACGTTACTGTAACAGGCCGTCAGGCAGGTACTGCGACCATCACTGTTACCGATAACGTATCCGGTATATCCAGAAATTATACCGCTACCGTAGGTTCGTCTCTCAGAGCATCTGTGAGCAACCTCAGCGTAAAGCTCAACGGCAGCAATGATTTCACGGTTTATACCAATAATCCCAACTATCTCCAGATCTCTTCTTCCAACAGCGCAACTGTACAGGCAGGCGTGAGCAGGATAGGCAACGGCAATGCAGTTGTAACGGTTTATGCTTACAGACAGGGCAATGTTACACTTACTATCAAGGATACCTATACCAATGAGACTATCAAGGTACAGATATCCGTAGCAGGAACAGGCCTCAGGACTTCTGTTTCAAGCATATCTCTGAAAAAGGATCAGACCTCACAGTTTACCGTTTACTGCACCGATCCCAACTACATAGACGTTACTTCCAGCAATACAGGAGTTGCGACCGTATACACATCTGACTGGGATACTGTAAACGGCAGACTCGTAGTCAATGTATTCGGACAGAGTGCCGGCAATTCAACGGTAAGAGTATACGACCGTCTTACAAACAATGCTGTAAATGTAACGGCAGTTGTTTCGGGCGGAAATAATCTCAGCGTATCTCCCTCGTCGCTCAGACTGCGCGGAAACGGACAGACAGCATCGTTCACAGTTACCTGTGACAACCCCGCATATGTCAGCGCTTATTCTGCCGACAACAGCGTTGCGACCGTATATGAAGGCAACACTTCCGGCACATCCAAGGTATTCAGAGTAGTACCCGGACCTCAGGGCAGCACCACCATAACAATAACCGATAATTACACCGGAAGGACCGTATATGTAAATGTAACGGTAGAGCCTGAGGGACAGACCTCCATGCAGGTCGGTGCTTCTTCCCTTCGCCTCACGGTAGGACAGAACGAGTCCTTCACAGTCAGATGCAACAATGCTTCCCTTCTCAATGTCAGCAGCAGCAACAGCAGTGTTGCGGTAGTATCCGTACAGACAACAGGAAGCCAGAGCGCTGTTGTATATGTAACAGGCGCAGGCGCAGGAAGTGCAACGATCAATCTCTATGACGGAATGACCGGTGAACAGAGGAGCGTATCTGTTTCTGTTACCGGCAACAACAACAATAATAATAACGGCGTTTACTACGATGACTACAACTACGTTTACTATTATTGATATGAGATGAAATGACTTGTATCTGCACCCCCGTTCAATGGGAACGGGGGTGCATTTTTGTAAAGCTTGGTTCGGAAAGCATCATTCCGTAATGCTGTTTGTTCCGAATTGTTTCAAACCTGTAATCATTTGTAATATTTATACTATGACTCGCAAAATAATTATGCAGATTGCACAAATATTTCTGTAAATTTTGTATGGATGACATCTCACATTTGATTGACTTTGAACGTTTTTTTATGGTATAATTATAAAAGTGAAATTATCTCATACGGATGATAAAGAGCAAACTTAGCCTCTAAAAAGGGAGGATCCACATGGAACAGACCCAGACTTACGAGTTCAGCAGTTATGCGTCATTTCGTGAGACCATAAACGATCTTACGGATTCCCTTGCGCAGCTGCAGGAATACGCTTCCTCGCTGAACCTTGCCAACACAGCACGATCCATAGGGGACGTCATTGAGAAAGCGGCAAATGAGCACTTTGAAGTGGCTATTGTCGGAGAATTCAAAAGGGGTAAGTCTACCCTCATCAATGCTATCCTGGGGCAGGAAGTGCTTCCTGCGGATGTTTTGCCCGCAACAGCAACGCTCAATCGTGTCACATACTCGAAGGAACCGTATGTTGTAGTAGAGTATAAGGATGGCACTTCTGAAAGAGTAGACATAAACCGACTCGCCGAGTATGTAACGAAGCTTTCCTTTGACTCCGAAAAGAAGGCGGAGACTGTGAGAGAAGCTACGGTATACTACGACACGGCTTTCTGCCGCAATAATGTCGATATAATCGACACACCGGGTCTCAACGATGATGAACAGATGACAAATGTCACCATGTCCATACTTCCCGAAATAGATGCGGCGGTCTTCGTCATTTCCGCCAACTCCCCTTTCTCCCAGTTTGAGAAGGACTTCCTTGAAAACAAGATGCTCACATCCGATCTCGGACGCATAATCTTTGCCGTCAACTGCTTCGGTACATTCTCGAAAGAGGATGAGGACAGGATAGTTGAGACTGTTGAAAAGCGCATCGGCTCTTATGTTATGGATAAGGCCAAGAAGGTCATGGGTGAGAACTCCAAGGAGTTCGCTGTCTATAAGCGCAAGATCGGCAAGCCCAAAGTCATCGGTGTTTACGCAAAGAAGGCACTCATGGCGAAGGAGTCGGGCGATGACCAGATGCTGACTGAATCCAATTTCCCTGTATTTGAGTCGGTGCTGGAAACGATGCTTACCAAGGAAAGAGGTTCCATCACTCTCCAGATCCTTGCCAACAAGATAATATCTTCCGGTTCTGAGATAATCAATTCTATCGTTATCCATGAGAATGCTCTGGTCATGGAAAACGATGAATTCATGGAGAAATATCAGATAGCTATCGATGAGATCGAGGATATCCGCACAAAGAAGCGTGAGGAATTCGTCCGCATCAACAATGCGGCAAACCAGGTCTTTGAGAAGCTGCAGCCCATACTGGACGAATACTGGGTGAAGATCGAGGAAACTGCTATGCAGGTGATCGATGAATACCCCATGAGTGCTGAGGATCTCAAACGTGAGAAGCTCAAGGTCGTGTACGAAAAGCTCACTCTGAAGATAAAGGAGAACATAGAGAATAAGGCACAGCTTATCTGTGAACAGATCCAGAATGATATCAACATCGGTCTTTCGGAAGAAGCTGTCCGTTTACAGTCGTTCCAAGATGAGTTCTTTGAATCTCTCAACCGTATCCAGGAACTGTTCTATGTTGAACCTGAAAAGCGTGCCCGCAACGGCGGCGTCGTGGATTCCGTGATCGGCTCTGTTATAGGTACGGGCGGTATTGGCGGCTTGTTTATCGGCTTCCGTGAGGCCGGCATAAAGGGCGCTCTCCTTGGCGGACTCACAGGTCTTACCACATGGGTGGCTACTTCATTCCTGCTTGTGACCGCAGTAGTCGGCGGTGCATTCCTTACGCCGGCAGGCATATGCCTTATGGCTCTGGCAGGCTTCGCAGGCACATTCACGGGAAAATTTGCCGTTGACAAGTTCCTTGTTGAGGAACGAATAGAAAAGTACAAACACGGACTAAAGCAGAATGTATCGAAGCAGTTCCATGAAATGAAGATCAATTCTGACTTTACCGAGTCTGTTCGTCAGCAGGTCATGAACTCCTTCACAGGTCTGAAAAACCAGATCGAGCAGGAGACCGAGATCATTCTCCAGGATACACAGAGGACTCTCGATGATCTCAACGAGACGAAGAAGCAGAAAAAAGAAATGTCAGATAATGAGAAGTTCAGGCTGCAGTCCATTGCTGAGAATGTAGGCGAGATGCTCGCATCCACCTATAATCTTCATCAGGCACTTACCGATATACTCTCTGACGGGGAATAACGGAGGTGTAAGATGAATAATCCATTGCTTGAGATCAATACGTCGTTTGCTGATTATCTCAATCAGCGCACCCGTTCCTATCAGGAACACGTTGTCGGCGGCACTCTTGATTATGCCTTTGATGCTGATTTTGCCATGCGTCAGAAGATAGGCACATATTCAGGGTGGTCAAAGCTGTACAAGACGATCACTACTGCAGATATACCCAGCCGATACAAAAGATACTTTCAGTCTGCCGATGCGGCAGGTTCCATGACATACGCCAAGGCATATGATGCTTTGAAGAAATGTGCGGACAGGCTCCAGATGGCTATACCCGAACTTCTCGTAAAGAAAGCGGGAGATGTGCCTGAGATACTATCGCTGGTGGGCGAAAGCGTAGACAGCTGCATCGTCATTTCCCGTGATCTGGCTGATGAATGTACACCTGATGAGCTTTGCTACCTGATAGGTTCAGAATGCGGCAGACTGCAAAACCGTCACTGCTCATTCAACTATGCGTTTACCTACCCCGGTATCTCCAGAGGTGATACAGCGGGAGACGGCACCCTCGGAGATGAGAACAAATCCAATATGCGTGAACTCAACTATTCACTGAATAAATGGCTTTTGGCCGGTGATATAACAGCTGACAGAGCCGGAATAATATGTCTTGACAGACCTGCTGACTTTCCAAAGATCCTCGCTTCCATCAGACACAGAGGGCTTCCCGATTCCTTTGGGGTGCAGCATAAGGACTTTGATGTTGACAAAGTGATGTCGGTCTATGAAAAGCTGCATATCACGCCTGTGCGTGAAATGAAGATATCTCCCACTACCAAGCCCGATGACAGAAGGATCTACGCCGGAATGGAATTTATCAGCTGTGAGATCCTCTATGTGTGGAGACCGGATCTTGAAACTCCCTCATCTCATATCGGCAGCAAGCAGACTCTTGAGATACGCTGTGATATCATCGCCGATATGAACGATCAGATGTGAGAGGGGGCATAAGAATGGAAATATCATTTGATAAAGCCACCCGTGACATTGAGTTCGTCAGAAGCGAACTCAGACGCCTGATCTCGGATCCCGAACTGTCGGCTATACTTGGCGATGATGTGGTCACACGAATGAAAAAATGGGACTCGATCATCGACTCAAAGATGTCGGAACCTTTTTCCCTGGTGATCATAGGCGACTTCAAACGAGGCAAATCAACAATAATCAACGCTATTCTCGGACGTTCTGCCGCACCTGTCAATGTGGCACCCGAAACATTTACTATCAACCGTTTCTCCTACGGGGAGACAGCAAGCGTAGAGGCTGTTCTTGCAAACGGTAAGCGTGTGATGCTCACACCCGATGACCTTGCACGAGACAGGCTGCTCGGCCTTCTGGACTATTTTCCCGGTGCACTCGAATACATTGACGTAAAGAGCGATGCACCTATCCTTAAAGAGATACAGGTGGTGGATACGCCGGGACTTTCCGATCTGGATGAACTGGATTATCTGGTCAAGGACTTTCTGGTGAAGGCGGACGCCGTGATATACGTTGCATCAGCACTGTCCCCTTTCTCTGAGAGTGAACAGTATTTTATCGCAAGTCAGATAGTACCCCAGAATTTCAGCAAGGTATTCGTACTTATCAATATGATAGATGCCATGAATTCCATGGAGGATATCGAACGCATCGTAAATCATATCAGCGAGAAATGTGCTCAGATAATTCCCGTGGCGGAAGTATACGGCATCAGCGGTATTGATGAGTACAGACGTAAGATAGGTCTCAACCGCCCCGATATCAAAGGATTCCAGGAGTATTACGAGAACCAGTTCCTGAAGTTTGAAAGAGCTCTGAAAAACGAACTTATCACTCAGAAGGACACTATCCGCACCCAGCGAGTGTTTTCCATGCTGTCGATCATGATGACGGATACTCTTTCCAGACTGAATATGATCAATGATATGATCAAGATGGATAAGGAAAAGCTCGAACGTCTGAAAAATGATTTTGAGGCGGAATGCACCAATCTTCAGGCGGCGCTCGATCAGCAAAAGCCCAAGATACTTCTTTCCATTACGGAAATGAAGCAGGAAGCCGAAAGATGGATGTACGAATTCTTTACGAAGCTGCGTGAAGATATAGTGACCTGCAGAAGTTCGGCGGATGATGCTGATGTAGAACGGCACTTCTATTCCTATCTCATGGATAAGGTGGGAGAGGCTTACAGAAGATGCCTTGAGATACATGGCGGACGCCTCAATGACATAATAAATGAAATGGGTACACAGCTGTCAAGAAAACTTGGTATACAAAACCTTGCATCTGCACGCATATCCTGTTCCGAAGCGGTCAATGTCAATTCCTTCGTGGCGGACAAGATAAAGCAGGCAGCTCAGCAGGGATCGGAGAGGGAGACGGGATTCCCGTCCGCAACACTCCCCTTCTTCCGCAATATCATGCGAAAGAACCGTCAGTCGGATATCATAGACTGTGCTCTTGAGAATTATGATGATATTCGCAACAGCACCATAACCGATCTTAAAGAATGCTATAAGAACTTTGAGATATTCGCAGTACAGCAGCTCGACGACATCTACCGTACTCAGGAAGAGGTAGGCCGTGAGACTGTGGATCAGGCAATAGAAATGGCACGCTCCAACGAGAGCACTGAGATCATGCGCAAGAACATCGAACGTGCAAGCGAAATAGTCATCGGTGCCGTACAAGTACTTACCCAATACTGATAAGATACATACCCCACCGTCGGTGGGGTATGTTGGGGTATGTTATGGTATAAGAAAATGATATATATCCATGAACCCACTCCCCTGCAGTGCGGTCAGGCAGTCATAGCGATGATAGCGGATGTAAGTGTAGGTGACGTGGTAGCTCTCCTTGATAACGAACGTGAGACTACTCTGAAGGAAATGAGATCGGCGCTTCATCACTATGGATACACCATGTCTGAACGCAAACAATTTGAAAACAAAAAAGACCTTCCGTCCTTGTGTGTATTGTCATTGGAAACGCCCCGCTGCTGGCACTGGTCTTTGTTTGCTGACGGTATATTCTACGATCCTGAACACGGTGTAATGGATGATGTACCCCTGTCTGACAGAAAATATTATTTCGGTGTTGAAAAGGCAGATTAGTCGTATTCAACAAAATTTGGCTTGAATTTTTGTAAAATATGCCGCTATGTTACAAATCTCAACTATTGTTGAGATTTGTATTTACTTTTGTGCAAGAAAGTGGTATAATAATTATATATACATATATGATCATGATCCAAAGAAAGGATGATCGTTTTGAAGTCCGAAATGAAAAGAATTGCCGCTGCTGCAGCCGCTCTTATGATGGTCGGTACTCTTCCCGGATGCGGTGAGAACACGACTTGGGGCGCACAGATCAACGGAACTAAAATACCTGCGGGAGTATACATATATTTTCTTCAGAGTGCATACCACGAAGCTCGCAACAAGGTTTCAGAAACTCTTGATGAGGGAGTTGAGCTGACCGACGATATGCTCTTCTCACAGACTCTTGAGAACAAGCCTGTAAAGCAGTGGGTGCTCGATGAGGCTGAGCGTCAGGTAAGAGAATATGCAGCAGTTGAGACTAAGTTCGACGAAAAGGGACTTACCCTTACTGATGATGAAATAGCTGAGAATAAGTCTTACAGCGATCAGATGTGGGAATATGTGGGTCAGTCCCTTGAGGACATGGGTATAGCACAGTCAAGCTATGAGTCCATTTACCTCAACAGTGAAAAGAGAAGTCAGCTTTTTGAGAATATCTACGGTGAAGGCGGAGAAAGTGCTGTTTCCGAGCAGGATATAAAGAATTATATGCTCGAACAGTACGCCATGATCAACTACATCGACATCGAGCTGAAAGACGGCGAGGGCAATCTGCTCAAATCCGACGGCAAGGCAGAACGCATGAAGATGGCGGAGGATATTGTCGCACGCTTCAAGGCCGGAGAGGACTTTGATGTGCTTGGCGCTGAATACCAGGCATATTACGACGGGCTCAAGGCTGCGGCGGCTCCTGCACAGACTGCTGCCGAGACTACCGCCGAAGGAGACACAGGCCTTCAGTGGACAGAGGTAGCGGAGTCCGATGCCAAGTCGAACACAGTGTATTACGGCACTTACAACTACGGCAACACGAATAATACGACTTCCGTCAAGTACGGCACCTATACCGCTTCCAACGGATATACAGTCGGACAGAACGGCTTCATGATGGATTCCTCAGGAAGATATATTACCATAAACGGTAACTATGTTGCTTCCAACGGCTTCCTTGTATCTACAAGCGGTAATTATGTTACCCAGAACGGCTATTACGTTATGGCGAACGGTAACCTGGTAAACTCCAGCGGTAATGTTGTAGGTTCTGTCAATTCGGGAACTGCAAGTACCACAGGAACCACTTATTCGGTAAGCTACGGCAGCTATACCACATCCAACGGCTATCGCGTGGGTAACAACGGCTTCATGGTCGATTCTCTCGGCAGATACCTTACCATCAACGGCAACTACATCGCATCAAACGGTCTGCTTGTAAATCAGAACGGCAGCTATGTCACCCAGAACGGCTATTATGTTTCCTCCAACGGAAATCTTGTCAACCAGAACGGCACTGTTATGGGTACAGTCAACAATACCACCAATAACACCGGCAATGTAGGAAACGGCACAGTGGCTGTCAACTACGGCAACTATTCCTCTACTTACGGATATAATGTAGCAAACAACGGTTTCCTTGTTGACTCCCTCGGCAGATACCTTACCATCAACGGCTATTACATATCTTCTAACGGACTGCTTGTAAATCAGAACGGCACATATGTTACCCAGAACGGCTATTATGTTTCCTCCAACGGAAACCTTGTAAATCAGAACGGCGTGATAATGGGTTCGGCGACCAATCTGACCAATTCAAGAAATACGACGGTCAATGTCAATTACGGCAACTATACCACTTCCAACGGATACAGCATTTCCACCGACGGATTTGTGATAGACTCACAGGGGCGTTACCTTACCATAAACGGCTACTATATATCTTCAAACGGTTATCTTGTCAATAATAACGGCACTTTTGCAACACAAAACGGCAATTACATGACTGCTACGGGCTACCTTGTGAATGCTCAGGGTACAGTAGTAGGAAACATTTCCGCTACTGCAAATACAAATGCCGGAACTGTTGCTGTAAACTACGGCAACTATACCACTTCCAACGGGTATAAGAATTCCAATGGGCTGATGACCGATTCACAGGGTCGCTATCTTACCATAAACGGCTACTATATCAATCAGAACGGATATCTCGTTTCTTCCAACGGTTCTCTGGCTACATCCAACGGAAACTATATAACCGCCAACGGATATCTTGTCAATGCAAGCGGCGTGATCGTCGGCAATGCACCCACGGTAAGCACGACAAATTCCTCGTCCACTTCAACAAATTCCAATACCGTTGCTGTATCCTTCGGAAACTATACTTCTGCCGCAGGATATAATGTCAGCACATCAGGCTACATCACTGATTCTCAGGGGCGTTACCTCACGATAGGAGGTTACTACATCTCCTCAAACGGATATCTTGCCAACTCGAACGGTACACTTGCTACTCAGAACGGCAACTACATAACTGCCACCGGTTATCTTGTAAATGCAAGCGGGCAGCAGGTGGGCACCGCAGATCTTAATTCCATCGGAAGCGCATCGAGCACCAATGTAGGTGATGGAGCATTCCTTACAGATACTCAGATAGCCCAGAATAATCAGACCAATAACAACAGAGTCGGTGTAGTGACCGAGACACAGTCCGATGAGGTATGTGAG
>JAFUHM010000039.1 GCA_017468865.1 Oscillospiraceae bacterium | reverse complement strand
TGAACGGTAAAGTTCCTGATGAGGTCTGCAAGACCTTGCTCGAAAAGTATCAGGCTGAAAAGACTTCACTGCAAACTGAACAGGCAGAGCTTGAAAAGCGAATGGAAACGGCGATGCAGGACGAACAGGATGTTGAGGAATTTATCCGCCGCCTGAAAAAGTATGCAGGAGCAGAAGCTCTCACAAGAGAAATGTGCCTTGACCTGATCGAGTATGTGACCGTTGATGAGTATGTCAAAGGCCGTACCCAACCTCGCAAGATCCATGTGTATTACAAGTTCCTCGATGAGGGGCTGAAAGACAAAAGAAACGCTCTCGTTCAGTGAGAGCATTATAAAATCAATGTTCTGTGTCCATATGAGAAGTGTTCCTTAGTACAGTAGAAATAAGGAACGGATACATCAATAAACGCTCCTATTGTGCCGCAGTAGTATTGCCCTTGCGGTACTTCACCTCCGTTTTGGGTTCTGCAGGCCGTCATAAGAACCACCATTCCTAAACAGCATAACTTTCTGAGAATGCCTTTTAGTTTTCTTTCCTTTTTCATAAATACCTCCTGAAGTCAGTACTATTTCATAATTACAAATGACTTCAGGGAATATTATAGCATATATATATATATTATGAACAAGAATGATATATAATCTTAATTTTAGAGAACTGCTTGCGGCATAGTTTTCATCCGACCTCAATACCCATCCGGTCGCATATCAATCTCTTTTGCAAGATACAGCTCACACAGCCACTCCTTACATTATACCACATCTGCGAAGTATGTCAAGTATTTCGAGTGATCTTTACTATTACTCAACATTATATACATATAATGTCAAAAAATAAATAGCGAGCAAAAGAGAAAGTAAAAGAGCGATTTTGGTAGAAAAGCTGGTAGTAAAAGACATTATATGTATATACCACTACTGTTGATAAAGCCCATCAATCTCAATGCTTTCTTAACGGATAAAAAACTCAAAAAAATGATATATATGACTTCTTTTGGATGGGATGTCTTGATCATGTTTCAGCAATTCCCATAATAACAAATCGCATACCATTTGATAAAAAATGAGGAACTTCATAAAGATATATAGAACATATATGGATAGTTTTATTCTTCACTTATTATTTAGTAAACGAAGATAGCCGTCAAGATAAGCATATCTTGACGGCTATTCATATAAAAACAAGGCATCCATCAACCGATGAATGCCTTAAATCTTTGTTATTTACCCGTTAGTTATCGTCCGGAATTCACCATATTTCAGATAAGCCCAGACTGAACAAAACAGCGTAAATACTTGATTTTGAATACTCCCAGTTGGGATGAAACTATCTCTTCGAGAACTGAGGAGCACGACGTGCAGCCTTGAGACCGTACTTCTTTCTTTCCTTCATTCTGGGATCTCTTGTGAGATAACCGGCCTTCTTGAGAACGGGACGAAGCTCGGGATCGAATACGAGAAGGGCACGGGAAAGGCCGTGTCTGATAGCACCTGCCTGACCGGTAACACCGCCGCCCTTAACGTTGCAAACGATGTCGAACTGCTCAGCCTTGTCGGTGAGGACGAGGGGCTGTCTTACGATGAGCTTGAGAGTTTCAAGGCCAAAGTAATCATCTATATCACGTCCGTTGACAGTGATCTTACCGCTTCCGGGATAAACTCTTACTCTTGCAACAGAAGACTTTCTTCTGCCTGTGCCGTAATAGGACTGAACCTTAGATTCGTACATTGCTCATATCCTCCTTATATCTCGTAGGGCTCGGGCTTCTGAGCCTGCTGATCATGCTCTGCACCTGCATATACTCTCAGGCGGGTAAGAGCCTTTCTGCCGAGGGTATTGTTGGGGAGCATTCCGTTAACAGCGATGGTCATAGCCTTCTGAGGATTCTTCTTCATGAGCTCGCCGTACTTGATCTCTTTAAGGCCGCCGATCCAGCCGGTGTGCCATCTGTAAGACTTCTGCTCAAGCTTCTTACCGGTGAGGACAGCCTCTGCACAGTTGATGATGATAACGTGGTCGCCGCAGTCAGCATGGGGAGCAAATGTGGGCTTGTGCTTACCTCTGAGGAGCGTAGCAGCCTGTGCAGCTACACGGCCGAGGGACTGACCCTTTGCATCAAGAATATACCACTTGCGTTCAATATCTGCAGCTTTAGGCATATAAGTTGACATAATCATTCTCCTTATCATATATTTTCGTTATGCGAAAGACTGTCAACTTTGAGCCTGACACTCTTTTCTGCAAACAACTTTTGTATTATACCGCATTGTGATGCGTTTGTCAAGGGTTTAAAGGCAAAAAATCAAAATATATCTCTCATTCTCAGCATTTCTCTCTTTTTTTCACCATTTCTCTCAATTTCTCGCATACTATCCCGATTTTTATCATGTATCCTATTTCAACAAACAGGCACACACGAAGCTGCTTTGATTTATACGCATTAGACAACGAATGTTTCACACCGCTGCGTCATAGCCGCACAGACCTTGAAGCCGTCCTTGTGTTCAGCTTTCATCTCAACGGCGGCAGTATCCCTCACGCAGTCAGGACATTGGTGAACGAAACGATATCCGATCGAAGATCTCCTTCTGTTTACTCGTTCGGAAGATACTTTCTCAATCTGTCCCAAGTCGACATGGAAGCATAACCGTGCGCCGAGCGAAATTTTTCAAATTCCCTGTCAAGATACCTGTTCTCGGAAATACCGTTTCGGGCATGGTCTGCTACCATAAGATCGCCAAGGACTGTTCTTGACATTATCCGGTACAGCAGATACATTCCTATGCCTTTTATCCCGCCGCTGTAAAAGCTGTCTTCCTTTGGCGGCATTACCTTGATACCTGTGCTTTTCAGATAGTCAAAACATTCGCCTGTAGCTCTGATTATTCGATTTATATCGTTCCTTGTCAGACGTTTGAGGTCATATTCTGCCTTATAGCTCATAAGGATATACGGCATGATCTCAGCGATATGGTACATATAATAGGCATACATATCATCGACCTCTGTGACCTTATAGCCCTTTACTGCTAAAGCCTTCTTGATCACTGCGGCTGCTTTGGGATCAGCCGGTGAGTGCGCACCGCCCAGCACCAGCTCGGTAGTGGGCAGCACCCCCGCATATGTCCTTCCGTTTTCACGGTGGCCCGCAGAATTCTGAAACCCGAACAGCACGGTCCTTTCCGACGAGCTGTGCTCTTTTATGTATCTTTCACATCTGTCGCATTCGGGATTATTTCCCACCATTACGATAAGCCTTGTATTGACCGCTGACAGCGTATCAAGCATCGATAACTGCTGCTGTCCCTGCATTACAGAAAAAACAATATCGTAATGCTGTGACGGTTCTGCTTTTTGTACAACTGCAGGACGGTCTGTCGTTGTTTTTTTCTGCAAAACGTGTTCGATCACAAGGCCGTTGCTTTTCAGCTCATCATAGGTGCTTCGTGCAGCGACAGTTACATCGTTTCCGGCCTTGCAAAGAAAATGTATAAGAAGCGAGCCTATCGCTCCGGCACCGAAAACAAGTATTTTCATATCAATTCTCCTGTTCTGTATTCTTTGTCTTACCCATCGTAACGCCCCGTTTCCGAGAATACTCTCGGTTTTAAGTATAGCACACATTTTTATTCTTGTCAAGGCAAAAGAAAAGTATCATCCTCCTTTTGTAGGACATGACAAGAAATGCCCGATATAGCTGTCGATTTTGTGCAATATCCGAATGAACTGATATGTGTGTTGACAGATACCATCCGAATAAGATAAATAAATGAAAAAGCCTTATCCCCGTATCATGGGGATAAGGCAGATAATTATTCAGACAGCTGTGCCGATCACTTGCTTATAAGCGCAAGGGTGTCTCTTGCTATGAGAAGCTCCTCATTAGTGGGAACGACCCATACCTCCACCTTGCTGTCGGGTGTGGATATCTTAGTGAGCTTTCCTCTTACAGTGGCATTAAGAGCAGTGTCGATCTTGATGCCGAGTGCCTCCATATTTGCGCAGGCACCCTCTCTTGTGGGCGCATCGTTCTCACCGATACCGCCTGTGAATACTATGGCATCCGCACCGTTCATGGCAGCCATGAACGCACCGATGTACTTCTTGACCTGATACTTGAGCATGGAGTTTGCAAGTTCAGCACGCTTGTTGCCTTCCTTTGCAGCCGCACTTACATCACGGTTGTCGGAAGATACTCCGGAAATGCCGAGCAGACCGGACTTCTTGTTCATATACTCAGCCATCTCAGCAGGAGTAAAGCCGTGCTTTTCCATTACATAAGTCACGGCAGAGGGGTCAACAGCACCGCAGCGAGTACCCATAAGAAGTCCGTCAAGAGGAGTGAATCCCATGGTAGTGTCTATTACCTTGCCATTCTCCACGGCAGAGATGGAGGAGCCGTTTCCGAGGTGACAGGTAACGATCTTCAGATCCTCCCTCTTCTTTCCCATAGCCTCAGCCACAGCAGCAGAAACAAATCTGTGAGATGTACCGTGGAAACCGTACTTGCGCACATGATACTTCTCGAAATCCTCATAGGGCAGACCGAACAGATATGCCTTTTCGGGCATGGTCTGATGGAATGCCGTGTCAAATACGACCGTCATAGGTACGCTGGGCATTACCGCCTTGCAGGCACGAAGTGCCAGAGCCGCACCATGATTATGAACGGGAGCAATCTCCGCAAGAGCATCTATCTTATCTATGACCTCATCATCCACAAGAACAGTCTCGCTGAACACATCGCCGCCCTGTACGATACGGTTGCCGATAGCCTTTATCTCATCAAGAGAACTGATGACTGCCGCATCGCCCTCGGTAAGCACGCTGACGAGCTTGGCAAACGCCTCTGTATGGGTAGGGAAAGGAACGTCCTCCTCAACGGAAATGCCCTTTGCCTTATGGGAAATATGACCGTCTATCCCTATACGGTCACAATTGCCCTTAGCAAGGACGCTCTCATCCTCCATGTTGAGCAGCTGATACTTCAGCGACGAGCTGCCTGCGTTGACGACCAAAATTAACATTTTAAAAAACTCCTTTGTTTTTATTTCATTTGGTATACATACACCGTAATGGATGTATATCAATTTTCTATAACAAGTTTTGCGGGATCCATGATAAGGACTATCCCCTTATCCGTCTTGGTGACACCGCATATATAATCCGCTCCCCTTATCAGCGAGGGAGCAGGATGTATATCCGCATCCTCAAGATCTTCCACCGCAGACACACTGTCGCACGCAAGTCCCACAAGCTCACCAGTTTCCCTGCATTCTATGACGATCACGCATATCTGCTCATTTCTTGACAGGCCGAACAGCGACCTCAGATCTACTATCGGTATCACATCGCCCCTGAGCTGAATTATCCCTCGTGCATAGGACGGGAACTCAGGCACAGGCGTGATACCCGCAGCATTGTTCATTATCTCTCTCACGTTGACGATGGATACCGCAAACAGCCTGCTGTCCACCGTAAAGGTAAGATATTTCTCAGTCAAACCGACCACCCCCGAAGCCTATATCATGTGTCCCGTCTTTCTGTATGTAGCAGGCTGGATATATTCATAGGGCGAATTTCTGCTCACATTCTCAGCGTGCCCCGTGAAAAGGTAACCGCCGGGCTTGGTGCATTCATAGAATCTGTCAAACAGAGCATCCTTGGTAGCCGTATCAAAGTATATCGTCACATTCCTGCACGATATCAGATCAAACGGCTTTTTATACACTATCGGCTCCATTAGATTGAATCTCTTGAAATTGACCTCACTCCGAAGATAGTCGCACACACGGTAATCTCCGTTTGACAGCCTTATGAAATAGCGGTCTATCTGATCCTGTGTCAGTCCCTGAAGGGCATCCTGAGGATATACAGCTTCCCGTGCAGTCTGAAGTGCATCCGAGTTTATATCCGTGGCAAGGATGACCGTATCCCATCCGCCCTTTCGGTGTCCGAAATAGTCATTGATAGTGATAGCCAGACTGTACGCTTCCTGTCCCGTAGAGCACCCTGCGCACCATATCCGTACATCCTTGTCAAGCACCGTATTCTCGATATACGGCATTATCACGGATGACAGGAACCTGAAATGCTCCGCCTCCCTCATGAAGAAGGTATGGTTCGTAGTGATGCGGTTGACCACATTCAGCATTTCCTGACCTGTCTCATCCTCAAAGACAAAGGCAAGGTAGTCATTGATATCACGAAAGCCTCTCGCCAGTGCAGGCTGAGAAAGTCTCCCCTCCACCAGTGTCTGCTTGGTATCAAGATTTATGCCGTAATCGGCCCGTATCCGATAGGTGAGTTTGTCGAACATATCATCCGATATCTTCAGCATACAAACACCACCCATCTCATATCATCTTACATAGTTTCATCAAATATCAGTTTCTCACAGTTGAGGAGCAGTTTTATCCCGTCCTTATCCTCTATGATATTCTTGATATAGCGGCTCTGATTTACTCCGCTCTGCGACGGTGTGGCGCAAATATCCGACGGACGTGCGATGACCACTTCACGCACACGGTCAACTATTATCCCCACCTGATTATCCCCTATCTCCAGCACTATGATGCAGGTGCGTTCATCGAACGCCGCCTCTTCCTTGCCGAAGCGCTTGCGGACACTTATTATGGGAACTATCTTACCTCGGATATTTATTACTCCCTTTATGTGTTCAGGGACCTTAGGCACGGTGGTTATCTGCTCCACGCCGATTATCTCATTGACATACTTTATTTCTATGCCGTACAGCACTCCGTCCACAATGAAGGTAAGCACTTCTCCGCCTTTTGAAGCAAAATTATCTTCCATAGAAACCTCCGCTTCAGTTGTCAGCAAGTATGCTTGAAATGTCCATGATTATCGTTATGGAACCATCTCCCAGTATAGAGCATCCGGCCATTCCGTTCTGCTTCACTCCGCAGCTGATGAGCAGCTGCGAAAAAGGCTTGATAACGACCTGCTGTTCACCTATGAGCTCATCCGCAAACAGGCAGGCAGATCTCCCGTCAGCCTCCACAAGGATAATGATACCTTCAGTCAGATCTTCATATCCCCCATCCAGCTCATACAGGCGTGAAAGACGTATCAGCGGGAAGCATTCCCCTCTGATCATTATCATTTCCTTGCCCTCCGTATCGGTGATGAGCTGACCCTCACGAAGCTTGAAGGATTCCTTTATGTAGTTTATGGGTATGGTAAATATGGAGCGACCCACAGATACCTCCATACCGTCCACGATAGACAGGGAAAGAGGGATCTTTATGGTGAAAGTTGTGCCCTTCCCCTTCTTTGAGTCAACGGAGACCGTGCCGCCCAGCTTTTCGATGCTTTGCTTCACCACGTCCATCCCGACTCCCCTTCCGGAGAATTCCGTCACCTGTTCATTGGTCGAGAAGCCCGGGAGCATGATCAGATTGAAGGCTTCCTTGTCGGTATATTCCGAACGGGGCTTGGTAAGTATGCCGTTCGCCTCTGCCTTGGCAAGGAGCTTCTGCGGATCCATGCCTTTTCCGTCATCAGATACGGAAATGACCACCTCACCCGATGATGAACTTGCCGACAGCACTATCTTCCCCACAGGAGGCTTGCCTGCCTGAACACGTTCTTCCTGCCAGTCCTCTATGCCATGATCCATGGAATTTCTTACCATGTGCATAAGAGGATCGTTAAGGTTATCTATAACGGACTTGTCCACTTCCGTGTCTTCGCCCTCAAATACAAGTTCAGCTTCCTTGCCCAGCTTCACCTTCATGTCTCGGACTATGCGTGTCATCTTGTTGAAGGCACCCGATATAGGCACCATTCGTATGGACATCACGATATCCTGCATCTCGGAATTGAGCTTTCTCAGCTGTCTTGCCGCCTTCTGGAAATTATCCAGTTTCAGCCCCTTCAGATCGGGATTTGCAGTCACCATAGCCTCTGCGATGACTATCTCACCCATCATATTCAGCAGCTGATCGAGCTTCGCCAGATTGACAGACACAAGAGACTGCTTGTGTTCAGTCCTGTGTCTTTTATCTGCGGCAGTGCTTTCAGCCGCAGCAGTCTCCGTCCTCTTCTCGGCAGTCACCGTATCCACGCTCTTGACGGATGGAGTCTCGCCTATCTGCCTGAGTATCTCCTCATCGGGAAGATCGGAGCTGTACCTTATGATAAATCCGTCCGTGCGTATCACATTGGCAGAGGACTGATCTTCTTCTATATTCTCGGGAGAATAATATATCTCCTTGCAGTCATCCCGTATATTGTTTATGACCATAAGGGCACGGAGATTTTCCATCTTGCATCCGGGCTCAAACATGACACGGACGGTGGTCAGAGCCTTTGATGCTCCACCCGACTGTGCCGATGTCTTCGGATGCTTTTCATTTAGTTCCTCGCACGAAGCCACAGCCGTACCTTCCGAAAGTATGGACAGCACCGCATCGGGATCGTCTGCCGCAAAAGAAATGATAAGTCCGTCCGACTCCATCTGCCTCTGTGACTCTTCACTGTCAAACTCCACAGGCACGGTATTTATGGAAATACATCTGTCCGCAACGGAATTAATGAGCACAGTCGCCCGAAGTCCTATCATCGCCGTTCCCGGTTCAAAGCGTATGCGCAGCGTAGTCATCCCCGAAGGCCCCGACGCAGGCCCGCGGAAGCCCTGTCCGTCTGCCTTGGAAGTCTCTTTATCGCCATCGCCGCCTTTGAGCGTCTGTGCATAGGCACGGATATTGCTCATCACTTCGGAGAAATCGGTAGGCGGCACATCCTCATTGATAAGGTCGATCTCCGCACGGAGAAGGTCGCTTGCGGTAAACACAAGGTCGTAGAGCTTGGCTGTATCCTTGACAACATCCCTGTCCTCACGGATTATATAGAACAGATCCTCCACCGAATGGGCAAGATGGGACATATTCTCCAGCCCCATCATGGCAGACGAACCCTTTATCGTGTGCATGATGCGGAATATCTCATTTATATCCTCGTCCTCGAAGGTGTTCTCCTTCTCGGTCTTCATAAGTATCTGCTCGAGCTGTTCGAGGAGTGATGTCGTTTCAAAAACGAACATATCCGTCATCTGCTCCATACCTGCATCAATTCTCATGATATCTCTCCATACGGTCAGTCATGAAAGGTCATATACATTATTTTATCATATTTGCGCTGTCAAGTCAACACTTATTTTAAAAGTTATATCCTTTTCTTGCCCTTCTGTGCCAGATATGCAAATGTTCCTGCCACAAGAGCGGGCGTCACGGCAGACATCACAGCCACAGCCTTGACCACAGCGGAGGGCAGTATCATGGGAAGCCCGTGCTCCATCCCGTCTATGGCAGCCTTGGCACATTCCTCTGCTGTTATCCCCTTGAAAAATCCCGTGATGCCGGCAGTTTCATTGAATTTAGTGTCAACAGGACCGGGGCACAGCACCGACACCTTCACCTTGCTCCCCGTAAACAGCTTTTCGAGCCATACCGCCTGGGTAAGCCTCAGCACATATGCCTTCGATGCGTAATATGACGCCATGAGCGGCCCCGGCATAAATCCTGCCAGGGATGCGGTATTGAGGATATATCCCCGTCCGTTCCGCTCAAATTCATCTCCGTAGAGCTTGAACAGGATATGCATGGCACGGACATTGAGATCCACAAGACCTGTCTCCTTCTCCGCATCCGTCTCATCGAACCTGCCGTAGATGCCGTATCCCGCATTGTTTATCAGTACATCGGGAGAATAAGCCAGTGAGCTCTCAAACAGCTTCCTGCATCCTTCCGCCGTTGAAAGGTCGGCAGGTATCACCGCACAGGTCTCCGCCCCCAATTCAGCGGCGAGCTTGTCAAGTGCCTCTTCATTTCTTCCAGAAAGGATGACAAATGTCTGCCGTCTCACAAGTTCTCTTGCGATAGCGGCGCCTATCCCCGAGCTTGCCCCGGTAATGACCGCAATATGTCCTTCGCCTCTGCCGAATCTCATCTGTATTTTCTCCTTTCTTCCTTTGTCTTTTCACGGATAAATCGCTTTATCCCGTCACGGGTCTTGATATATGAGTCGATGACCGATCTCTTGTCCTGTTCATCCGCATGACCGCCGCCGTATACTACCTTCTCCAGCAGGAATGCCACGGGCGTGAACTGCGTGCCGGTCTTTCTGTCCACCTTATCCGACAGTTCATATGCCGTAAGCGCATCACGGTTCCTCACTATCTTGTCCGATGCCCCCTTTATGCGCTCATAAGCCATAACAGGGCTTTCATCGGGAGAAGCGTTCTCCAGCCTATTCACGAATCGTCTCTCTGCGATCACGGGGATGAGTATCAGTGCCACAACGATGACCGCAAGTATGATGCCCGATATCGTGAACATCGTCGCCATAAGGTCGGAGTCAAATGTAAGGTTTGAGAAAACATTTCCGTCGGCCGCACTTATCTCATTATAGTCACCGGGAACAGTAGGCTCGAACACCGTCCAGCCCAGTCCGTACAGGTAAACTTCGGGATATGCGTGTGAACCCGAATCCTTTACGAGCCACAGGTTCTCCCTTGACGACGGGTCGGCATTGTATCCCTCACAGTACCTGACTGTGAGTCCGACCGACCTTGCCATCAGCACATATGCCGCAGCGTAGTCCGAGCAGCTTCCCCTCTTCGACGTAAAGAGGAAATACTCGGGGGACGTGTCCTCGGAAACATACTGCAGGTCATAGCGGTACCCATTGAGGATAAAGTAGGAAGCAAGGGCATTCGCCTTCTCCCAGTCATATGTATACGGAGCGGTTATCTCCTCAGCCAGTCTGCGTATCTCATCAGACACAAGGGCGGTATTGTCCTGTGTCATGGCTTTATATTCCTGTGCCTCTTCCGTCATGGTGATGTGAGCCCTTGCAGCTTCTGCCAGCTCATCCTCCCCTGCCCGGGTAAGGATATCGTCCATCTCATGCAGCATGGCCAGCGCATCCTCGGTGGATATATCCCCCGCCCTCAGTGCGAACCAGTATCCTCGGGACATGACATCCTCATAGCTTTCCACCGAATAGGTAAAATCATATGGATGAGGTCTTTCCCTGAACCTGAACACACCGCTGCGTGTCACGCTGTAATCATCATAATTCTGTGAAGCATAGGGATGTACCGAAATGATGCGTGACGGCGAGAGAAAATACATTGCAGGGAACTTCTCCGAAGTCACAACAGATTTTATCACATCATCCTTGAGACCCGCAAATCTCACCAGCGATGACTGATGATACTTCTGCACAAATCCCTCCGACAGCTCATCCGTGCGGATGATAGCCTGTCTGAGAGCGGTAAGTGACAGATGTGAATGAAGCTCCTCCCACTCCTCGGGAGTGTATGCGATATCGGAAAAGTCCGAACCGTCATTGTTCCATCTGTCTATCTCAAAATCATAGAAATCAAATGTCTGCCTCTTGTAATACGGCGGATATCCCACATTTACGGAAAAGAGCCTTCTCTCCTGGAAGCCCCTGAAATTGTCCGCATTTCCGGACATTTCGCTGAAATTCGTGTAATCGCCGTTGAGTTCATTGGCAGAGTCCACATCCATGAACAGTTCCTCGAACCTGTCGTAGAAACGTGCTTCCTCCTCTTTCGGAATGGACGATGACACCACAAGCAGTATGAATATGAACACCGCAGAGGACAGCAGAGCGGCTCTCATGCCCGTTGTTTTCACACCTGCCTGCCTCTTTGTGCGTGAGTGTACAAGGAATATGGTAACGTTCAGCAGCGCTATCACGCAAAGGTACACCGTGTCTATATCCGAAAGCACCTTTACATACAGTGTACACGGCACCAGTGACAGCAGTGTCAGGAACATCATGCGGTAAAGCACATCCGTAAAGTAGTACACTACCACCGAAAAGAAAGGGACGAAGCTCACGAGCAGAGCAAGGAGGTATTCCGCCCTTGTATCGACCTGTTCCGATCCGGTGAGCAGCCATCGCTGGAAAGTAAATCCCCAGTCACTCCCTGCGATAAGCCCGAAGAAAAGCCTCATGCACAGGAGCACAAGCACACCCATCAGCGCACCGCCGAGAAAGTTATGTTTCTTTATAAAGCCGCAGAAGGCAAAAAGTGCGATATTCTCGGCAGCTATCGGTATCAGCCACAGCCAGTAGGGAATACTTGATGTATATATGGCATATACGGAAAGTGAGAGCGTACACGACAGCAGGAACGGGAGTATCAGTTCCCTGTACCGTTCAAACAATGAACGAGCAGTCATATATCCCCCTCCTCCGTAAGTTCGGGCACCGTCACAGCCGCAGCGACCACCGTTGAAAACAGACCGGCGCCCAGCGCATCCTGAAGGCTCTCGTCATAATACGGCGTGCTCACCACAGATACACTGCCTTTCTGCTCCGCCAGTTCATCCGACGGCAGACGGGGAAAGGGCTTCTCCGTACAGGTATAGCTCGCCAGTGATGTCTGAAGTCCCACAAGATCGCTCTCATCCGACAGCGGGAAATGCTGCCAGCCCTCACCGTCATGGTAGAAAAATCCCACAGCAAAGTTCTCTCTCAAAAAGGAACGGGCAAGCCCCAGGGCATATTCCACCGACCACTGCACCGCCAGTTCCGTAAGTTCCTCAAAGCTTTCGCCAATGATTCGCTGGGACGAGAAGAAAAGCGGCCGCTTGACTGCGTTTCTGTCCAGATAATGATCCAGCACGATCGAGATCGAACTTGCCGCCGTTTCATCATCAAGCCTTACCAGAAGCATCCCGCGCTTTGCCGACTGCTTCCAGTTGATGCGCTTGAGGGGATCTCCCGGGACATATTCACGGTTGTCATACCCGGGAAATCCGCCGTAGCGGGTGTTCGCCGACGAGACCGTATCCTCACTGTCGTCCGCCAGAGCCGTCAGTTCGGATGCCTGACGGAATATCCTTGATGTAAAGGGCACCTCAGCTATATCGGGAATGACATTCAGGCGCACCTTCTGCTTTTCGGGATCGGCATTTTTCAGTTTGAAGGAGATAAGCCCGAAATAATCCGTCATCACTGCGTCAGCTATGCCCGCATCATACGGGCCGCATACCTTTGCACGGTAATCAAGGCTGATGCTCTCCTCGGAAAGAGGCATCACAGAGCAGCTGAACCTGTTTTCCGCAAGTTCAGCGCCTGTCACAGACTGCCCGTCAATGAAAACAGGCGGCGTCGGGAGCCAGAATGTGTTGCCGATGACCGCATCCACACATACATGATCTCCCTTTGTCAGGGTCACGCTCTCCGTATCCAGCCGGACATAGATCTTGTTCCTGAACACAAGAGCCAACAGGATGCTCAGCAGCGGAGCCGCAATGAAAGCCGCCACAAGGAACCATCCCACCCTGCCCGAAAGATAGAGTGCAAAGATGACCGCCAGTGCGATGCTCATCGCATATCCGATGAGACCCTCGATCACATTTTTTATCTTCATATTATTCATACCGTGAAACGGAAATATAGTCAGACATATCCCATATCACTTCACAGGAACGGGAACGGTCGAAAGTATCTGAGCCGCAGCCCCCTCACTGCTGCCATAGGCGGAGCGCCCCTTCGGAGTGAGTATCATGCGGTGTGCAAGCACATAGGGAGCCAGCACCTTCACGTCATCGGGGATAACGTAATCACGCCCCTGCACCAGCGCAAATGCCTTTGCCGCACGGTACAGAGCGATACTTCCTCTCGGAGATACGCCAAGCTTTATGAAATCGGCTTTGCGGGTCGCATCAACAAGGGCTATGATATAATCCTTGATGTTGTCTGCGCACCTTACCTCATTTGCAAGTTCCGACAGCCTTACTATGTCCTCACATGCAACAACGGGCGAAAGCGTCTTTGCCGAGGTGCGCTGCTCATTCCTTTCAAGGATGGCTTTCTCATCGGTCGTGCCCGGATATCCCATGCTTATCTTCATGAGAAATCTGTCCATCTGCGCCTCAGGCAGGTGATATGTGCCGTATGTCTCGACGGGATTCTGCGTAGCAAGCACCATAAAAGGCTGAGGCAAAGCATAAGTCTCTCCGTCAATGGACACCTGTCCCTCCTCCATGATCTCCAGAAGGGCAGACTGTGACTTCGGCGAAGCACGGTTTATCTCATCGGCAAGCAGGAAATTGCAGAATGCCGCACCTCTGCGAAACTCCCTCTCATGGGTCGCAGGATCTATCAGCGTAAAGCCCGTGATATCCGTAGGCATTACATCGGGTGTCATCTGAAGCCGTCCGAATACGCCGCTGCATGAGCGTGCAAGGGCAGACACGAGCTGCGTCTTCCCCACTCCGGGAACGTCCTCTATCAATATATGTCCGCCTGTAAGCATGGCGGTGACCACCAGACCGATGGCATTTCTCTTGCCGACTATGACTTTCTCAACGTTGTCGATAAGTGCGGCAATGGTCTTATTGGGGCTAACGGGTCGATCCATATCATTCTCCTCATTCCATATCATCGCACAGGCACTTGTTCTTGGCCTGTCCGTTTTCTTGCAGAGCAAGGCAAAAGCACACAGGCTGCCTGCTCACTTCTTTCTGAATGCCAGCACCGACAGCGCACCCACCGCCGCACACAGCACCGCAATGATGACTACCGACAGGGTGGAAAATCCCTGCGCAGGCTTGCTCTGCTCCGCCTGTGAAGACACCGCAGTCTCTTCGGAAGCAGTCGTCTGCGAAGCGGATGTCTCTGCTGATGTCTCCTCTATCATTTTCTCCGTCTGTGAAGTCTCCTCTTCTGCCTTCCCGCTTTCCTCTGCCGAAGTCTGTGCAGGCTCATCAGTCGGTTCGGGTGCAGTGTATTCGCCCTTCAGGTCATATGAAACGGTCAGCCAGTTTGAAGCTGCCGACTGCATCTGCTCATACCCGTCGGAGCCATCCACCGCATGGACAGCCGTCTTGCAGTTCTGAAAAGCTCCTTCCCCCAGAGACGGCGCATCGCCGTAGCAGTACAGGTCTGCAAGGCCGTGACAGTTCTCGAACGCTCTCGCCCCCACCGAAGTCACCTGCGGACCTACGACAAATGACGTGAGCGCCGTCTGTGCAAAGCAGTCATCGGATATCTCCGTCACCCCTGCGGGGAGCACGAAATCAGCAAGTGCCTTGCAGTCACGAAAGGCACCCTCACCTATGTATGTGACCTGTGCAGGGATATCGAAATGAGCGGCCTTCTCACACCCCTCAAAGGCATGATCTCCTATCTTCCGCACAGTGTTTGGCATATACACCTGTTCAAGGACACGATCCTGCGCAAATGCACTTGCCCCTATCTCCTCCGTATTCTTCGGGAGATAGACCTTATCCAGCTTGTTGCGTGACGAAAGAGCGCCATCGGGAACTATCCCGTCCTTCGTGTCGGCGCCCGACAGATCGATAAGCGTTACATTGGGATATACTCTGATTGCCTCATAATCGGCTTCATCAAGCGTGCCGCCCGATATGCAAAGCGATGTTATATTGTTAAGATCGGTGCCGTCCTTGGCAGTCTCTATGGCAGATGACAGGGAGCCGGTGTCAAAGGAAGCCACCACCACATCGGTGACTTCCTCTGCGCTGACCGTCTCGTATACGGGTAGGATCACGAAAGAGAGTATCATAGCGACTGCCGCTATGAACATTATCACCCGTATGATGGTCTTCTTTTCATCCTGCTTGAATTTTTTCATTATCTATCTCCTTTATGGCATCGCTGCCGTTTTGTCAAAGTATCATTTTCATATAACATTATATCACATTATTAAATATTTGTCAATAGTTTTCCGAAAATCATACATTCATATATCGGGAAAATGGGTGACGACCTCCACGCCCTGTGAAGTATAAAGATAAACATTGGTAGTAAGCGGATCCGACGACCACCTGTTATGCTCCGTGACCATATCACGGAACTTCGCCCCCACATTGAAGGGTGGCTCCGTCATGGCAATGACGGTATCCTTCGACGGAGCAATGAGCAGGAAGCGTGTCCCCACGACAGGTGAGATATACCCGTAGAAGCCGCTGCACATCATAAGCGCCGCATTAAAGTCATCAGTCCCGCCCAGCTGCGCATATCTGAGTCCTCTGTCAAGAGTGCCGCAGCTTAGCCGCTGACTTGTCATCAGCCTTGACATATTGCGGTCAGCCACCGACAGGAGCATTTCGGGCGGCACGTCCCATTCAGTCAGGATATCCTCATAGACAAGCCTTGCATGCCTGTCATCGGATGTCATGCATAAAACCTTCTTCATGCCTCCCACAAAATCGGCGGCTATCATCCCCTGCCCTATCTCACCCTGATGCATGGCGGTGATGCGAAGGAAATTCTGACCGTTTGTAAAGGATACCATGCGCTTATCCATCTCAAAGTCCGCCTTCACCCGATCTGCGAAAGCACGCACATCATCCTCCGACCGACTGCATGAATAGGCGATCTTCTCATCCGCCATGCTGAAGGAAAGCTCGCCTTCCCCGTCCGTGATATAGCAGAAGTCATCACGCTGAGAGGTGATCTCAAGCCCGTGCCTGCGAAGTTCAGCACGCACCAGCCTGTTGAATTTTTTACTCAGCTTGTCATTTGTGATTAGCAGACTAAGATCATCCATGTCGTTCTCCGAATAATAGAATATTTGTGTTCATTATAGCACAGAACATGGAAATAATCAATAGATATGTTATAAATTTAAATATATGAGGCATATCAGCATCTCAAAACGGGTGCAGGCACTTACTGCCTGTACTATAATGCGGCAGATACAGGCAAACATCGGACAGATACAAGAAATACGGGAAAATTTCCCGTAAATGTTGACAAACAATTGCAAATGTGGTATAATACCGTTATGCGGATATGGTGGAATTGGCAGACACGATAGACTTAGGATCTATTGCGCAAGCGTGCAGGTTCAAGTCCTGTTATCCGCACCATTCCTATATGACTATACCGCCCCGCATATGCGGGGCGGTTTTCCGTATACATCGTATCACGCTTCCCAAAGAAAAAACTACGGTCAGCTGTCTTCATTCTCACACCGAGACAAAAAGCCGATGCCATGAAATCCATGACATCGGCATATCTCAGGGCTGTTTACAGTCCTGTCATCATTTTTTCTTAGCCTCTCTTACAGGCAGCTTCATGGTAAACAGCAGATCGCTGGTGAATACCTTGACCGCAAAATACATTATCACCGCAAGGAAGAGTATCTGATAAGCAAATCCCAGCCAGAACGCAAGCTGATGCCCGAACAGAAGATTTCCCAGTGCTGTGTATGTATGTGTAAAGGGAACGATATACATGATCATTCGGAAGGGTATCGGCATATTGTTCACATCTGTGAACATAGTCACAAAGAAGGGTATCATGGTAGTGAACATAACGGGGAGTGCCAGAGTACCCTGTGTCTGTGCATCGGTCGCCATAGCACCCATGATGAGAGCGGCAAACAGTCCTATTGCAAGGGAAATGAACAGTTCAAGCCCTATGAGAAGGAACATACCGCCCGACAGTGACATACCCAGTTCCGAGAGAGCCTGAGGCACGCTCATGGCCTCGGATGCCAGCGCATCCGCAGCCTCAGAGGATGCCATGAGCTCCCCTGCCATATCTTTGGCACCGTTGCCGATAAATCCTGCCATGTAGAACACCATTCCCACCATCATGGAAACAGCATTGAGCAGAGCGACTATGACAGCCGCCAGCATCTTCGCAAACAGCACATTTATCCTTGATACGGGGCTTGAGAGCAGTGTTTCAAGGGTCTTGTCTATCTTCTCGGTGGAGATGGCGGTCATTATCATCGTCGATGCCATCATCAGAAGGAAGAAGATAGCCATGGGCAGGATCGCATTGAGCGACATCATAAGTCCGGAAACGGTGGAAGGAGCGATCTTTGCTGTCCTGCCGTTGGACATGGTGAAGTCCACCACCATCATGGGATCGTTTGCAAGCTTTGTGTCATCTTCGGAGATATCGAGCCTGTCATGGAAAACATAGTCCGTCAGGTAATCCTCTATCGCCGTCGTGCCTGTTCCCACACTGTCCTCCACCATATTGGCAAGGCCGGTGCCCGACAGACGCGTGTAAAGCTCCACTTCCGTCTTCTCACCGTTCGTTGCCTTCTCGGTAAAGCCTTCGGGTATCACGATAAGGGAATTGGTGTCATTGGCATCCATCGCCGCATCCATGCCGCCGTCTGCCTTTACGACAGTCGCCTTTGTGCCGTAGTCGGGAAGTGCATCGAGCATATCCTTCACAAACTGCGTATCATCATTCACCACCACATAGACAGTATCGGAAGACGTCTCTATGTTTTCCATGGTGTTGCCCATTATCTGTCCCAGAAGCACCAGCAGACCGCAGGTGAATATCATGGAGAAGATAGCCTGCTTCGTAAGCAGCTGCGACAGTTCCTTTTTCAGCAGATTACCGAACTTCATTTGACACCACCCTCTCAAATACCTCTTCCAGATTAGCCGCATCAAATTCTCTCTTCAGGTCATCTATCGTACCCACGGTAAGTATCTTTCCCTGTGATATGACGCCTACCCTGTCGGATATCTGCTCTATCTCCAGCATATTGTGCGACGAAAGCAGGAAGGACATCCCTTCCTCCCTCGAAAGGTTCTTTATCGTCTTGCGTATGTCGAGCGCATTGATAACATCAAGTCCAGATGTTGCCTCATCGAGTATGGCAAGCTTCGGCCTTGTCATGACCGCACGGGAAAGAAGGAGCTTGCGTATCATGCCTCGGGAGTAGTTGTTTATCTTCTCCTCGAGCCTGCTGCCAAGCCCGCACATATCCACTGCACGCTTGACATATTTGTCTACCACGGTCTTGTCCCCCGAATAGAGCCCTGCCATGAAATAGAGATAGTCTATTCCCTTCATGGTCTTGTATGCGCCTGCCTCATCGGGTAGGTAGGTGATACATTCACGCACCTTGGACGGTGCGTTTACGATGCTGTTGCCGCAGACAAGAGCATCTCCCGATGTGGGCGTGAGAAGTGTGGCTATCATTCTTATAGTGGAGGTCTTGCCTGCTCCGTTGGGGCCTATGAGTGCGAATATCTCTCCTTCATTTATGTCAAAGGAGATGCTGTCAACAGCATTAACGCCTTTTTTGTAGGACTTTGTCAGATCCTTTACTTGTAGTACCATATTATCCTTTCTCCGGATGATTTATATCATCTGAGCTGTCATGATCGGACAGCATCTTCATACCAACAGTTTTGCAGCCGATGAGCGGCTGCAAAACTTCCTGTTTTCATCACCCTTGTTCACGCTGCAGTGATACTGCTTATAGCCATTGCCATATAAATGACAGTGAAGATCCAGAATGTGGGACGAGTGAGAAGTGCCTTCCAGGTAAACTCACCCTTGCCTCCCTCGGGAACGGCGATCTCATAGGGAACGACCTTGTCAGAACTGTTGTCGATGCGGCCGTTCTTCCTTAAGAACACTATGAGTGATGCAATGCCCGCAACGAAGAGGAATGCGAACCAGACCATAACTGCTGTATCAGCGTTTTCGCCGAAGAGTTTCTCACTGATGCTGCCGCACATTACCGCATTGAAGTTGCAGATCATATGTGCGCATATGGAAGGAAGTACAGAGCCTGTCTTGAGTGCGATGTAACCGAGCACGAGACCGAGGAGGAAGCCGTTGAAGATCTGATTGAGGTTGCCGTGCATAAGTCCGAAGATGAGGGAAGATGCCACAAGAGCAAATCTTCTGTCAACAGGTGCAAGGGCATTGAGCACAAAGCCTCTGCAAAGCATTTCCTCCGTCACAGGTGCTATAATGACCATGTAGATGAAGATCACCGCATTCGCCGCCGTGCTGTCGCCGAATGACATATTCGTCTGCATCTGTTCGCTCACGCCTGTCATGCCGGTGATCCACTCTATAAGGCTCTGAAAGAGTCCGGAAAAGCCCTGAACTCCCAGGATACCGAACAGGCCGAGTCCGAGGACGCTGACCTTGCGTGGCTTGGAGAAGACATCACTGACCTTGAAGGCCTTGAGTGCGCCGAGCATGAGGAAGAATGCACCGAGATTTGCAGCCAGATACGCAATGGCATTTACGCCCATCACGTAAAGCTGATTGGTTGTCATTTCCTGACTGGCCTCCATGATCTTCTTCATAAGCTCAGCACGATCCAGACCCGCATTCTCACGCATGATATTTGCCGACAGTATGCTGCTTGTGACAGCACCTGCAACACCCGATACGATGAGTATCACTGCGAGCTGAATGAGCATGGCTGTGCAGGCCTTGCCGTAGGATCCTCTCACCTTTCTCTTGACAAGGACAGGATCCTCTGTCTGTACGTCACTTACTGACGCATTCATCTGATAATCCATAATTTACCCCCAAAAATATATACCTTATTATAACACGTCTTCATATAAATGTACATTAAAAACAGATTAGAATTTTCTTAGAATTCCCGAGTTTATTTCCCCGTCTTTTTCCTCACACGGAGATAGTACCCTATCGTCTTTGATGAGAACAATACACCTTCGGCAATGAGCATGGAATAGACTGCCAGTACCCATATTGCCGTGCCGAGCGTTGCTTCGCCGACGATCAGTGCCTTTATCACGCCGGTGATGAACCATACACCCACAAAGATGATATATGCCAACAGCAGTCCGAAGACGATCGCAAATCTCCTTGCACGCTTGTATTCCGACTCCGCATCGGAATAGAATTCGGGTTCTTCTTCCTCGTCATCCCAGTACTTTGACCACATGGTAAATCCCATGGTACGGGTCATCGACGTGAATTCCAGCTTCCAGCCGTACTCCTTCGCAGTGTTGAAGTACCCTTCATCCGCATGGTTCTGATAGTCCACCACGAATTTCAGCTTACGGGGCTCACCCTTCCTGAAGTAGAATGTCACTCCCATTTCGTCGAACCGGTAGAATATCCAGCCCTGTGCAGCCATATCCCGAACATACTCTTCTCCCTTGTCGGGTGCGTAAAACCATCCGGGCTTGAGCACTCTCTTGACCTGACCTTCCCTGATGAGCCGCTTTTCCGTCTTCTTGTCGTAGATGAAGTTCTCGGCGGGAACGGTCTTCATCTTGCCGCCGAGCCCCAGTCCGTCCGAGGGCATCCTCTTTGTGCCTATGTGAAAGTGAATGAACACTCCGAGCGACACTGCGAACCCTGCCAGCGCCTTATGACTATCGGGCGAACCATAAAACTCATCATCAAGGGCAGCCAGAGTCCCTCCGAGGAGTATCCCGAAGAAAAAGCAGATGACAAAAAATATCAGCGTCTTTGCTATGGAATGGAGCTTCTTGTGTGCACCGTAGGAGATCGTCTCCTTCTCATCTTCATGCGCCGTCACATAGAAGAGCCTTCCGTTATACAGCGGCTCCCAGCCTCTTTCAGCCGCCCCGTGAGGCAGCCCGCCCCTTTCAAGGACTATCCTGTGACGGACAGTGCGGCTTTCCCCCTTGTCAAAAGTGCAAAACCCGCAGAAATTCATCTTAGTGAGCCGATATCCGTCCGATGCCAGCCTGTCAAGTTTCCGTTCAGCCCCAACCGGGTCTGCGATCCAGAACGGCAGCCACCTATTCACGCTACATGACCTCCCAAAACTGTTTCGATATCCTTATGGACCTGCCCTATACGCTCGATCTCCTTGTCAAGGATCTGCGCCCCCACATCCGTGCGTTCGTACACGGTGCGCTTGTCGGCGTTGTCGTATACAGCGATAAGTCCATCCTTCTGCATTTTAGTCAAAGTACCGTATATAGTGCCCGACCCCAGTTTGATGCGGTCGGACGTCAGCTCCGCCACATATTTTGATATACCGTAACCGTGCCTGGGCTCGGAGAGGGCAAGCAGTATATACAGTGCCGTCTCCGTCATTGGCAGGTAACTCTTCAAAAGCTTGTTTATATCAGGCATTTCCTTCTCCAGAGCGATCTGCAAGATCAATCAAATAAGAGCTTCCTCTTTCCGTTCTTGTCATGAGGATACTCTCTGACACGAGTCACATACTCAAGATTGACAGTCTGCATCTCGCCGTTCTCAAACCCCTTGACCACGAGCCATCCGTCTCTTACGTCCTCAAGTATGCCGTCTATTCGTACTTCCTGATTTATGGTGTAGACCAGGACTTCCTTTCCGATATACACCCTTATCATTTCTTCCATGATCTTCTTCCCTTTCCTGTGCCTGCGCAGCATAAGAGCCATATTCACTCTCTTCTGACGCCTTCTCCTCGAAAGGAGGACAATAATGATCACAAAGATCCACCAGTTACTCACTTTGACCCCTCATATGCTGTACAGCTTCAACACGTTCCTGAGCACGAAGAACAGTGCGGTAAACCCCATCGTCGTCATACAGGAGATCATGCCGTCACGCTTAAGCCTTTTTGCATCCTCTTCGCTCATGTCCTTTGCATTGTTGGATGCGACGGCAGGCGGGAACGTTGCCCAAAACAGCCCAAAATACATCGGACCGGTAGCTGCGCAAAATGTGCCAATGATCACGCAAAGTATAAAATATGCCCTTATCATATCAAATCCCTGCGAAACCTTTTTCACTTCATTCATCCCCCTTATGACGATCTTCCGATGATCAGCTAAGGTTGCCAAGCTGCTCCTGTAACTGGGGAAGGATCACCAGTGCGCTGTATATCTACATAGCCACGGAACCTACGACACCGAGGATGCTGCATACCAGACCGGGAACAGCCTTATGTGTGGACATATGCTTAACTGCAAGACCGATGCCGATTCCGCCGAGGATGACGCCCAGAACAGGGATGAGGACCACTCCGATGATAAGTCCGAGGATACCGAGCACGATAGATGCCACATATACCTTCTTGTCACCGTTCATGTTCAGATTGTTATTCATGTTTTCCATAATGATACCTCCAAGTGTATTTCATCTCGACATATCAAGTCGTGATGTATCGTGTTTCGATATGTCGAGGTTCGATATATCGTAGTTATACTATATCACACCTCGACATAGTTGTCAAGTATTTTTTGAAAAAAAATACTGTTTTGTATATTTATACAGCACAGTATTGATTTATATACACCGTATTATGCACATATCACAAAGCGGCAAAAAAGCCCCATGCCGCCTGATACACTTTCTCCCCCGATCCGCAAGACCGGGGGAGAGAAAGAATAAGCTGACATGAGGCTTAATTATCGGAACTATATGGTAAGCGAGCCCGATTCATACTGCTCTGCGATAGACTGATTTATCTCCGTATAATCCGAGCCGATGGACAGGGTGCCGAAAAGCATCCCGCCGAAAAATCCTATGATGATACCGCCGACTACCACCACGATGGGAATATCCATGATGTTGACAGCCTTATCCGAGAAAGTGTTCTCGTTGAGCTTGTTGTTGAGCAGGCGGCATACCACGATTATGGGTACGGAAATAACGATAAGTATCGCAATGATGACGATATAGGGAACTACGTTCACATGAGCGGCAAGCATCCTCGGATTATCGGGCTTGTAATACACCGTGAAGCTCGAACCCACGGAGAAATCCCTCACCTTCCCGTCGGAAGTGGTATCCCTCTTGAGGTCTGACTTGTTCCTCGGATCGCCGTACACTATCAGGTTGGAGCCGAACACGTCACGTCCGTAAGCCAGATATTTACCCGATACTACCGTGACATCACCGAAGTAAGCATAGGGCTTGACACGATCCTCAGGCTTCTTGGCATTCTTGTTATGATCAGCAACGGACTCCACCTTGGTGGCATGATACTGGGTATCCATAATGGAACCGTTATACGGCTCATAACGTGAAGTCTCATGCCATGTGGTGGACATGACATCGTTGTACTTCATAAAATGTGAAAGGCACATCTCAAAGTAGAACACGGCAGCTGCTATCACAAGTGCCACGATCGACAGAGCGATGCTCAGTGCAACATATCTCTTCTTAATTCTCATAAATCTACCTTCCTCACATGACAAGGCTCAGATCCGCCAAAGCGGAGAAAGCCTAAGACCTTTACTATATTATACCATGTCAAAGGTAAGTTGTCAAGTGATTTTTCACACGAACTCACCTGCCGCAGGGGTCATGAAATAAGCCCTGCCAAAGCTCCGCAAACAGCATCAAATTTAACAAAGTGTAAATTTTTCGGGAATAAGTGTCCGCTTTACATCTCTGAATACGGCACAAACATGGATATCCCGCCTGTGATCGGGGTCGGCTGATGATTCCTCCGAAAGGCGGGCATGATATACTTTACTTAGATTTAACTTTTCGGTACTGTTCAAATTAACATAACTGTGCTATAATCAAAACAGTGATGATCAGTATGGGAGTTTGATGCAATGCTTATATACATCGTTGAAGATGATGATAATATCCGTGAGCTTGAAGCCTTTGCGCTGAAAAACAGCGGCTACGACACCGAATGTTTTGAAAGCTCCGCACCCTTCTTTAAAGCCGCAGAGCATACCCTTCCCGACCTTATACTGCTTGACATCATGCTGCCCGGTGATGACGGGCTCGAGATACTTCGCAGGCTGCGGAGCGTGCCTGTTACCGCCGATATCCCCATCATCATCATATCTGCCAAGACTACCGAGCTTGACCGTGTGAAAGGGCTCGACCTTGGTGCTGACGATTATCTGTGCAAGCCCTTCGGCGTGATGGAGCTTATCAGCAGGGTGCGTGCGAGGCTCAGGGGCGTGCGCAGCAAAAGCGGCAGTATTATATGCTTTGAGGGCATCACCATGTCGGAGGATACAAGGACAGTTACCGCAGACGGCGTGCCTGTGGAGCTTACCTACAAGGAATACGAGCTTCTGAAGATGTTCCTTGAAGACCCGAGGATGGTGCTTCGCAGAGATCATATCCTTGACAGGATATGGGGGCAGGAAAGCACGGGACGCACCCTTGATGTACACATCCGCACCCTGAGAGGAAAGCTGGGCGGCTGCGGCAGATATATAAAGACCGTAAGGAATGTGGGCTACAAGCTGGATAAGGACGAGTGATATGGAGAGAAAGATAGTTTTACACTTATTCTATATGGGGGTCATAACTGCGGTCATCGGCATCCTTGTCACAACGGCTTTCTATTACACTTTCTTCCGCAGGGAGGTCAGGGACAATCTTGCGCATGAGTGTCATTTGCTTGCACAGTGCTATGACAGCGGCGACCCCATCACGGAACTTGCCCGCTTCACCGGTGAGGACTTCCGCATAACACTGATAGAAAAGGACGGTTCGGTGCTCTTCGAGAGTTCGGCAGACCCTCTGGAGATGCCCAATCACCTTGACCGTCCCGAGATAAGGTACGCAATGGAAAACGGGACGGGTACCGACACACGTTTCTCCGACACCATAGGCACAGAGGATTATTACTATGCCCTGCGGCTCGATGACGGCAACATTCTGAGGGTATCCATCCAGGCTGACTCCATATTCTCGCTTTTTGAGCGTTCCCTTGTCATCATACTCGTTATTGTGATCGTCATCATTGTCGCATCGATGCTCGTTTCGGTGAAGCTGACAAACAACCTGATCGCTCCCTTCCGCAGGATACCCGAGCTGATAAGGACAAACTCTCCCCCCGAAGAGAGCGGCATATATCCCGAAGTGATACCGCTCGTGGAGGAGATACGCAACGCACGCAACACACAGAGCGAGATGCGTCAGGAGTTTACGGCAAATGTTTCTCATGAGCTGAAAACTCCCCTTACATCCATTTCCGGATACGCCGAGGTGATCGAGTCGGGAATGGCGCAGGGTGCGGAATGTGTGGAATTTGCAGGCAAGATCAAAAAGGAAGCAGCCCGTATGCTTACGCTTATCGGCGACATACTGCGGCTCTCCGAGCTCGACAGCATAGGTGATGCCTCCCTTGAAGACGAAGTTGACCTGAACAGCGCTGCTGCGGAATGCAGAGACAGACTGATGCAGCAGGCGGAGAGCCGCGGCATCATGATAAATGTCAGCGGAGAGAGCACGGTGGTAAAAGGGGCAGGACAGAGATAAGCGAACTGGTGTATAACCTTGTGGACAATGCGATAAAATATAACCGTGAGAACGGTAATATAGATATCAGAACAGAGGACGGGAAGCTGACCGTCACCGACACGGGCATCGGCATACCGCAGGAGAGCATCCCCCGTATATTCGAGCGCTTCTACCGTATCGACAAGAGCCGCAGCCGTGCAAAAGGCGGCACGGGACTGGGACTGTCCATCGTGCGGCATATCGCAGAGCATCACTGTGCAAAGATAGATGTGGAAAGCACCCCCGGTGTCGGGACGAGCATAACCGTCTCATTCCAAAAAACAGAACAACAGAAAGTGTGAAAAATGGAACTATTCTTAAATATACTGCTGCTTGCAGTTGGTTTTCTCGCTCTTATCAAAGGTGCAGACTTCTTTGTGGACGGAAGCTCTGCACTTGCAAAGAATTTCAAAGTCCCCGGCGTTATTATCGGACTGACGATAGTTGCGATGGGTACAAGTGCTCCTGAGCTTGCCGTCAGTACATCGGCAGCGATCAAGGGAGCAAATGAGATAGCCCTGAGCAACGTGACAGGCTCAAACATTTTCAATCTCCTGGGCGTGCTTGGCATTTGTGCTATGATACATCCGCTCCCCATTGAGCCCGTCATCATGAAGCGTGACTTTCCGCTTTCCATCGGAATATCCCTGCTGACACTTGGTGCGGTAGGACTGCCCTTCGTGCTGAAAGGAAATATCACCTCTGCTGCCATGAGCGATGATGTAGGCGAGGTGAGCAGGATATACAGCATTATCCTGCTGGTGCTTTTCGTGAGCTACATAGCTATGCTGATACATTCCGCAAGAAGATCGCCGCAGCAGGAGGAAGACGGGAAGCTCACTCCCCTCTGGAAATGCGCCCTGCTGATCCTGGTCGGACTTGTCTGCATCATAGCAGGCGGACAGTTCGTTGTCAACAGTGCAAAAGCCATTGCAGCAGCCTTCGGTATGTCGGAAACGCTGATCGGTCTTACGATAGTTGCTATCGGCACATCGCTCCCTGAGCTTGTTACCTCAGTCGTTGCATCACGCAAGGGTGAGAACGGTCTTGCTGTGGGAAATGTGGTAGGCTCGAATATTTTCAATATCCTGTTTATACTGGGCGTATCGGGAACCATACATCCCATCACCGTCAATCTTGCATCAGTGACTGACCTTGCGGTGCTCGTTGCGGTGAGCATCATGACCATGATCTTCGCAAGGACAAAAAATATCGGCAGAGCCGAGGGTGCTGTAATGGTACTCATCTATGCCGCCGACGTCGTATTCGCCGTACTGCGGTAGTTTCGGAGGAAACTGTATGAATATATACTCAATATGCACTCTATGCGGAGGACTTGCCTTCTTCCTGTTCGGTATGCACATCATGTCCCAGAGCTTGGAGAAGATCGCAGGATGAAAACTGGAAGCGACACTGAAGAAAATGACCTCAAATCCCTTCAAGAGCCTTGCCCTGGGTGCAGGCATCACCATCGCCGTGCAGTCCTCATCTGCCATGACGGTCATGCTGGTGGGACTTGTCAATTCGGGCATCATGCAGCTTGAACAGACGGTGGGCGTTATCATGGGGTCAAACATCGGCACCACGCTTACCGCATGGCTGCTGAGCACCGCAGGCATCAAAAGCGACAATGTCTTTATATCCATGCTCAAGCCCGAAAACTTCGCTCCCATCGTTGCCCTTATCGGCATAATCATGATAATGATGAGCAAAAAGAAGAAGCGGCAGGACATCGGTACGATAATGGCAGGCTTTGCGGTACTGATGTTCGGTATGGAACTGATGAAGGATGCTGTATCTCCCCTTGCCGAAATGGAAGGGTTCAGCAGGCTCCTTGTGGCATTCAGAAATCCTATCCTCATCGTCCTGTTCGGCGCTGTGTTTACGGGACTGATACAGTCATCTGCAGCTTCAGTCGGCATATTGCAGGCGCTTTCCCTGACAGGCACCATCTCTTACAGAATGGCTGTCCCCATCATCATGGGACAGAATATCGGCACCTGCGTGACAGCACTGATCTCGTCGATAGGTGTAAACAAGAACGCAAAGCGTGTCACCGTGGTGCATATGTCCTTCAATATCATAGGCACCATCATCTGCCTTGCGGTGTTCTACGGGCTCGATGCACTGATACATTTCAGCTTTGTAGACAAGTCCATCGGTACGGTGGAGATAGCCGCCGTCCACTCGATATTCAACATCGTGACAACAGTGATGCTCCTGCCCTTCTCCTCTCAGCTGGTGAAGCTGGCAAAGAAGATAATACCCGATTCCAAGGAAGCCGAGGTGGCTGTTATGCTCGATAAGCGCCTCATAGCCACCCCTCCCCTTGCAGTCTCACAGTGCAGAGAAAAGACTGCCGACATGGCACAGGGCGCAATGGATGCCCTCCATGAAGCACTCAGGGCGATGTTCGATTATTCGGACAAGGCGGTGCTGAGGGTCGAGGAGAAGGAACAGCTCCTTGATGAAATGGAAGATCAGCTTTCCTCATTCCTGCTGGAACTGTCCCCTGTCAGCCTGACCGATGAGGACAGCCGCACGGTTACAGAGCTTCTGCACACCATAAGCGACTTTGAACGCATCAGCGACCATGCCATCAATATGATAGAGATATCGCAGGAAATGGAGCGCAACAGCCAGAGTTTCTCAGACAGCGCTAAGGCTGATTTCTCCACGCTTTTTGCCGCACTGACCGAGATCTCGGGACTTACGGTCAAAGCCTTCAAGGATAATAACACCGCCGTAGCACTCAATGTTGAGCCCTTAGAAGAAGTCATCGACGACCTTACCAAGACCATCAGGGACAAGCATATCGAACGGCTCCGCACGGGAGAGTGCAGTCCCGAACTCGGCGTTTATCTGTCCGATCTGCTGATAAACTGCGAGAGGGTGTCAGACCACTGCTCCAATATAGCGATATCCATCATCCAGATATCAAGATCGAGCATGAAAAGTCATGTGTATATCAATGAGCTGAAGGCACAGCGTACCGAACAGTTTATCGGAGCATACAACTCTTACCACGAAAAGTACAGACTTTCCGCATAAAAGAACATCCGTATCCCCGACAGAGGGGATACGGATGATTTTTGTCCTGATAGGAGGATGACAGCACCATGTCAATAGGGGTATCTGTATCCCACGACGTGCCAGTAGTCGGAGTCACGGCAGCTTATGACGAAATTGCCCCCGTCGGTGTAGCCTATCTCCTTGCCGTCCTCATCCGTCTTTACCTGACGGGAATAGAAGAGCATGGTGGTATCCGTGATGTACATATCCGTAAAGGTAAGGGTGCCCAGCGTCTTGTCAGGCATGAGGGTCATGTCCCGTGTGTATAGCTCACCGTCTATGTCACGGTATGCCTGCGGAGCCCCCCGGTAAAGCTCTGCCGCCCTCTCCCCGGAGAATATGGTGAGAAGATGTCCGTAAAGGTCGGGCAGGGAATGAAATCTGTCCGATCGTACAGGGTAATAAGTGCCGTCCTCTGTGGGCACACCCGAGGCATAGTCCGTATCGGGAAAGAGCGATACCGTGAAGTACTGAGCCGCATTGTTGGCGGCTGCCCAGTAGGCATAGCCGAAATAAAGGGGATCGCTCTCCCTTATCTGCCTGTTGACTATCTTCATGGTGAAGGAGTTCTTGTCAAAGTCAAGGAGCTTTATCCTCGCCCTGTCCTCAACGGGCACAAAGTTCCCCTCATCATCATAGATGACCGTATCATCAAGACTTATCTCATAGATGAATTTATCAGGTTCGGTATGGTTGAGCTGTACACGGTCAAGATACTCAAGATGACTGCGTTCGCCTTTCTCCTGTGTGGTATCGAATATCTCTATGCTGCGAAGATCGTGTGCATCGACGGTGTAGAACCTGCTCACCGCCGCAGGAGATGCCGTCACATCCTCCGCCACAAAGGTAAACTGCATCAGATCGGGCATATCCTCATCGTTAAGGTCGTTGGTTATCACTTTCACCGCATCGGAGCTATCCTTGCGCAGTTCGGGAAGATACACCCTGTATCCGTCGGGCGGAGCGATCTGCGCTGTGACCCTGCGGTAACTGCTGTCCTCGATATAGAGCTGTGCGCCCTCATCGGACGGGGATACCACCACAAGATACTCTCCGTCCGCCCCCCTGAACCTGAACTGATATTCAACAAACGGCTCACTCGGCTGGGGGAAGGTCATGCCTGCTGTTGTCTGATCGGTGAAGGTATCGCCGCTGTGAGGGGCGGTCTGCACGCATGAAGTGAGCAGAAGTGCTGTTATCAGCGGCGCTATGACTTTATTCATCGCTCATCACTCTTTCTTAAATACAAGGAATTTCGAGAGGAAGTAATTGATGATGAGCACCAATACGCTTGCCAGAAGTTTCATGATGAGTTCGTTATACGCCAGCTTATCCACAAATATCCACATCAGCAGAGCCTCAAGTCCCAGGGACATCAGCCTGCCGCAGGCAAATCGTGCAAATTCCATCCAGATATGATTCTTGTCCGTCTTCTCGAATACGAAATACTTATTGGTGAAGAAGGCGAAAATAACGGCTGCCACCCATGATATGACCGTTGCCGCTCCCGATGGGATAGCAGATGTCTCCATGGAGGATAATATCTGCGAGAGACTGCCCCAGTCCTTGTCCGGAACGAATGCGAGCCTCAGTCCGAAGTGGACAGCATAGTTTACAAGAGTGGTCAGCGCTCCGTAAAAGATATAGATGATAGCGTTCTCATAACCGATGAGAAGATCTCTCAGGGGTTTGGGGAACAAGCCGAATATTTTTCTGAAATGCTGCTTAGTCATAGCTTTCTTAACCTCATCATAAAACCATGATAAGATTATACCATAAAACGGGGAAATAATCAATAGATATGATAAAATTTTAAAACCGGGTGAGCGTCGATAGATACAAAATGGATGCAGCATAGCCCGCTTATACCATGTAACGGGGAAATAATCAATAGATATGATAAAAAATTAAAACCGGGTGAGCGTCGATAGATACAAAATGGGTGCAGGCACCGCCTGCTTATA
>JAFUHM010000038.1 GCA_017468865.1 Oscillospiraceae bacterium | reverse complement strand
TAATTTCAATTGATATGGTGTATAATATTCTTGTGGTTGGTTTTTCATTTCAATTAATTATACCACAAAAAAAGACTGCTGTCACCTGTTTTTTGGTGATCTGCAGTCTTTTTCTTTATGCCGTTTTTTTACAGCCCCTTTTTGTCTGTCGGCAGCGCTGCCTGATGATACATAAAAAAGGCTCTGCATCAGTGCAGAGCCTTGATAGTCCTTATTCCAGATGATTAAGTCCGAACTTGCGGATAAGTGCGGGATAGTCCTTGTAGGCATAGTCAAGGTCAACATCCTCGGGTATGCCCTCCATGGTGCCTGTCTCGCTGTACTGCCAGATACCGTAATGATAGGAGTAATTCTCCGCCAGCTTGGAGTCATCGCCCCAGCAGGCTACCCATATATCATAGTCTGCAAGCTGATCCATATATACTTCTGATTCAAAGAACTTGGCAAAGGAGTATATCATGGTGTAGTAGCCTGCTTCCTCGCAAGCCTCCACGAAGGTTATCACTATGTCCGTGACTTCCTGCTTGTCCATCTGCTTGTACATATCTTCCTCGATATCGAGCACTATGGGGTAGCTGGGCTTGTAGGGGGCGATCACGTTAAGGAAATATGCGGCTTCCTTGCGTGCCTCGGATACATTCTTTGCGTAGGTGTAGTGATAGAATCCGTAGGGAATGTCATGGGATTCACAGCCCTGCACATATTCGTCCAGCTTGTAATCTGTGTCCTCGTATCCGTAGGAAGCTCGTATCATGGCAAACTGCGCACGGCCTGTTGCCTTGACCTGATCCCAGTCGATGTCACCGTTCCACTTGGAAATGTCAATACCCTTTATCACTTCATCATAGACGGTGATGTATATGGTGTCTGTCTTCCCGTTGTCGGTGGTAAGGGTGATGATGGCGTTGCCTGCGGCAAGTCCCGTGATAACTCCGCCGTGGGAGACCGTGACCACATCCGTGTCGGAGGATAGTATCTCATAGGTGTATACACATCCCGACGGGTATATCCTTGCGTCGAGCTGCTTTGTCTCGCCTATTGCGATAGTCTCGGATTCATCGGCAAAGCGCACCCTGGACGGAACGAGCTGACCCGATTCGTTGTACTCCTCGGTGACTTCCTCCTCGATCTGCTTGTCGATGGCATCATTATCCACAGCCTCAATGACCGTGACGTTGAGCCTTGTGAATATGCCGCTGCCCGTGGTACATCTTATCCTGACTGTACCGGGCTTCTTGGCGGTGACAAGACCGTTGTTGTCAACGGTGGCGATACTGCTCTCACCCGATGAAAAGCTGACCGTGTCATCTATCCCCTCGGGACGGAGGGCGTATTTTATCTGGTATGTCTCGCCCCTCACCAGAGTGACAGCAGATCTGTCAAGCTCGATGGATGCGGCTCCTGCCGAACCAGATTCCTCGGGAACGTCATCCCCGTCGTCAACGGGCTCCTCTGCGGCATCTGCCTTGACCGTGACGGAGAACTTATCCTTCATGCCCGACGATGTAGTAGCGGTAACTATGGCAGTACCGGGCTTGAGACCTGTAACAGTGCCGTCCTCGGATACGGAGAGCGTCGTCGCATTGGATACGGTGTAGATGACGTAATCATCGGAATTATCCGGCTTCAGACGGTAGCCTATCTTGAATTCCTCGCCTATGCCGATAGCCGATCGGAAGGAGTATACGCTTATCTCCTCAGCAGGCACCCCGACGGAAGATGTGTCCGAAGTGACGCTTGCGGCTTCCTCCGCCATTCCCTCTTCGAGCCTGCCTACATCGGTGATATACTCCGAGTAAGCCGCCGCAGGGTCTACAAATTCATCCGCATACACAGGCAGTGCCATAGTCACTGCCATTGTACAGGCTGTTATGAATGAACACACTTTCACAAGTGCGGATCTCATTTTCTTCATATTCATTATGCAGTCTCCCTTTATTTCTATGTCGCATTGATGAATACTTCTATTATAGGTGAAAATACAAATAATGTCAATGACTTTTACCGTTATGTAACCGTTTTTTTATATATTCAACAGTACATATGCTGTCGGATATGGCATAATGCCTATATCCCGACCGTGCGTCCGAAGTCATTCATCGAACAGGGGAGTGCTGAAGTATCTCTCCGCCGTATCGGGAAGTATGGTAACTACGGTCTTTCCTTCGCCCAGCTTCTCAGCCAGCTTCAGAGCCGCTGCCACATTCGTGCCTGCGGATATGCCGCACATTATCCCTTCCTCACGGGCAAGGGCTCTTGCGGTGCCCAGCGCCTCCTCATCCGTTACGATGTGGATATGACTGTATATGCTGCGGTCGAGTATGGGAGGGATAAGGCCGTCCCCTATGCCCATCTGCAAATGGGTGCCTACCGTGCCTCCTGCAAGGATGGCTGCGTTCTCGGGCTCAACAGCCCATATCTCTATGTCGGGGTTCTGCTTTTTCAGCACCGAGCCGATGCCCGTGATGGTGCCTCCCGTGCCGATGGCGGAGCAGAAGCCGTCGATCTTGCAGGCGAACTGTTCGAGTATGTCCATGGCAGTGAAATATCGCTGCGCATCTGTATTATTGGGATTTTCAAACTGCTGGGGAACGAATACCTTCGGGTCGGATGCCGCCATTTCCTCCGCAGTCTTCACACATTGGTCTATGCACTTTCCTATATTGCCGTCATCATGGATGAGTATGACTTCCGCTCCGTAGTGACGGACGAGCTTGCGCCTCTCTTCGCTTACCGAATCAGGCATGATGATAACGGTGCGGTATCCCCTGACTGCTCCCACAAGGGCAAGGCCTATGCCCTGATTACCGCTGGTAGGTTCAACGATGACAGTATCGGGCGTGATGCGGCCTTCCTTCTCGGCTGCCTTTATCATATTATAAGCGGTCCTTGTCTTGATGGAACCGCCTACGTTGAGTCCTTCAAATTTAACAAGTATCTGCGCATTTCCCGCCTTGTTGATGCGGTTGAGCCTTATCATGGGAGTATGCCCCATTGCTTCGAGTATGTTGTTAAAGATCATATTTACCTCTCATATCCTCCGCAGCTGTGCGGTTATAGACTGATACTATTATTGACATACAATATGATTATAGCATATAATACCAAAAAATGCAATGGATATCGGTAAAAATTTAAATCTGCATAAGTGCAGCTGAATCCAACTTGGGTGCAGGCACCGCCTGCTTATAGCATATAATATCAAAAAAAGCAATGGACATCGGTAAAAAAATAAAACTGCGTGAGCGCAGTGGTTGCCAAATGGGTGCAGGCACCGCCTGCTTATAGCATATAATAGGAGAAAAATCAATGGATACAGGGAAAAAATTTAAAACTGCGTGAGCGCAGTTGCTGCCAAATGGGTGCAGGCTCAGCCTGCGGAAAGGACAGCCGAAGATCGGCTGCCCCGAGTATCACATATCTATGGTCACTGTTCCTGCGCCGTCAGGCTTCACCTGAAAGGCTGCACCGCCTGCGACCTTTACGGAGAAAGGCTTGTGGGTGTCGGTATAGCTTACCTCGACCTTGCTGCCCTTTCTTACGGCGGTGATGCTGAACACCTTGTTCGCATCGGTATCGAAGACATCGGCAGTTATGACCTTGCCCTCGGTGGGAGCGTAGATCACAAATTCCGTGCCGTCGAGATAGTCGTATTCAAAGTCACGCTTAAATGCGCCGTATGCAACTATGCTGTCATTCTTTGCAAGGCAGGGGAGCCCGAAATAATCGTACTTCTTGTTGTAGAACTTGCCGCCTTCAAGCACCTCACCGCTGATGATATCCGTCCATGTGCCTTCGGGAAGGTAGAACTCCGCAGTACCGTTCTCGTTGAGGATGGGAGCTACAAGGATATTGTCGCCGAACATATACTGCCTGTCAAGGGTAAGGCACGCAGGATCGTCTGCATAGTCTATCACCATTGCACGCATCATGGGAACACCTACGGTATGGGTCTTGACAGCCTGTGCCCAGATGTAGGGCATGAGTCTGCCCTTGAGCTTGGTGAAGTGGCGGAGGACATCCACACATTCGGTCGAGCCGTCCTTGTCAAACAGCCAGGGTACTCTGTAGGATGAGTTGCCGTGCAGACGGGAGTGTGTGGAGAACAGGCCGAATGCAGCCCAGCGCTTGTAGATATCAGCCGTTGCGGTCGCTTCAAATCCCGACATATCATGGCTGAAGAAACCGAATCCGGACATACACAGTGACAGGCCGCCTCTGATAGTCTCAGCCATGGATGTGTACTCTGCGGAGCAGTCACCGCCCCAGTGAACGGGGAACTTCTGTCCGCCTACGGTAGCCGATCTTGCGAAAAGGCAGGCCTTGTTCTCGCCGTAGTATTCCTTGAGGACATTGAACACTGTTCTGTTGTACAGGTATGTGTAATAGTTGTGCATTGCGATGGGGTCGGAGCCGTCATAGTAGACAACATCCGTGGGGATCCTCTCGCCGAAGTCCGTCTTGAATGCGTTCACGCCCTGTTCGCACAGTACACGCAGCTTGGAGGCATACCATTCGCAGGCAGCAGGATTGGTGAAATCCACCAGAGCCATTCCGGGCTGCCACATATCGCACTGGAACACGCTTCCGTCACGGTTCTTGATAAAGTAGCCGTTCTTCATGCCCTCGTCGAACAGCATCGATCTCTGAGCGATATAGGGGTTTATCCAGACGCAGATCTCAAGCCCCTTTTGTGTCTTGAGCCTGTCGAGCATTCCCTTGGGGTCGGGGAACTGTCTTGTATCCCATTCAAGGTTGCACCATTCAAATTCCTTCATCCAGAAGCAGTCGAAATGGAATACCTGGAGAGGGATGTCACGCTCTGCCATGCCGTCAATGAAGGAGGTGACGGTCTTCTCGTCATAGTCGGTGGTAAAGGATGTGGTGAGCCACAGACCGAAGGTGTATGCGGGAGGAAGTGCGGGCTTGCCTGAAAGGGTGGTGTAGTTGGAGAGCACTTCCGTGATGTTCTCACCGCCGATGACGAAATACTCCAGATGCTCACCGGGGACGGTGAATGATACCTTGGAAACGGTATCCGAGCAGACTTCAAAGGAGACCTTATCAGGGGAGTTTACAAGCACGCCGTATCCTGCGGAGCATACATAGAAGGGGATGGATTTGTAGGACTGGTCGGAGCAGGTGCCGCCGTCGGCGTTCCATATCTCCACATTCTGACCGTTCTTCACAAAGGGTGTGAATTTCTCACCGAAGCCGTAGAAGTAATCACCCACGTTCATGGTGAGCTGCTCACGCATGAAAGTTGAGCGGCTGTCCCTCGGGTATGACCAGAAAGTATCGTCCTGAGCGGCGGAGAGCCTTGCGGATGTCTTGAATTTGCTTTCATCTATTACTGCGGAGGAGCGCCATGCACCGCCTGTCAGTCTCTTGTCCCCGTAGTAGTACTGTACGGACCAGGTGTGCTTGTTGACGACTACTCTGGTCTTGCCGCTGGTGATCTGCCAGCAGTCATCGGTCTCGGATACTTCGGGGGTGTATCCCTGATCCTCGTCAAGGTCGAACTTGGGCTGGTTATCCAGAGTGCCCTTGTAGTGGTCGATGCTTACCTTGAATACATCCTTCTGTGTGGATGTGATGGTGATGTCAAGGCAGGGACCGCCCAGGGTCATGCCTCTGTTCTGTATGTACTGCGTGGTGGCATAGATGTTTATGCCGTTCTTCACGGGTGTGATCTCGTAGGGCTGTGCGGAATAATGCACATCGTAGCCTTTCTGATTAAGCCAGAAACCGTCTGCAAATTTCATGACATACCTCCTGTTATCTTATCAAAGTGCAGCTTACGGAAAGCTCTCGCCTGCGGTATGAAAGCAAGCGACGGACAGATTGTGTAAACGATTACATAAATAGTACCATATATCTTGCGATTTGTCAAGGGGTTTGGAGAAAAAATATCCGCAGACTGTACCTCCCACCGGGGGAGGAGAGCCGTGTCTGTCATAAGTACTGCTCTCCTCATTGTGACTTACATTATCCAGGAAGCGAATGACCTGCCCTTCTCACGAAGCTGCGCCAGGTCATCTTCGGTGGGAGCAAAGCATATCTTCACGAGCTCCTCATCCACCTTCAGACCGATGCCCCTTGCCCTGTCAGCCATATTGCCGCAGGCCTCTCCGCTCCATCCGAAGGAGCCGAACATGAGAGCGGGCTTGTTTCTGTCGGTGATGGGACTTACCATCCCGAGCACGTCCCATACGGGAGGAAGTGCATCACGGTTGAGGGTAGGGGAGCCGAACATATATGCAGCCGATGTCCTGACTGCTTCAGCAAGCACTGCCTTGTCCGTGCCTGTGATCTCATATATGTCCGCTTTTGTCCCTGCGGAGGATGCACCTTCCGCAAGTGCCTGCGCCATTGCCTTGGTATATCCGTAGGCGGATACATAGAATATGCTTATCTTATGCGGATCAAGTCCGCTTATCATTCTGTCTGCCCACGCCTCATAGAGGTCGGCGGTGGACTTGACCTTAGCACGCAGGACAGGTCCGTGTGAGGTGCATACCGTCTCAGGAGCCAGCTCACGGATGATGGAAACGCCCTTCTGCACAGCCTGTGGGAAGGGGCCGAAGATGTAGGTGTAGTATCTCTCCAGTTCCTCCAGATATGCCTTGTCGTCGGTGATATCAACATCCACGGTCTCCGCACAATAGTGACAGCCGAGGAAGTCGCAGGTGAATACTGTTTTAAGTTCTTCACACCATGTAAAAACAGAGTCGGGCCAGTGAAGATTGGGAGCGGACAGGAATTTCAGGGTATATCCGCCCAGATCCAACACAAGTCCGTTCTTTGCGATGACGGATCGGAAGTCTCTGTTGAGTATGTTTTTCAGGTTCTTTATGGCAGGAGCGGAGCCGTAGACGGTCACATCGGGAGCGATGTCCAGGAGCTTGCCGAGAGAGCCGCTGTGATCGGGCTCCGTATGATCGCAGATCACATAGTCTATATCCTCTATGGGGCATATCCTGCGGATATTGTCGAAAAGCTGATCGGAGAAATCATCATGCACTGTTTCGATAAGTGCGGTCTTTTCGCCTCGGATAAGGTATGCGTTGTAAGTCGTCCCTCTTTCGGTGGGGACGATGACATCGAAGAATTTGAGTCCGGGGTCGTGTGCCCCTACATAGTAGAGATCGTCTGCAAGCTTCATAAATGCTCCTTTCGTATATCAGAGTATTTTGTGATCGGCGTTGTTATGGCCTGCGGGAGGGGTGATGATCTTTATCTCGCCCGCTGCGGCAGCCTTAGCATAGTCAAGGGCGGAGGTGAATTTCCGTCCGCTCTCCACTCCGCCGAAGTAGAATTTGTTGGTAGTGTTGTGAGCATCAGAGCCGGCAGTGCCCGGAAGTCCGTACCACTCGGCATATATGCGTGCGTGTTCATTGAATGAGGGGTCGGAATGTGATGCGTTGTATATCTCTACGGCATCGCACAGCTTAGGGCAGTGCATCGTACCTCTGATATAGTCGCAGACCCTGAAGGGATGAGCCTGTACCACCATTCCCCCGCACGAGCGCACCAGCTCAAGAAAGTCAACCACGGAGAGGCTCATAATGTCGGGATGAGCTTTCAGCCATTTCTTGTCAAGCCCGTATATAAGGTAATCCGAACCGCCGTCACCGTATTCTATGCCGAAGAAAACATCAAGGCCTATCTCATCGCCTCTTGCCTTTGCGTGCTCATATCCCGAGCAGTAGCCGTCCACCCATTCGTCCCACGGGAGGGATCTGTCTATGCAGGTATTCCCGTTGTAGAAGTGATCGGTGACAATGATGCCTGTGTAGCCTGCCTTCTTGTACATATCCGCCATCTCGGCAGCAGATGAGCTTGCACAGGCACTGACCTCGGATGTGTGCATATGGGTCTCATACTTGAATAACTGTTCCATCGTCTGAAAGAGCCTTTCTATCCGCATGAAGGAGCGGCACCTTTGTTACAAAAATGTAACCTTATTTATCCCATTTGTAATTACATTATAGCATTTTTTTTATTGACAATACAACGGATAAATGTTAAAATTTATAATGTAGACAAATGTCATCGGGAAGCCCCTGCATTGTCGGCGGGAGCGCACCGGTGGGCAGCACTTTTCAAAAGGAGGTCAATATGACGTATCATCGCAGAAAGTCCGCAGTCACGGCGGTCATCATGGCGATACTGATGGCTCTGTCGGTCATCCTGCTCATCCCTCATGATGCCTATGCACTCGGACTCAACAGAACGAGCTTCACCCTTACCAAAGGATACAGCACCACCCTGAAGGTGAGCGGCAGTTCCGCCACTCCCAAGTGGTCATCATCCGACACATCCGTTGCCACTGTATCATCTTCGGGCAAGGTAGTGGGCAGAGGTGCAGGCACAGCAAAGATAAGCTGTGTAGTTGACGGCACCACACTTACCGCATCGGTCAAGGTCGTAGGCGGCAAGCTCTCCGTAAGCAGTTCCTCGGTCACTCTCGAGGACGGCAGCGCAAAGCTCATCACCGTAAGGGCTAAGGGCTCCCACGGACTGAAGGCTGAATCCCTGGACAAGTCCGTCGTTACCACAGGCTGGGTAAAGCCCTGGGACAACGATGACATCCACCTCAAGCTCACCGCAAGAGGAGCAGGTACTGCCACAGTCAAGATATACATGACCAAGTATCCTGATGTCGTGGCTAATGTCAAGGTAACAGTCGGATCTCAGTCCTCAGTTTCCGCAAGTCCCACAGCAGTTTCCGTCGGTGTGAACGAGACATCCAACGTTACTCTCACCAGCTCCAACAACGGCAATGTCAACATCACCGTTGCCGATCCTTCCGTAGCTCAGGTATCCATCGGCGCATGGGCAAACAACCGTGCTACCCTTGCAGTAAAGGGTCTCAAGGCAGGCTCCACAAGAGTTACCGTTACAGACAAGTCCAACAGCAGTGCCGCTGCTGTCATCACAGTCACCGTTACTCAGGCACAGGCACAGGCTGACTACTACAAGGTATCCGAGACACAGCCTACAAAGAAGCTGGCTACCGACCAGATCTACCGCTTCACCAGCATCAACGGCGCACAGAAGTACATCCTCGTACCCCAGAAGTATGATGAGGCACAGCTCAATTCCGCTGTTTCAGGCGATACCAAGATCTACGATTACAACAAGGTATATGCTACCGCTCCTGTCAAGAGGGCAGCAAACGACATCGTAAAGGAATTCAATGCCACCCTCGTAAACGGCGTTCCTTCCAGGACGACAGCGACGACCGTTTCAAACACAATCTCCGTCAACACCAACGGCTTCATCGATCCCTACAACGGCGGCACCACCGCAGTGGGCAGCGGATTTATCTCCACACCTGCCGCTAACAGCACTCAGACCGTGAAGAGATATGTCCTCGTTCCCGTTAATTTCGATGAGGCAGAGTTCAACACCGTCTGCGCCAAGTATTCCCAGACATTCGAGTACTGGAAGGTGTATACTCAGGATCCTTCTTCCTACAAGTTCCTCGCATCCGATATCGTCAAGAGCTGGTCTGCTTCCAACTCCAGCTATCAGATGGTGACACACTACATCCTGCTTCCCTATTCCTACAACGAGAGCCGTCTCAATGAGATCATCAACAAGGATAACGGCGGATCGTCAAACGGCTACTATGCTGTTTCCCTGACCATGCCCAACAAGAAGAATGCTAACGATGAGATAATCACCATCAACAGCTTCTCCACAAATCAGATCCTCTATGTGCTTGTTCCCCAGAACTACGATCAGGTAAAGGTAAATGACATAGAGGCAAAGTACAACGGCTACCAGTACAACAAGGTATACTCCACCGAGCCTACCAGGATCACAAGCTACGACATCATCGAGAAGTGGACAAAGGTAGAGAACAGCAAGAACGTTACCCACTATGTACTTCTCCAGATAGGCTACGATCCCACGATCCTCACCGAACTGAGAAATTCTGACCTTGCTACTTCCTCCTCCAGCTACTACATCATTTCCTCCTCCTATCCCCAGGTGATCTCCAATACCGATACGGTGGAGGTTATGTACAACACTGCCGGACAGGTAGGATATATGCTGATCCCCGCAAACCTTGACCTTGTCAAGTATTCCGATGCGGAGGCTCAGTTCACAGGCTCCTACAAGTACTACCGCACATACAGTGCAGTTCCCACCAAGCTCGCTGATACCGACCAGGTGCTCCCACTCACCAAGAACAATAAGGTCATCTATATGCTGGTTCCCCAGTATTACGATCAGACCAAGGTGGATGCGGCATTCCAGGGACAGAGAGTGAACGCATAAGATCTAATAAGACATAATTTAACAAAGGCAGCTCACTGAAGCTGCGAAAAGGCAGCTCCTCACGGAGCTGCCTTTACTGTATTATCCACATATGCCGTGCCGTCTTCTACATGGAAAGTGACTTCATGGTCTGCATAGGTGAAGGTGTAGGTGCGGGTATCGGTGCGGTACTGAGGGCGTGGATCCTGTGAGAGTATCTGCCTGAGTATCTCCGTCTGCTTTTCATCGAAGGGAAGGTCATCCGGGAGGATGACACGGAGCTTCTCGATCACAGGATCGGAAAAGCCGTCCGATGCGTCCGTATGGCAGTCGGTGTAGGTCAGATAGGGCTTGATGTCAAATATCACCGTGCCGTCAAGCAGGTCTGCTCCGCTGACTACGAGCACTTTGCCCTCTGATGTGTCCTTCACGTCGAGTAACCTCACCGATGAAAGTCCGACAGGGTTCGGACGGTTAGGCGAACGGGTGGCGAATACCCCCATCCTCTTGTTGCCGCCGAGTCTGGGAGGTCTTACAGTGGGCGACCACTTGTCGGGCTGTCCTTCAAACTGCCATATGAGCCACAGATGACTGTATCCCTCTATCCCTCGGAGCGCCTCATTCACACGGAACTCCTTCTCGAAAACTATGTGGGAGATATTGTCCGCAAGGCCGCTCTGACGGGGTATCCCGAACTTGCCGCCGAAGTCGTTTCGTATATGTGCGATGGGTATCAGTTCCATATCAGCCACTCTATCCGAATGTGACGAAGTCCGCACCTGTCGGGGGAGTCTCCCGAGGGGCAGCCGTCATCATGTAATCTCTTCCGTTTATAAGTCCCTCTCCCGACAGGAAGTCGGCGACCGTCGCCAATGCCGCAGAGGGGGTGTTGTTGTTCTGTGACAGATGACCGAGTATGATGTCGGTCGTCCCGCTCCTCACAAGTCTGAGGGCTGTCTCGGCGGACTGACGGTTCGACAGATGTCCTATCCCGCATGATATGCGCCTTTTCAGGTCATATGGATAGGGACCCGTGCGCAGCATCTCCTCATCATAGTTTGCCTCAAGGAGGATGGCGTTCACGCCAGTTATGCCCCTCATCACCTCATCCGTGACTTCCCCAAGGTCGGTGCATACCGCACAGGCACCGTTATCTGTCTCTATGCGGAAGCCGCAGGGCGATACCGCATCATGGGGAGTCTCAAAGAATGTGATGTGCATCCCTGCGACATCTGCTCCGTCTTTTATCTCGACGGCACGGGAAAGGATATGCCCCTTGTCGAAAAGCTCATCAAGGGTGCGTTCACGGGAATAGACAGGTATGCCTGTGTTCTTGGTGAATATCTTTAGTCCCTTGATATGGTCGGTGTGTTCATGCGTGATAAATACCGCCTTCACCGATGAAAGCGGTATTCCCGAGGCATCAAGGGCTGCGGTGATCCTCTTGCAGGCAGCACCGCAGTCTATGAGTATGCCTTCTTCCTTTGTGCCGATATATGCCGAGTTGCCCCCGGACGAGGAAAACAGTGGATAAAGTCTCATCATATACCTAACTTCTTGAATATCTTCTCAAATTCCGCAGACAATACATCAGCCATCTTTTCATGTGTGGCAGCCGAAGGATGCCAGTCCGCACCCACTCCGTCGTTTGCTGCATCCTGTGGTGTCAGAGGAATGAAGATCACCTTGTCGTCGCCCTTTTCATTCAAACGTGAGGTGACGGATGCTATGCTGTCCTTCAGCGGGTCATCCATCACACCGTAGGTAAGAATGATATAGGCATCGGGATTGGCCTTGCGGATGATCCCCACTGTTTCGGCGAGAGCCTTCTCATATCTCTCGCATCTTTCGGGTATCTTTCTTGTCCATGAATGATCGTTGGTACCCTCCGCAAAAACGACTATCTGCGGATCAAAACGCTTGTTGTCCCATATGGTGTGGTTCTCATGTCCCTCTCTGCCCAGAGTGTTCTCCAGACCGCTGTCGGTATAGGGATAGATGTCCTTGAAAAGCCACTTGTCATCGGGCTCCTGTATGCTTTCATCCACATATGCCGTCACTACGCCCATTCCGCTCCAGGATACGAACTGATATTCAGCACCGCATCTGAGTGCGGACTTGTACGCATAGCCTCTGAGGGGCTCTTCCGTAGCCGTGGTGAAGCCCTCTTCTCCGCCCTTCGCACCTATGCCGTATCCGCAGGTGATGGAGTCGCCCACGAATTCTATCCTTCTCTGTGAGCAGGGGAGTGGAGGAGGGAGAAGCTTGCCGTCGATCTCTATTTCCTTTACCCCTGTCTTGGCAAATGCCGCCTCGGACAGCTTCATGAGCCTTATGGTCACTGTGCTCTCATCGTCCGATTCATACAGGGTATAGACGTCCTCTGCGCTGTCTATCTTTATGCGGTCTGCGAACTCACCGTTTACGAATATGCCCATATACGCCCTGAACATATCTTCCGAGGGGCACAGGTCGCTTATGATCCGTGCCAAAGCCTTTCTGCCCGTAAAGGAGAACTCGATGAAGGTGCAGGTATAGTCCATGTACAGCACGTTCCCCTCGGTAAGGGTGCGTCCTCCTATGCGGACATTTTCGCTCGCAGGATAAAACTTCATTGTCAACACTTCTTTCTGAAGATCTCGTTAAGATCGTTTATTACGTCAGACGGGAGCATACCCGTCATGGAGAGCCTTTTCGCCGTGATGTCGGCTGCCGCACCGAAGACATATACTGCGGCACAGGTGCTCTCAAACAGCTTATCTCCCTTATTTGAGGCTATTATGCCTGCGATGAGCCCTGTCAGCACATCGCCGCTGCCCCCCTTTGACAGTCCCGCATTTCCCGTAAGGCTCAGTGCGGCACGTCCGTCGGGAGATATGATATATGTAGGATAGCCCTTGCTTACGACTATCGCCTGAGACTTTTCCGCCAGCTTTACGGCACAGCTCAGCCTGTCCGTAAGTACCTCCTGCCTGTCAATACCCAGCAGTCGGGCAAGCTCGCCCGGGTGAGGAGTCAGCACCGCACGGCATCCGAATTTAGCCGTCATGTCAGCCTTGCCCGAAAGAGCGTTGAGTGCGTCCGCGTCGAGTACCAGAGGCACACGTTCCTTTCCGCATATGCGGATACATTCACCCGTTACCGCAGATATGTCACCTGACATACCCAGTCCGGAGCCTGCGGCTGCGGCGGTCGCAGCTTTCAGTTCTTCCTCTATCCTGTCAAGGGAGGTGGAGGATATCTGACCGTTCACATTCTCGTCAAGTGGAGCGAACGTACATTCGTAGATGCCCGAACCCACACGGTCTATGACGCTTTCTGGGGATGCCAGCCGCACAAGTCCGCAGCCGCTCGACAGAGCCGAGCGCACATTGAGGGCGGCGGCACCGCTCATAGAGCGTGACCCCGCTATTATAAGCAGCTTTCCGAAGTTCCCCTTGTGGGAAAGCTCGTATCTGTGGGGCAGGGCGGCAAGTGCCTTTTCCTCGTCGGTGCAGGTCATGACATAGGGCATGGCGGAAAGCGCATCCTCTACCCCTATGGGGCAGACGTGTATCTCACCGCACTGTCTCTTTGCGTCAGGTGCGGTCATGCCCAGCTTTACCGCTCCGAATGTGACGGTATGATCGGCTCTGAACGCACATCGGCTGACTTCGCCCGAATCCGCATCGACACCCGACGGTATGTCGGCAGCGACCTTCAGGGCAGGGGAGTTCTGCACATCTGTGAACAGAAGCTCCGTATTCTTAGGCAGATCTCCGTGAAATCCCGTGCCGAACACCGCATCACAGATGATGTCATGATCCGTGACCACTACCTCATCCCAGTTGACGATCTTCACGTCAAAATGCTGCATCACGGAGAATTCCTTTGCGGCAATTCCCGTAGGCGCCTTGTCCGATACCAGCGCCACTGTCACATTCATCCTTGATGACAGCAGCCTTGCGGCTGTAAAGCCGTCTCCGCCGTTATTGCCTTTTCCGCAGAGGAAAAGGATGCTCTTCCCGTCGGGATCGGGAAGCAGGGACAGAATGGATGATGCCAGACTTTCCCCTGCCTTTTCCATAAGGGACAGCAGACCTCTCTCCTGTCCGCCGGAGGCTTTCAGCTCCGCCTCTTTCATCTGTGAAGTAGTACAGTACAATATATCCATCATCATATCTCTTTCCGCTCATTAAAGGCTAAGACGAACGGACGCCTTCCCGTTCTTCTATTTTAACCTTCTGTCGCCGATAAGCACATACAGCGCCCCGATGAAAGCCGCCGCAGAAAGGCCTATGCCTGCCGCCTTGAGAGGGAAGGGGGCTTCGTTGGGCTCCTTTTCGGGAATCGTGACATCGGTGATGTCGGTCAGTTCCGTTGTCTGTGTGACAGATGTGCCCTCCGTCACCTCTGTCTCCATCGTGCCGTAAGTGACAGGTGAAGTCTCCGTCTGTGATACGGCTTCGGTCTCGGACTCCGTGACAGGCTCTTCGGATGCGGTGGTGTCATGCAGGGAAGTGATCGCCGCAGTCGTCTCGGAAGTCGTCTGTGTATCTTCGGGAAAATCCTCGGGGGATGTCTCGTTCTCCTCAGTGTCGCTCAGCTTTATCAGATACACCGAATACGGACGGGCAGCAAATGTGAGCTTATTGTTCTCCATGACGAAGCTGTCCGCCTCCGCAGCGACTATATCCGCATTGTCATCCACGGTATAGACATTATCAAGGGAATAGACATTGCCGCCCTTTATATCAACGGTGATCTGCTTTTCCGTGACAAGGTTCTGATTTGTGACGATGAGGGTCATGTCGTTTCTGCCGTTCGTCCCTGCCCAGCATGAGCCCATGGTATCATCTGTCGCCGTGCTGTACAGGATATCGCCGAACCGTGAACCGCCGTTGATGTCATTGTAAAGGTTTATCGCCGTATTCTGGAAACGGTGATCTTCGGTCATGGGAGAAAGGCACGCCATATATACGCCTTCCTTTGCGAAGGTGCCGAGGGCATCTATCTCTGCGATAGCGCCGCTCATGTTGTCTCCGCCGCCGAAGTCATATTCCGAAAAGCTGAGGCGTGTGCCGGGATAGTTTATCAGAATGGAGGAGTTGAATGTAGGTATAAGGGGCGTGAACTGCCTGTTTATCAGGGCATTCACGCTGTTTTCGGTGTATTCGCCGTCCCAGAGAGTGCGCACTGCCTGCATACGGTATGCGTTCGATGCGCTGTCGCTGTGGGTGAGCACATCCGTCCCCATGGGGGTAAGTGCCTCGGTGAAGTAATGCACATCCAGCACGTCCAGAAGCCTTATGCCGTAGTCGATGCTCTTCTGCTTCATGGACACGAGGTAATGATCTATGAACCAGGAGTAATCATTTGAATATTTCCTGTCCCACAGAGGATCGTTCCCGCCGTTGATACATCCGCTGAGCCCGCTGAAGGACGGACCGAACACAAGCGCCTTGCTGTCTATGGTCTTTACATCCCATGCGAGCTCCGCCGACCTTTCGGCAAAGACATCTGGATCGATGGGCTTTACCCCTGTCAGGGCAAAGTTCTCCGTCCATTTGTCGGGTTCATTATCCAGGAAATATCCGTCTGCGCCGCCGCTCGATGCACTTCCGTACCTGTCGGCTATGAATGATATATATTCATCCATAAATACCTTGCCGTCCCCGTTGTCGGGACGTGTTGAATAGGCATCATGCTTTGTGAATGCGACCTCACGCCAGCGGGAGGCTGTGTCCTCCTCCGTGACCACGCCCATCGCATCGCCGGCAACATAGCCCATCATCTGTAATGTGACGTATTTATGAGGTATGGCATACTTAGCCGCACGGGACATGAGCAGTTCCGTGAAAAGACCGGGGTCACGCCAGCTTGCGGAGGAGTAAGCCTTTACAAGGGATACGTCATTGGCGTATCCTCCCGACAGTCCTGCATTTGAGGCATTTATCTCCCAGTTGTAGGTGGTGATGGCGGTGTCGGACTGCTTCAGAGCGGAGGGACGCACCCCTTCAAGGTCGGGATTGTCGTTTATCCCGAATATGAGTTCGCTTATCTCTGTGGTCTTCGACGTATCCACGGTGTATGTGCCGTGATCGGGCTCCGTGAAAACGGCAGTCTCCGCAGCATAGGACTCCGAGACTGTGCCGAAAATGACCGACACAGCCGCTATTCCTGCGATAAGCCGCATATCCCACATAGAACATGATTTCCTGATCATTGCACACACCTTGATTACCTGTGATCGGGCAGCATCCGCACTTACAGCGCCTCTATTGCGGATACAGCCTTGTCGAGCCAATCTCCCTTTATCATTTCAACCGCACCGTTATCGCAGCTCATGGCGATATCCGGGGACACGGGTATGGAACCGAGCATCTCTATGCCGAATTCCTTAGCCGCCTCTTCCACATGGCTCTCGCCGTAGAGATATATCTTCCTGCCGCAGTCGGGACATTCGATATAGCTCATATTCTCGACTATGCCGACGATGGGGATATTCATTATCTTCGCCATGTTGACAGCCTTAGCCACGATCATGGAAACGAGCTCCTGGGGAGATGCCACGATAACTATGCCGTCCACAGGGAGAGACTGGAATACGGTGAGAGGTACGTCACCTGTTCCCGGAGGCATATCCACGAACATATAGTCCACGTCGCCCCATACAACTTCGCCCCAGAACTGTCTGATGACGCCTGCGATCACAGGTCCTCTCCAGATAACGGGGGAGGAGGGATCCTCCAGCAGGAGATTTATACTCATCACGCTGACGCCGCCTGCGGACTTGTTGGGTATAAGTCCCTGCTCACTTCCTGCCGCACGGTCGTTTATGCCGAATATCTTAGGAATGGAAGGGCCGGTGATATCCGCATCAAGCACAGCGGTGCTGTATTTCTTTGAAAATGCGGAAGCCAGCAGACCTGTCACAAGAGACTTTCCAACGCCTCCCTTTCCGCTGACAACGCCTATTACTTTCTTTACCGTACTGCCCTCACCGAGTTTCTCGTGCAGATCCTGAGGAGCTTTTCTCTGGGCGCAGGTCTCACCGCAGCTTGAACAGTTTTCCGAACATGACATGATCATCCGTCCTTTCCACAAGGGATCACGCGATCCCGTACATACATTCTATTATACTACATTTCCGGTAAAAATGCAACGGTAAATTAAAAAATTTACAGTCCGATCTTCCGAGGGGGATAAAGCCTTTATCGTATGTCGTAATTTGTCGGGCTTTTCTGCATAAGTCCGATGCAAACGAATGAACTAAACGGGTGCAGGCACCTCCTGCGTCAACTACGGCGCACCGAAAGCGCCGCTGCCTGATGACAAACGACCGTCCGAAGACGGCCGTCTGATAATGACATCAGTTAAGTATTGCGCCCTTTGCGGCAGATGCGACCTGAGCGGCATAGCGCCTCAGATAGCCGTGAAGCTCCTTCTTCTTCGGCTTGAAATCTGCCATCCTGCGTGCGATCTCCGCATCATCCACGAGAAGTTCCAGCTTGTAGTTCGGGATATCTATGCTTATCATATCCCCGTCCTGTACTATGCCGATGATACCGCCGTCGGCCGCCTCAGGGGAAACGTGTCCTATGGATGCGCCCCTTGATGCGCCCGAGAAGCGTCCGTCGGTGATGAGAGCCACGTCCGCACCGAGTCCCATTCCCTGTATCGCAGAGGTGGGATTGAGCATCTCACGCATACCGGGGCCGCCCTTGGGTCCTTCATAGCGGATGACCACCACATCGCCCTTTACGATTTTGCCGCCCATGATAGCCGCCTGAGCGTCTTCCTCACAGTCAAATACCTTTGCGGGGCCTGTATGTACGAGCATCTCAGGCACAACGGCCGAGCGCTTGACAACACATCCGTCCTTTGCAAGGTTCCCGTAAAGCACGGCGATGCCGCCCGTTTCACTGTAAGGTTCTTCTATGGGACGGATTATCGAGGTATCCTTGTTTCTGATGTTGGCTATATTCTCGCCCACGGTCCTGCCCGTTACCGTCATGCAGGATGTGCGGATGAGCCCCTTCTTGTTCAGTTCGTTCATTACGGCATATACGCCGCCAGCCTCGTTCAGATCCTCCATATACGCATGGCCTGCGGGAGCCAGATGGCACAGATTGGGAGTTACCGCACTCATCTCGTTAGCCACCTTGAGATCTATCTCGATGCCGCATTCATGGGCAATGGCAGGAAGATGCAGCATACTGTTGGTGGAGCATCCGAGAGCCATATCCACAGTCAGGGCGTTCATGAAAGCATCATGTGTCATGATGTCCAGGGGACGTATGTTCCTGCGCCAGAGTTCCATTACCTGCATACCGGCACGCTTTGCAAGGCGAAGTCTTTCGGAATATACAGCGGGGATGGTGCCGTTTCCTCTCAGACCCATGCCAAGGACTTCCGTCAGACAGTTCATGGAGTTTGCGGTGTACATACCCGAGCAGCTGCCGCAGGTCGGACAGGCTTTATTCTCATATTCCTCGAATTCCTCTTCCGTGATCCTGCCTGCGTTGTATGCGCCTACTGCCTCAAACATGGATGACAGGGAAGTTTTGCTGCCCTTGACGTGACCTGCGAGCATAGGGCCGCCCGATACGAATACGGTGGGGACATTGACCCTTGCGGCAGCCATCAGCACACCGGGTACGTTCTTGTCGCAGTTGGGCACCATGACAAGGGCGTCAAAGTGGTGAGCCAGAGCCATACATTCCGTGGAGTCTGCGATAAGATCACGGGTAACGAGGGAATATCTCATGCCGTCATGTCCCATTGCAATGCCGTCGCAGACAGCGATCGCAGGAAATACCGCAGGTGTGCCGCCCGCCATAGCTACGCCGAGCTTTACGGCTTCGACTATCTTGTCTATGTTCATGTGACCGGGAACGATCTCGTTATATGACGATACTATGCCTACGAGAGGTCTTCTCATCTCATCGGGGGTAAGTCCCAGCGCATTGAACAGGGATCTCTGGGGTGCCTTGTCCGCACCCTCACAGAAGAAATTTTGTTCGCTCATATCATACCTCTGTGTCCGTCGGGTCATCAGACGCTCCTGCCGAGGAACGCTGCACCGATTATACCTGCATCGTTCCCGAGCTGAGCTATGACGATCTCAGTATTCTTATCCAGCATCCTTGTGTAGATCTCCTTTGCCACCAGTTCCTTGAGGGGGACTATAAGGGGATCGCCCTCATTGCATACGCCGCCGCCTATGCAGAGGATATCGGGCTGGAAAATGTTTATTGTATTTGCAATGCCTGCGGCAAGGTACTTTATGTACTTGTCAACAACAGCCTTGCCGGCCTTGTCGCCCTCACGCATCGCCATGAATGCGTGACGTGCGGAATAAGTGCCGTCATGCTCCGCACACAGACGGTGGAGCAGGGATGAAGGATCTGCCTCAGCCGCTTCCTTTGTCATGCGGATAAGCCCCGTTGCAGAGGAGTATACTTCAAAGCAGCCCTTTCTGCCGCAGGTACACTGAGGGCCATCCACGGAAAGCACCGTATGACCAAGTTCAGCCCCCGCAAAGTTGGAACCTGTGAGTATCTTGCCGTCTACTATGATGCCTGCACCCACGCCCGTTCCCAGAGTGATGCACACAGCGTTGACGGCACCCTTCGCAGAGCCTGCCACGAATTCGCCGTATGCTGCGGCATTGGCATCGTTTGCAACATATACGGGCTTGTTTATCTTCTGCTGTATCAGCTTTCTTACAGGCACATCCTTGAAGCCGAGATTGTTGGCGTAAGGGATGGTGCCGTTGATGTTGTCAGCGATGCCGGGAGTGCCTATGCCTATCCACTCTATGTCGTCAATGGCGATATCGGCCTCACGGCACGCCATGAGGGATACCTCCGCCATATCAGCGCATATCTCCCCGGCAGGTCTGGGACAGTTGGTCTTGACCGATGCCTTGGCGATTATCTCAAAGTTTTCGTTGACGACACCTGCCTTGATGTTGGTGCCGCCAAGGTCTATACCGATATAATATTTCATGTTGATTCCCCTGTTATTCAGTCGATGTTTGTCATAACTGCCTGAGCCTTGCCTGTCAGTTCAAAGCTGCCGTATCCTGCGGGAACGAAAAGGCTGTCGCCCTTCTTCAGCTTCATATCCTTCTGACTGCCCGAGGAGAAGACGAGATCCCCCTCAAGAACGAGGATATGGACAAAGGAGCGTTCCGTCGCTTCGAGCTTTGCCCTGTTGGCAATGTCCAGTACATTCACCGTGAAGTATTCGCACCTGGCAAGCTGTGTCTGCACCCAGCTTCCGTCCTCATGGGAAACTGCTTCGCCCTTAGGATGCACATTCGGGGGACAGAGCTTGGTGACCTCCACCGCCTTGTCGATATGGAGCTGTCTGGGCTTGCCGTCAGCGCCGACTCTTCCGTAGTCGTAGATACGGTAAGTGGTATTGGAATTCTGCTGTATCTCGGCGATGAGTATGCCCTTGCCGATGGCATGGAGAGTTCCCGACTCGATGAAGAAGAAGTCGCCCTTCTTCACAGGTACGGAGTTTACCACATCAAGGAGAGTATTGTTCTCTATCCTCTGCCTGAACTCCTCCTTGGAGATGCTGTCCTTAAAGCCGTAGAGAAGCTGTGCGCCGGGGTCAGCGTCGATGACATACCACATCTCCGTCTTTCCGTATTCACCCTCGACCCTCAGAGCATACTCGTTGTCGGGATGCACCTGAACGGAGAGATTGTCCTTTGCATCTATCAGCTTTATCAGTATGGGGAAATACTCAAACCTTCCGCAGGCGCTTCCCAGCACCTCGGGGAACTTTGCGGCATATTCCGTGAGGGTCATTCCCTCGTATTCCCCTTCAGCCACATATGAGGGGCCGTCCTTGTGGCAGGAAAGCTCCCAGCTTTCAGCCACCTTGTCAAAGTCGCAGTCCTTGCCGAAATCATCACGAAGCCTTGTGCCGCCCCATAAATAGTCCTTGAAGGAAGGACGAAGTTTTATCGCATTCATGTAATACCTCATTCTATCTGTTTTATACTGCTTTACGATCCGCAGACCGTGGTACCGGCATCACAGCTGCCAGAGTTCCTCGGCATACTGTCTTACGGTGCGGTCGGAGGAGAACTTGCCGGCGCTTGCGATATTCATCCAGCATTTCTTTCCGAATACGGAGCGGTTTTTGTAATCATAAAGGGCACGCAGCTTGGTGTCCACATATCCCTGAAGGTCGGTCAGCAGGAAGTAATTGTCGGGCTTGTGCCACGAGCAGCCGTTGATAAGTGCATTGAACAGCTCCCCGAACATACCTGTGTCACCGTCGTTGAAGGTCGCATCCACCAGAGTGTTGACGACTCTCTTCACACGCTCGTCCTTGTAGTATATCTTTTCTCTCGGATTGTATGTGGGACGCACCTGTTCGAGCTCTTCCACCCTTGCACCGAAGATGTATTCGTTCTCCCAGCCTGCTTCCTCCACTATCTCCACATTGGCGCCGTCATATGTGCCCAGAGTAACAGCACCGTTTAGCATGAACTTCATGTTGCCCGTGCCGGAGGCTTCCAGACCTGCGGTAGAGATCTGCTCGGATATATCTGCTGCGGGGATGAGCTTCTCCGCATAGGACACGTTGTAGTTCTGCACGAACACGACCTTGATCTTGTCCTTTGTGTCGGGATCGTTGTTGACCAGCTTCGCCACTTCGTTTATGTACTTGATTATGCCCTTTGCACGGCGGTAAGCGGGAGCCGCCTTTGCTCCGAATATGAAGCAGGTGGGCTGGAGGTCGGGGAGCTTGTTCTCCTTGATGCGGAAATAAATATCCATGATGGAGAATGCGTTGAGAAGCTGACGCTTGTATTCGTGAAGCCTCTTCACCTGGATGTCAAAGCACCAGTCGGGAGACACGTCCACGCCCTCATGCTCCTTGAGGTATCTGCAAAGCTGTACCTTCTTCTCATACTTTATCCTGTTGAACCTGTCGATGACAGCAGGGTCGTCAACGAACTTCTTCAGCTCGCTGAGCCTGTCAAGATCTGTCTCCCAGCCCTCGCCTATCTTCTCCGTGATGAGCTCCGCAAGCTCGGGATCGCACAGACCCAGCCATCTTCTGGGAGTGATGCCGTTGGTCTTGTTCTGGAAGCGGTCGGGGAATATCTCATACCAGTCACGGAGAACGTCATTTTTCAGTATCTCCGTATGCAGAGCCGCAACGCCGTTGGTGTGTGAAGATGCGAATATAGCCATCTTTGCCATGTGTATGACGCTGCCGTCGATTATGGCTTTGGACTTCTTTTGTTCTTCCGTCTGACCTATGGATGTAAGGTACTTGTTCAGATGACTGTCTATGAGCACGATGATCTCGTATATGGTGGGGAGCACGCTCTTGAACAGGGGGATGCTCCACTTTTCGAGAGCCTCACCGAGTACGGTGTGATTTGTATAGTTGAACGTCTTCTGAGCAATGTCGAATGCCTGGGTGAAGGACATACTTTCCTTGAACATAAGTATCCTTATGAGCTCGGGTATAGCCACCGTGGGATGCGTGTCGTTGAGCTGAACGGCATAGCATTCGGCAAAGTGTGAGAAGTCGTCGCCGTATCTCTTCTTGTAGCGGCGGACGATATCCTGTATCGAAGCGGAGGAGAAGAAATACTGCTGCTTGAGGCGGAGCCTTCTTCCCTTCTCTGTGTTGTCGTTGGGATAGAGCACATCGTTGATGGCATCGGCATCTATCATGCTCTCGGATGCTCCTGCATAGTCCTGGTCGTCAAATTTTTTGAAGTCAAAGCCCGTCACGCTCTCGGCCTGCCACAGACGGAGGGTGTTGACAGCCCTGCGCTTGAATCCTATGATGGGCATATCGTAGGGAACAGCCTTGACGGTCTGTCCCGCAAACTCTACAAGCACCGTATCTTCATCGGCACGCACGCTCCAGGGATCACCGAAATCCAGCCAGGGATCAGCTTCCTCGCACTGGAAGCCGTTTTGGATGGTCTGCTTGAACAGACCGTATTTATAGCGGATGCCGTATCCGTTGAGGGGGATGTCGCAGGATGCCGCAGAATCAAGGAAGCAGGCAGCGAGCCTTCCGAGTCCGCCGTTGCCGAGGGAAGCGTCCTCTATATCCTCAAGCACATTGATATCTGCGCCGTTCTCCGACAGTATCTGCTTAGCCTCATCAAGAAGGCCTGCGCAGTAAAGATTATTGTATACAGCACGTCCCATCAGGAACTCCGCAGACAGATAGTATGCTCTGCGATGCTCGTTGTGACGGCTCTCCGTCTCATTCCACAGGGGAGTGACATCGGTCATCACTGCACGGGCAATGGCATTGTGGAGCTGCCTAGCAGAGGCGTGAGCGATGTCGGTGCGGCTGTCTACAAGCAGGAATTCGTTTATCTTTGCGGCAAATTCAGTCTTATTCAAATCGATCATTCCTTCTCCGTTTGATGTTGACAGGATCTTATACTGATCCCGACTGTACATTTAACCTGTTTATTAAAAGCGCAGCTTTCAAGAAAGCAGCGGCAAAAGATGTGCCCCATGCCTTTTAATGGCAAAGGCTGCCATTAAGAGGCGGGGAACATCGCTGTCTTGATTATACCACAAAAACCAGATAAAATCAAGTTATCAGAAAAATTCGTAAAATAGTACATATATTTTGCTGTATATTTGTCATAAATATACAATCCGCACATCTCGGGACGAGATGTGCGGAAGATCATGTCAATAGCTCAGTTCATACTGGGACGCTTCGGAAGCCCTTTCGGGATAGCTCCCCACATACTTGTCCCCTGTCTTTTTTGCCCATCTTGCATCCTGGGGCAGACCCTTGTCATTCACCGAAACCGAGGCATATCCGGACTTGGCTGACTTGCTCCCTATTGCGATAAGGAGCGCATCTTCAAGGTGGTTGCCGTCCGTAGCAGCTTCAGTGGGTATCTGCGCCGACTTCAGGCATATCTCGTTGTAGGTGCCCCTTTCTACAGGGGAGTTGTTTATGCTGCAGTCCGTGCAGTATGCCGCAGCCGACTCAAAGGCGAGCTTTGCGTTGGTGTTGGCGGTGGCGAGCTTGCTCTTGGATATATAGCTTATCAGCGTAGGCACGAGGATCACCGCAAGTATGCCGATGATCACTATGACTATTATCACCTCAACAAGGGTGAATGCTTTGACTTTCTTAAAACTTCTGACCATGATGACCTCTTGACCTCTCTCAAGTTCCTATTCCTGCCGTCTGCTTCTCGCTGTACTCTCCGGGATAATGACCTATGTACAGATCTTCGGGGGTCTTCGCCCACTCTGCTTCTCTGGCTATGCCTGCGGCGTTGGTGGATGCCTTGGCATAGCCCCCCTTGCCGTTGGGCAGACCCATCATGGACTGAAGAGCCTCTGCCAGATGTGCGCCGTCCGTCTCATAGGCAGCGCCGGGAGTCACGTTCCTCAGATCGACCTTGATATCCACGCTGTCGCATGAGTTGCTGGCAGCGGCGCACTCTATGCAGTAGGTGGCGATATTCTCATACACAAGCTTGGCATTGGCATTAGCGGTGCGCAGCTTGGACTTCCCTACATAATCGATCATCGACGGTACAAGTATCGCAGCGAGCACACCGATTATTGCGATCACAACGATAAGTTCTATCAGCGTAAATCCTTTTATCCTCATAGCGACCTCCTTCGTCCGGTGCATCCGGATCGTCAGGTTCCCTCATATATGATTCCCTACTATGTATTATATAACAAAATTTGTCGTATGTCAATAGTTTTCACGATAAAAAGTGAAAAAAAGTGAATTAAAATTGTAAATTTTTTGTAGCTTATGGCTTGTGCGCAAAACTTTCAAATGAGTTCATAATTGCGGCAAATATTCATAACAAACGGCTTTGCGGCACTTCGCCGGAAAAGAGGTCGGCGCACTCCCTGCACAATACCCGGACTGCCCCGGAAGGCCTTATTTTTCTATTGACAAACAGAGCGTTAAGTGGTATAATGAAAGCAGTATACTTGAGAAAACCGAGATCGGGGTGACAATATGAAACAGATCATAGGCAGGAGCCTTGAAGGGGACGTAAGAGAGGCTGTCAGAGGGCTTGAACCCGCTCCTTCCATGCTCCTCATGTATTCCGACAAGGAGCATTTTGAGGAGAATGTCCTCACACTTGAAAAGCTGTATCCCGGAGTACCGAGCATATCCGGGCCCGGGATTTTCTACGGATACGGACATTCGCCGAGAGGTGTGGGCGTCTGTGCCCTTTACGGCGTTGAGGCAGTCACCGGTGTCATGCATAATGTGTCTACTGCTCCGGTGACGGATATAGGATCACTCAAGCGCAACTGTATGTCTATCGGCGCAGGGAATGAGAATACCGTCTGCCTTACCCTCTGCACGGGCAACGATGCCTGTGCCCTCACGACCTTGTACAGCGTGCTTTCGCATCACGGCATCCATGTGTCGGGCGGTTCGGTGGAAGCAGGGCAGAGCGTTGCGTACAACGGCATTATCTGTCCCGATTCCCTTGTCTATGCCATCGTGAAGAATCCCATGGGGAAGGCGAAGGTCTACAAGGAGAACATATACCGTCCCATGGGGGAAGAGAGATACATAGCCAGTCACACCGACCCTTCCACATACTATATAGGCGAACTCAACGGCAAGCCCGCCAAGCTCCTGTATGAGGAGCTCCTGCACATAACCGACGATCAGGTGACGGACAGCACTCTTGTCAACCCCTTCGGGCGTATCGTGGGCAACGACATATACATCGTCTCCGTCAGCGGCACGCTGGGGGACGGCCTCACCTGTTACAGGGAGGTCAACGACTCCGACGTTCTGGTGCTGCTCGAGCTCAAGGACATAAAGTCCACGGTCAGACATACCATCGACCGCATCCACTCCGATCTTTCACGGGTATCGGGCATGATCTCGGTCAACTGCTTTTTCAGATATAATCTGTTTGAAAAGGAAGGGTATCTCGAGGACTATCTCCGTGAAATGGCGATAGCGCCCCACTGCGGTTTCTTCGGATACGGAGAGCATTACAACGGGCAGTTTATAAACCAGTCCATGTCCTGCGCAGTATTTGAATAGGAGGAGCCTTATGCTGTTCAGACAGAAAGACCAGAAGAAAACAGATTACGAACCGCTGTTTCATATAGCCGATTCTATTTCCGAATACCGTGCGGAACTGGTGGAGAACGAGCTTGCCAGCCTTGATGAGCTCAGGCTCATACAGTCATCCTTCTATTCCGTCCTTGAACAGGACTCCGCCCTCAAGGAGAAAATGGAGTCCTTCGGCAAGCTGTTCAGACAGATGACCGATGCCTCCGCAGGCTACGGGAAGGTAAAGGAGAACATCAATAATGCCGTTGCCGAGGCGAATGAGGAGATAGACGCCCTGCGTGCCCGCTCCGAGAGCCTTCAGGCGGAGTTCGACAAGATGACCGAGGTCATCTCCGAGTTCAATACTGCTGTTGTCCGCATTAGCGAATGTATCGACAAGATCGCGGATATAGCCAGCCAGACCAATATCCTTGCCATCAACGCCTCCATAGAGGCTGCAAGGGCAGGTGAGGCAGGAAGCGGCTTTGCCGTTGTCGCAGGTGAGGTCAAGACCCTTGCCGATGAGATAAAGCTCCTCGTCAGCGATGTAGAGGCGAACATCACCGACATCAGCAGCGGCACCGCCCATATAAACACGGTCATTTCCTCAACGGGTGAGTCCTTCAGATCCACAGTCTCCGACACCATGCGCACCAAGGAGAGCTTTGAACGCATCGCCTCAGCCGTGAGCACATCGGGCAATGTGGAGAAGGAGATACGCCTTGCGGCAAACACCGCATCCAAGGAGCTGACGGTGGTCAACAACGCCTTTGAGAAGATCGAGCGTGACTATCTGTCCGTCAACGAACACATCTCCAAGGCGAACGACTTAGGCACCACCAAGGGAGCCGTATTTGAGTCCATCGCCCACATGACGGGTCAGATCAGACCCTATGTGGAGATGATATCCAAAGATAACAGTTAGGAGCAATTGTCGGGAGCCGACATATCATTATGACCATATTTGAAAGTTTGCTGCCCCTGTACAACGGCAGTGAGATATACAAAAGTGCAGCGGACACCCTTTCAAGAGGATATTTCCCCTTGGGGGTGTCCGGAATATCCTCTGTCAACAAATCCCTGTTCAGTCTGTTCCTGTGTCACAGCCTGAAACGGCAGACAGTGGTAGTCTGTGAAGATGAGGCACAGGCAAGACGAATGGCGGATGACATGAGGGAACTTGCCTCACCGCTCATAAATGTGGCTCACTTCCCCGCCAAGGAATTGTCCCTGGGCGGGGCTGAAGCCGTTTCCAGAGAATACGAATATGAGCGGCTGAAGGTGCTTTTCGGGCTGAGAAACGGATACACGGATATAGTGACGGTGAGCGCAGAGTCCCTCATGCAGCGCACTCTGCCCCCCGAAGCGCTTGACAGCGCAGCCTATGTCATAGACCGTGAGTCGGTGATCGACACCAATGAACTGTCCGCAAAGCTGGCGGCAGCAGGGTATATGAGGGTGGATGAGGTGACCTCTCCCGCCCAGTTTGCCGTGCGTGGATCCATATTCGACATATGGAGCGTGGCGGAGGATATGCCTGTCAGGATAGAGCTGTGGGATGATGAGATAGACACTATGTCCGTATATGACCCTGCGACACAGCGGCGCACCGATCCAGTGGACAGCGTGACGGTCACTCCTGCGATGGAGGTGTTCTGTGATGCACAGACCCTTGCGGACAGGATAGATGCCCTTGCATCAGGGTTAAGGAGCAGGAAAGCTGACCAGATAAGGGCAAATCTCACACGGGAGTCCGATAAGCTCAGAAACGGCATCATACCGGGAAATATCGACAAGTTCCTTCCCCTTGCCTTCGATAAGACGGCAGGCGTTGCGGACTTTGCCGACGATCCCATCATCATAGTGTGCGAGTACAATAACTGTGCGGCAAAGGCAAGAGCGGCGCTGAGCCTGTATAATGAAGATGTGAAGCTGATGCTTGAAAGAGGCGAGCTTTGCAAAGGGCTGAGCGGCTATATGAGCGAGTTTGACAAGGCGATAGAAGGCGCTCATATGTTCTTTGAATCCTTTGCCAGATCCAAGGGAGACTTCTCTCTGAAACGTCAGTTCAATGTCACCGCACACCGCACCTCACCCTGGGGCGGTGAGATCCGTGTCCTTGAAGACGATCTGCGGAACCTCACAGGCAGGGACTTTGCCGTGATCGTGCTCGCAGGCTCGGACAAGACCATTCCCATAATTGCGGAAGACCTGCGTGAAGAGGGGATAGGCTGCGACCTTATGAGCGAGGGAGGGCAGCTTGTCCCGGGCAGGGTGCTCCTGACATCGGGCGCCCTGTCCTCTGGCTCGGAGATGCCCGACATAAAGGCTGCCATCATCACCCAGGCAAAGGCGAAGTTCTCAAAGAAGCGTACCGACAAGAAGAAGCCCGGGGAGGAGATACGCTCCCTTGCCGATCTGACAAGGGGAGATCTCGTCGTCCATGCCATGCACGGCATAGGCAGATTTGACGGCATACGCAAGATGGAGATAGACCACATCGTCAAGGACTACATCACCATCAAGTACGCAGGCACGGATGTCCTGTATGTGCCTGTGACGCAGATGGATCTCGTGACCCGCTACATAGGGCCGAGAGAGGACGACGGCGTGAAGCTCAGCCGCCTTTCATCGGGTGACTGGCAGAGGGCGAAGACCAGAGCGAGAAAAGCCGTCAGGGACATGGCGGATGAGCTTATAAAGCTGTATGCGAAAAGGGCGAATACAAAGGGGCATCCCTTCCCGTCGGATGATGACTGGCAGCATGATTTCGAGGCAAGGTTCGATTATACCGAGACGGACGATCAGCTCCGCTGTGCCCAGGAGATCAAGGATGACATGGAAAAGCCCGTTCCCATGGACAGGCTCCTCTGCGGAGACGTGGGCTTCGGCAAGACCGAAGTGGCGTTCCGTGCGGCATTCAAGTGCATGGTGGACGGAAAGCAGTGCGCTCTGCTGGTGCCTACCACGGTGCTTGCATGGCAGCATTATCAGTCTGCCGTGAAGAGATTTGAACACTTCCCCTTCAGGATAGAGCTCCTCAGCCGCTTCAGGAGCAAGAAGGAACAGACCAAGGTGCTTGAGGAGCTTGCCGAGGGTAAGGTGGACATGGTCATAGGCACTCACAGGCTCGTGCAGAAGGATGTAAAGTTTGCCGACCTGGGGCTTGCGGTGATAGACGAGGAACAGCGCTTCGGCGTCGCCCATAAGGAGCGGTTCAAGGAAGCCTTCACGGGGATAGATGTGCTGACCCTCTCCGCTACCCCCATACCACGGACACTGAATATGGCGATGAGCGGCATCCGTGACATGAGCGTCATAGAGGAGCCCCCCGTGGACAGATATCCCGTGCAGACATATGTCATCGAGCATGATGACGGCGTAATATTGCAGGCGATACAGAAGGAACTCAGGCGGGGCGGTCAGGTGTACTACATCCACAACAGAGTGGAGACCATAGATATGTGTGCGGCTAAACTGTCGCAGGCGCTGCCCGATGCACGCATAGCCACCGCTCACGGGCAGATGCCCGAGGAAAAGCTCTCCGACATCTGGCGCAGCCTCGTGGAGCAGGAAACGGATATACTGGTCTGCACCACCATCATCGAAACAGGAGTGGACGTTGCCAACGTGAACACCCTCATCATAGAGGATGCGGACAGGTTCGGCCTGTCACAGCTCTATCAGCTCAGGGGACGTGTGGGACGATCGAACCGCCGTGCCTATGCCTACTTCACTTTCAGGCGCGGAAAGGTGCTGACTGATGTGGCATCACGCAGGCTCAGCGCTATCCGTGAGTTCACCCAGTTCGGCAGCGGTTTCCGCATCGCCATGCGTGATCTGGAGATACGAGGCGCAGGTTCCATTCTCGGCGGCTCACAGCACGGTCACATGGAGGCTGTGGGATATGATATGTATATCCAGATGCTCAATGAGGAGATCGCAAGGGAGACGGGAAAGGAGATACCTCCTTCCCCCGAGGACTGCCTGATAGACCTGTCCATAGATGCGCATATCCCGGAGGACTATATCGGTTCCGTTGCAGGACGGCTCGAGGCATACAGACGCATCGCCGCTCTTGCGAACAGGGAGGACAGCTCCGACCTCATAGATGAGCTCATAGACAGATACGGCGAACCTCCGAAGGCGATACTCGGGCTCATAAATGTGTCTCTCACGAGGAATATCGCATCGAAGGCGGGTATATCCGAGATCTCACAGAAGGGGGACAGGATATATATGTATATAAAGACAGCAGCTCCCGAACAGATAGAGGCTCTGTCGGCGGAGTATCCCAACAGGCTCATGGTCAAGGGGGACGGAATGCGTCCCTATGCGGCTGTTCGCCTCCTGCCCAAGGACGACCCTGCAAAGGTGATGCAGAGAGCGGTAGAGGTATTTGCGGGAGTCCCGTCGGAAAAGTGAACGGGTACGGCACTGACCGTGAGTTAATGTTACAAATTTTTGCAACCTATTGACAAAAGGGAAATAGTGTGTTATAATAAGGTAGTCGGACAGGCGTTTTTGTACAGATGAGCTCACAGGCGGTGTGTCATATGAAAATGTATTCAAAGCAGACTCTGACCTCACCGCTCCGTGCAATGTACAAGAGCGGCAGGTTCGTTCATTCCTATATCATCACGGGAGCGAAGGGCGTCGGGAAGAAGACGGCGGCTCTGTATACCGCACAGGCTCTTCTGTGCTCTGATGTGAAGGACGGCATCCCCTGCGGCGTGTGCAGGGAATGCAGAAGGATAGAAGCAAACACTCACCCCGACTGTATCAGGGTGGAGAAGTCAAAGAGATCATATTCGGTGGATGATATGCGCCATATCGTCACCGATGCGTATACATCGCCCAATGACTGCGACCGCAAGGTGTATCTTGTCACTGACTGCGGCGGCTGGTCGGATGCGGCTCAGGCAGCTATGCTGAAGGTCACGGAAGATCCCCCCGACCCTGTGTATTTCGTGTTCACGGGCGAGGATCTGACCACCTTCCTGCCGACTCTCATCTCCAGGTCCGTGACCATCGGCATTACCGAGGCGGACAGGGAAGGGTGCATGGAGTATCTCCGGGACACATATCCTGACAGGTCGGAAGATGAGATGATGCGTCCAGCTGCGGCATTCGGCGGCAACATCGGCAGATGTGCGCAGTATATGGACGGAAGCGAGGAGCTTCTGGATATTGTGGAGAGGGTGCGCAGGACTTCGGCGGCACTGTCCGTAAGCGACGAGTACACCGTGGCTGTCGTGCTGTCGGGCATAAAGGACAGGGATGTCTTCAAGGGCCTCCTGGGGATGCTGACGGCGGTCATCCGTGATGCGGCGGCTGCAAAGGCAGGGGACGGCAGAGGCATAAGCTGCGATCCGAACGCATCAAAGCTTGCGGGATTTTCCTACGGCAGGCTCATGCGGATATATGACTGTCTTGCCGCAGGTATGCGGCTCTGCGGCACCAACTGTAACCTGGAGTCACTTTCCGCCATGCTGGCGGGACAGTTGTGTTCATGAAAGAGTAAGGTATATATGACAGAAGTTATCGGAGTTCGTTTCAAGGATAAGGGCAAGGCATACACTTTTGCCACGGGAGGCGCCAAGGTGCCTGTCGGGAGCAAGGTAGTCGTTGAAACGTCAAGAGGCACCGAATGCGGCGATGTGGTCGAGGGTGCCCGTTTGGTGGATGAGAGCAGGATGGCAACGCCGCTCAAAACTATAATCCGTCCCGCCACGGAGAAGGATCTGCGGACACTCGAGCAGAACCGTCAGAAGGAGATAAACGCATTCAAGGCTTGCGAGGAGAGGATACTCAAGCACAAGCTGGACATGAAGCTGGTGGATGTGGAATGTGCCTTTGACAATTCAAAGCTGCTGTTCTACTTCACAGCCGACAACCGTGTGGATTTCCGTGAACTGGTGAAGGATCTTGCGGGAATGTTCCGCATGAGGATCGAACTCAGGCAGATCGGCGTCCGTGATGAGGCGAAGATGCTCGGCGGCCTCGGCGTATGCGGAAGACCTTTCTGCTGCAAGACATTCCTGACCGAATTTCAGCCCGTTTCCATCAAGATGGCAAAGGATCAGGGGCTGTCACTCAATCCCACGAAGATATCAGGCACCTGCGGCAGGCTCATGTGCTGCCTGAAATATGAACAGGACTTCTACGAACAGGAGTACAAGACCACTCCCAAGCCCGGTTCGCTGGTGTCTACGCCCGAATTCAGGGGCTATGTCGAGGAGGTCAATCTCATAACGGGCAAGATCCGTGTCAAGCCCGAAAAGTCGGATGATCCCGCTCAGATATTTGACAAGAAAGATGTTCACATGATCAGGGAAGGCCGTCACGACAAGGACGACAAGAATATGAAGAACCTGAAAAAGCTCGAATGATAACAAGGAGGTCTGTTATGTACAATCACAAGGGTCTTACCATCGCAAGATCAATACTGCTTCTCTCATCTTTTACCACCACTACTGCGGCGCTCATACTTATGATAATACAGTTTGCCCTCGGCATAAGGGAAAAGAGCGGATATATCCATTTCTCCGACAAGGATGAAATGCCTTTCTGATGAAATGCGGATGAAAGATCCCCTCCTTGCGGAGGGGGTCATGTGTTCTGCGGATGCGGAGGTGCGGCTATGGATAAGAAGGACAGGACAGCAAGGGCAGAGTATGTCATACAGGTGCTTGAAAAGGTGTATCCCGATGCACGATGCTCACTTGAATACAAAGAACCCTATCAGCTGCTGATAGCAACCAGGCTGTCTGCCCAGTGTACGGATGCAAGGGTGAATATGGTCACGCCTGCGCTGTTTGAGAGATTTCCCTCGATAGAGGCGTTTGCTGAGGCTGATGTGGAGGAGATAGAGAAGTACATCCGTTCATGCGGCCTCTTCCACACCAAGGCGGTAAACATCAGGGATATGTGCAGGGCTCTTGCCAAAATGGGCGGCGTGCTCCCGGATACGGTGGAGGAGCTCACAAAGCTGCCGGGCGTGGGAAGGAAGACCGCAAACCTCATCGTGGGGGATGTGTACGGCAAGCCTGCCGTGGTCTGCGACACCCACTGTATACGCATCTGCCGCAGACTGGGGCTCACTACCTCGGATGACCCTCTCAGGACGGAAAAGGAACTCAGGGAGATTCTCCCCCCCGATAAGAGTTCGGATCTTTGTCATCGCCTTGTAAACTTTGGCAGGGACACCTGCAAGGCAAGAGATCCGTCCTGCAAGGACTGCCCTCTGAGGGACAAGCCCGACGGATATGTGTGCCGTCTGAAGTGAAATTCGGCGCAAACGGCATATCGATGCGGTTTGCGCCTGTTTTGGCACTGTTTGACAAAAGAAAAAGGTCAGCATACGCTGACCGAAGATGAAGGAAATGAAATAAAGTGTAGAACAAAAGAAAGGAGACAACAAAACGGATGTTAACTTAAATAATAAGAACTTAACATCATATACATTATACCTCATTTATTGTAAATAGTCAATATCTAAGGGATAAATTTTCTGCAATTTGTATACTTGCACAAAAGTCAGCGAGTGAAACTATACAAATTGAACTGTATTGATGAAATTATACAGTTTGTAATGATGAGTTCATTGGCCGCATCGATTGTTGTAAGTATATGATACCATATGATATAGGTTTTGTCAAGAGTTACAAAGCAAAAAAAATATACGATAAATAGAGTTACAAAATGGTAAAATTGACGGAGAATTTTGTAATATATCCCCTTGAAATTATTGTACAAATGTGCTATACTATATTATGTATTGTAAGATCCGGGACCGAAAGGGGTTTTATATGAAGAAAAGATACCTGGCGGCGATCGCCGCTGTTATACTGACTGCTTGTTCGTCTGCTCCCGCAGGGAATGACCAGCAGGTGACGGATGCTTCCGTTACGGAAAGCACGGAGACTTCAATGGTGGTGGAGACATGGGCAGAGCCCGAAGAGACGGATGCCCCCGATGAGCATCTTGCCGAGGCTCAGAACGGCGCTGTCACCGACAGCGTGCAGAAGGCACCCGCACCCATAAACGGGATCGAGCTGTCCTACTATGCCATAGAGGTGGAGATAGGCGACAGCTTCATGCCTTACGTTACCATGTATCCCGAGACTGCATCCTCATCGGATAAGGGGGAGATATGGGAGTCGGAGGATACGGATATTGCGACTGTTGACGAAAAGGGTACGATCACGGGCGTTTCTCCCGGATACACCACCGTTACCGTCAGGTCGGAGAAAAATCCCGATGTATTTGCCGCAGTCAGCGTGCGTGTCTATGACGGGGACGACTATTACGGTTACGACAGCGAATACGATGACGACACCGCCCGCAGGATAGAGCTCACCTACAACAGCATAGATATGGATGTGGGTGATACGGATATGCCCTATGTCACCATGCACCCTTCCTATGCGGATGATGTGCGTGAGATATGGTCGTCCTCCGATGAGAGTGTGGCGACTGTTGACGAGAAGGGCAACATCACAGCGGTGGCTCCCGGCTATGCGGTCATCACCGTAAAGGCGGCTGCACGCCCCGAGGTGTTCACTACTGTCACTGTCCATGTAAACGGCGATCTGTTTCTGAATCAGTCCTCAGCGGCAATGACAGAGCACGACGATGCGTCCTCCGGTGAAGTGACCGAGGCGACTTCCGCTCCGTCGGAAGAGCCTTCCGACTATGTAAATATTACCAAGAGCGACCGTCCCGGTGCGGTTCAGGAGATAAGGCTCACCTTCTATTCGGCCGATATGGAGATAGGCGACACTGTAATGCCTATCGTTACCATGCTCCCCGAGGACGCATATGACATGAGCGAGATCTGGACTTCATCCGATGAGAATGTGGCAACGGTGGACAGCAAAGGCAACATCACCGCTGTCGGCATAGGAGAATGTGTGATAACCGTCCAGTCCGAGTCCGATCCCGATGTGGAGGCTAATGTGGCTGTAAAGGTCAGTCAGAGCGGTTCGGAGCCTACCTATATAGACGGCATAATGATAGTCAACAAGTCCTATCCTCTTCCGTCCGACTATAATCCGGGAGTCGATCCCGAAGCCCAGGCGGCAGTTGATGAGCTTATCACGGCGGCAGCAGGGGAGGGGCTCAACATCTTCGTATCATCGGGCTTCCGCAGCTACGAGCGTCAGAAGACCATATACGATCAGTATGTGGAGCGCAGCAGCAAGGAAGAGGCTGATACCTATTCCGCAAGGCCGGGGTATTCCGAGCATCAGACGGGACTGTGCTTTGACCTTAATTCCATAGACGACAGCTTTGCCGATACGAAGGAATATGCGTGGCTCAAGGATCATGCGCATGAGTACGGTTTCATAATCAGATTTCCCGAGGGCAAAGAGGACATAACGGGTTATCAGTTTGAATCGTGGCATATACGCTATCTCGGCGTCGAGACGGCTACAAAGGTGTATGAAAGCGGTCTGTGCCTGGAGGAATATCTGGGCGTAGACTCCAAGTATGAAGACTAATGGGGGATCATCATGAAGATATTGCTGGGTTCAGATCACGGCGGATACGATCTCAGGCTTGAAGTTGCGAAGTACCTTGAAGAACTGGGACATGAGGTAGTGCAGTACGGCAGCAAGGGCGGCGAATCCGTGGATTATCCGCTGGTGGCACAGGAAGTATGCCCCAAGGTGCTTGCAGGGGAGGGTGACTTCGGCATCCTTATCTGCGGCACGGGCATCGGCATCTCCATTGCCGCAAACAAGATTCACGGCATCCGTGCGGCACTCTGCACCGACTGCTATATGGCAGAGTTCACAAGGAAGCATAACAACGCCAATGTCCTGTGCATGGGAGGACGTGTCACAGGCCCCGGTACTGCGTGCAAGATCGCAGAGACTTTCCTTTCCAATGGATTTGAGGGCGGAAGGCACCAGAGGCGCATAGATGAGATAGAATGATCTGCTGATGCAGAGAAGGGAGGCCGTTGCTCAGCGATGGCCTTTCTTTGGTATCTGCGCAGACAACTATATAAAAAGGAGTTACGGTATGAGCAGCACTATCAAATGCCCCCACTGCGGAGAGAGTTTCTCCATTTCGGAAGAGGCATATTCCGTCATCCTCGGTCAGGTGCGCACCGAACAGTTTGAGAAAGAAGTACACAACAGGCTCGTGTCCGAGCAGAAGGCAATGAAAAGTGCAGCCGACCTGGAAAAGCAGGAGGCGGTGGCTCAGGCTAAAAAGGAGCTTTCCAAGGATGTGGAAGGCCTGAAGGAAGAGCTCTTTGCCAGGGATACTGAGATAGCGAAGCTCAAAAGCGAGTTGAGCAATGCCGACACAGTTAAAAAGCTGGAGATAGACAGGGCGGTAAATTCCCTGAAGACCGAAAGTCAGGCGGAGATAACCAGGCTCAGAGCCGACCTTGCCAATGCGGATATGGTGAAAAAGCTCGAAGTCAGGGATGCGGTGAGCGAAGCCGAGAAGGAGCGTGACACCCTGAAAGCCGAGTACGATGCCAAGCTGAAAGCCGCCGAGCAGCAGGTGGAGTATTACAGGGATCTCAAGGCGAGGATGTCCACAAAGATGATAGGCGAGACACTCGAGCAGCACTGTGAGCAGTCCTTCAATATGATAAGGGCAACAGCGTTCCGCAATGCCGACTTCCATAAGGACAATGACGTGGCGGACGGCACCAAGGGCGACTATATCTACCGTGAGTGTGATGAGGACGGCATAGAGATAATATCCATCATGTTCGAGATGAAAAATGAGATGGACACCACCGCCGCAAAGCACAAGAATGCGGATTTCTTCGCCAAGCTCGACAGCGACAGGCGCAAGAAGAACTGCGAATATGCCGTGCTCGTCTCCATGCTCGAAAAGGACAGCGAGCTGTACAATCAAGGGATATGCGACGTGAGCTACGAGTACGACAAGATGTATGTCATCCGTCCGCAGTTCTTCATCCCCATGATAACCATACTTCGCAATGCTGCACTCAACGCCCTTGATGCCAAGCGCAAGCTTAAGGAAAAGGAAGAGCGTGAACTTGACATCACCCGTTTCGAAGAGCGCATAGATGCCTTCAGAGAGGCTTTCTCCAAGAATTACAGGAATGCCTCCGACCGCTTTGCGGATGCCATCAAGGAGATAGACAAGTCCATCGCCGCACTCCAGAAGGTCAAGGATAATCTGACCAAATCCGAAAAGCATCTTCGCCTTGCCAATGAGAAGGCGGAGGAGCAGCTCACCGTCAAGGCTCTTACCAAGGGCAATCCCACCATGATAGAGATGTTTGACAGCCTTGCCGATGAATGACGATCATGATATGACAATATCTGCACAGCACACATTCGGGTATCCGTATCCGGATGTGTGTTTTTTGCTCTTAGTGCAGAAAACAGCAACATATGTATGCCTGTAAAGTATAGTGATTTTGTATATATTGACATAAAAATGCCAAAAATTGCGACTTATTAACCGTTTATTGCTATTAGTCCATGATTAGGTCAAATTTTTTTTTCAATTTTTGTCAAAACCGCATATATAATAAGCGATTTTTGTCAAACATATCCGATACTATTTACAAATTCAAAAATAGATGATATAATTTAACCATCAACAATAAGCAAAAATTGGTTATTATGACAAAACGAATTTTTGTGTGTGTTTTGAGGAAGACACCAAACAAGTATGGAGGTAATCGAAATGAGCAAACGTAGATCATTGGCAGCGCTTGCAGCAGCAGCGTGTGTTCTGTCTACACTGTCCGCCTGCGGCGGCACAACGACCGAACAGCCTGCGGCTACCGAAGGCAATAACGGCGGCACTACCGCAGCCCAGACTCAGGCAGGTTCTACCGAGGGTTCGACCGGCACCATCAAGGAGTTCACAGCATTCCATGCTGTACCCGGAAATGAGATCAATGCCGACAACGAGATCCAGCAGATAATCGCTGAGAAGATCGGTGCAAAGTGCAAGGACACATGGCTCACAGGCCAGACCGCAGATGAGGCTGTCGGTGTTATGATCGCCGGCGGTGAGTATCCCGACTTCATCACAGGCTCCACCGGTACACAGCAGCTCATCGATTCGGGCGACCTTGTTGCCATCGATGAATACTGGGACAATTATCCCAATATCAAGAACTTCTGGACAGAGGAACAGTGGAACGCTATCAGAAGCGATGACGGTCACGTTTACCTGATACCTCAGTTCGGCAACACTTGGCTCTATGATACAGACACCATACACAACGATGAGGCTTTCTGGATCCAGGTAAGAGTGCTTGAGTGGGCAGGCTATCCCAAGATCACCACTCTCGATGAGTATTTCGATGTTATCGAGCGCTACATTGAGGCTAACCCCACAATGGAAGACGGCACTCCCAATATCGGTTATGAGATACTCTCCGATGACTGGCGTTACTTCTGCCTCGAGAATGCTCCCTTCTTCCTTGACGGTTATCCGAACGACGGATGTGCTATCGTAGACAGAGAGACACACAAGGCTATCGACTACAATACCACACCCACTGCTAAGAGATATTTCCAGAAGCTCAATGAAGAGTACAAGAAGGGCATTGTGGATCCCGAAACATTCACAATGAAGTACGACCAGTATATCTCCAAGCTCTCCACCGGCCGTGTATGCGGTATGGTAGACCAGAAGTGGGACTTCAACGACGCTGAGACTTCCATAAAGAGCCAGGGTCTTGATGACTGCACATATGTTCCTCTCGGCATCGTTATCGACAAGGGCATCGAAGAGCATTATCATTCCACGGCTGCTCTCGACGTTTCCAACGGTATCTCCATCACCAAGTCCTGCCAGGATATCGAAGGCGCTATGAAGTTCATGAATGATCTTCTTTCTCCCGAGATCCTCACTCTCCGCAACTGGGGCGTTGAAGGCACTGACTACCTCGTAGGCGATGACGGTCTCTACTATCGTACAGATGAGATGAGAAAGAATGCCAACGATCAGAGCTACATCAATTCTCATCTTTGCTCTTACAGCTATTTCCCCAACTATCGTGGTATGGATCATGACGGCGTAAACGCAGCTAACCCCACATACCAGCCCAAGGAATTCTATGACGGTCTTGCAGAACCCGTTAAGAAGTGCTTCGATGCTTACGGTGTTCAGACATACGTTCAGTTCCTCAACAAGTCCGGCGAGAACGCAGCTTGGTATCCTCTGTGGTCCTGGTCCAACAACCTGACCTCCGATACTCCCGAGGGCTACGCATGGGCTAATATGGCTGATGTTAAGCATGAGTACCTTCCCAAGGTAGTTATGGCTGATGATTTCGATGCTGCTTGGGATGAGTACATGAAGCAGTACGAGAGCAGATGCGATGTCGATACGTTCCTTAATGCAGCAAATGAAGTGATCCAGAGCAGGATCGATGTTGCAGAAGGCAAGTAAGATCAAAACCATATAGGGCAGGTCAGTCCTGCCCTATATGTATCATGACAAGAAGTGGTGATAGTATGAGCGGCTCCGGTCTTAAAGGTTTACAGGAAATGAAACCTACTAACGCTTTCAAAAAGGTATGGAAGAACCAGAAGGTACTTATACTCATGTCTATACCTTTCGCTTTGTATGCAATTATCTTCAGCTATGTCCCCCTTTTCGGGTGGGTAATGGCATTCCAGAATTATAAGCCCAAGGACGGTCTGCTCCATTCAAAGTTTGTGGGACTCCAGAAATTTACCAGACTGTTCGGTGATGATGTTTTCCTTAAAACTATCAGGAACACCTTCTGCATGGGTCTGATGAATCTGGTATTCGGCACGGTATGTGCGATCCTGTTTGCGATACTCCTCAATGAGTTCTGGTCCGTCAAGGGCAAGAAGGCAGTACAGACTATATCCTATCTGCCTCACTTCCTTTCATGGATCATCGTTACAGGTATCTGCTTTGACGTACTGGCAATGGAAAACGGTGTGCTCAACGATGTCCTTGTGGGTCTGCATATCATAAAGGCACCGATAAACTGGCTGGCACATCCTAAATACTTCTGGTGGATAGTTACCTTCTCCAACCTATGGAAAGAGACAGGCTGGAACAGTATCATCTACCTTGCAGCCATCACGTCCATCAACCCCGATCTCTATGAAGCCGCATCCATCGACGGTGCAGGCAGACTTTCCAAGATATGGCACATCACTCTCCCCGGTCTGAAGCCTACCATCATGATACTGCTTATCATGAATATCGGTAACGTCCTCAATGCGGGATTTGAAGTGCAGTACCTGCTGGGCAACGGTCTGGTGCAGAGCGTTTCACAGACGATCGATATCTACGTCCTCAAGTTCGGTATCTCCAATGGTGACTATTCATTGGGTACTGCGGCAGGTATATTCAAGAGTATAGTAAGTATCGCACTTATAGCGATCGCCAACTGGGGTGCTAAGGCAGCCGGCGAAGAATCGCTGTTCTGATGGGAGGTCATGATATGAGAGCTAATGATCAGGGACTGTCTGTCAACAGCGGTGCGGTCGCCAAGCGTCCGGAAGATGTGAAAGACGGTTCGGGAAGCGTATTCAGCAGACGTACCAAGGGCGATATCGCTTTTGACGTGGTAAATACCATCATCATGGTACTCTTCACCGTCATAATGCTTTATCCCCTGATAAACACCGTGGCGATGTCCTTCAATGACGGTATCGATGCCCTCAGAGGCGGCATCACGTTCCTTCCGAGAGTGTTCACTCTGAAGAACTATCAGACAGTGCTTGCAAAGGAAGGCATGATGACAGGTGCCAAGATATCCGTGCTCCGTACAGTGATAGGTACTGTTACCTCTACTCTGTGTACAGCACTTCTGGCATATGTGCTCAGCCGTAAGAACTTCATCTTCAAGAAGCAGCTTTCCATGCTGTATGTTGTTACGATGTATGTAAACGGCGGTCTTATCCCCGTGTTCCTTCTCTACAAATCCCTGGGCATGACCAACAGCTTCTGGGTATACATCATCCCCGGAATGGTAAGTGCATGGAATATGCTGGTACTGCGTACCTACATGAACGGGATACCCGAGAGCCTCAGCGAATCCGCCGAGCTTGACGGTGCAGGGCATTTCACCATATTCTTCAGAATCATCCTTCCCCTGTCCATGCCTGTAATTGCGTGCGTATCGCTGTTTACGGCAGTCGGCCAGTGGAACTCATGGTTCGATGCGATGCTCTACAACCGTATGAGTGACAACCTCACCACTCTCCAGTATGAGCTTATGAAGCTCCTTTCCTCCGTTACCAACAACAACGCCAACGCAGAAACGATGAAAGAGGCAAACAACATGGTAACGCCCCGTACAATGAGAGCGGCTGCCACCGTTGTTACAGCACTTCCCATCGTGTGCCTGTATCCTTTCCTGCAGAGATACTTCGTTGCAGGTATGACCATAGGCGGCGTAAAGGAATAACGATCAGATGCCCATCGAAGGATGGGCATTTTTTTGTGCCATCCGTTTTGCTCCCTCTGTCCCATTGTACCATATTTCAAAGTGACAGTCAATAGGGTAATTAAAAGTTTGTAAAATTTGTGTACTTCACTGTGAAATGTAACTTTCATTTGTTCATAATGCATATGCAGCAGCCCTTTGGCGATAAACACGGTTGCGCCTTTCTATAAAATCGGCTTATCTCTTGCATTTCTTCTCATTCTGTGATATAATGATATAGCCTAAACAAATGATGACAAAGGAAAAATGCGATGACACTTAAAAGCATAATGCGGCTGGGCAGGTCTGCGCTCCGTGACCCCCGTGCAGCTCTGGCTCATCTGAAAGATGTGTACAGCTCAAGGAAGCTGGCAGGACTGGTCAGAAATTCCCCCTATTTCGACGAGGAGTATTACAGGCGCAACAATGCCGACCTTGCCAAGGTGAAGGATCTTGCGCTCCATTACCTTCTCCACGGTAAGATACGCACACCTTCCCCGTTTTTCAGCGGCGAGGAATATCTGGCACTCAACCTTGACGTTGCCAGAGCAGGCGTGAATCCGATAGTCCACTATGAGCTTCACGGACGGGAAGAGGGCAGACTTGTGTCCTGCCTTCAGGAGAGTGAGCCTGTGTTCCCCTCCGATGCGGTATCATGCGCCCGCAGATATGATACAAGACCCGTCCTTCACAGGCGGACAGCCGTCCTTTCGTGCTATACCGGCGGCATCATCCCCGAAACACTGTATATCCTCATGCGTGGGCTGCTTTGCGTGTGCGACAATATCATCCTTATCGGAGACTGTCCCCTTATCCCCTCCGAGCTTGACAAGCTGGGGGAATATGTGTGCTATGCCTCCTTTGAGCGGCATTCTCAGTATGACTTCGGCTCTTATAAGAGGGGCTTAGCCTATGCTGAGGAGAATGGCATCACCGACAGGACAGTCTGCGATGAACTCATACTGATAAATGACTCCTGCATCGGTCCGGTATTTCCATTTGAGGAAAGCTTCACGCTCATGGGGGGCAGACCGTGCGATTTCTGGGGATACAGCATCTATCGGAGCGCAGGGGAGGAACATATATCATCCTACTTTATCGTGCTGAAGCGGAATGTCCTTGATTCGGGCGAGGCGGGCAAATTCCTTTCAAGGGTCGAGGGCAAGTACGACCGAGGCAGGGTCATATATTCGCTTGAAACGGTATTCACATCATATCTGCACAGCAAGGGCTTTGAGTATGATGCCGTGTGCAGGGATGAGAACATATTCCAGCGTCCGCTCACGTTCCTTGAAAAGTACCGTGTCCCTCTGGTGAAGAAGAAGGTCTTTACCCGCAAGGAACGGGAAGATATGTCGAAAGTGACCGACATCATCAGGAAGAACTCTCCGGAGCTTGCGCCCTATGCGGTGTTCAGCCCTGTCGAGCCTGCGGACTTCCATATACCGTCCATTGAGGAGCACCGCAGATCTTTCCCGGAGAAGGTGCAAAGGATCGCCCGCAAGTGCAGGAGCGGAGAAAAGATAAGGGCATTGTTTCTCATCAACAACTGCTCCATATTCCCGTCCCGTCCCCTGTATGACGAGATGCTGTCAGATCCCGCATTTGATCCCTATATCTGTGTGATACCCGATCTGCGGTGGAAGAAGGATCCTTTTATCGAGATGGAAAAGCACGAACAGACGCTGCTTTCCGAGGGCATCTCCGAGGAACGCCTTATCCGTGTTCGCACCGATGATGTCGGACGCTGGCAGGACATTACCGACGGCATGGACGTAGTATGCTACAATACCCCCTATGAGCTGTCCTCATTCAGATACAGCCACCGATACAGCGCGGGCAGAGACTTCCTGCCCGTTATGGTCAACTACGGCTTTTACCGTTCGTATTATGACGACCATATCCTGCGGCTTGAGAACTACCGCTATATGTGGAAGGCGTTCTTTGAGTGCGGGGACACTCTGGCGCAGTATGCCGCGGCATCTGCGGACGGCGGCGACAATGCCTTTGTTTCGGGGTATATCAAGATGGACGGTCTGTATGCGCATAAGCCCCGTCAGCATGATGGCAGGCGCATATTGCTGGCACTGCATCATTCTGTTGACGGCGGTGCCAATGATACCCTTTCCCT
>JAFUHM010000037.1 GCA_017468865.1 Oscillospiraceae bacterium | reverse complement strand
TTAAGCGTGCCGCCAGCGTTCGTCCTGAGCCAGGATCAAACTCTTTATCAAGTTTGTATGATAATTAGCATCGCTAATTATTATCCTGTTCATCAGTCTAAACTGACTTCGTATTTTTTCGTCTTCCTTGACGTTTAAGAAATTTAAAGGGATCTTGTAAAACAAGTTTTACATTTCTCATTGTTCAATTTTCAAGATTCGTTCCAAGCCTTCCAAACCGCTTTGTCTCGCCGTTTGTCAGCTCTCGTCACCATCCATCCCGTCAGGCGACTTATATACTATACCACATTCCAGCTGCTTTGTCAAGTGTTTTTTGGAAAAAATTTTCGGATTTGTTACCTTTGCACAGTTTTCTTTAAATTCATTGCTCTATTTTGACTTTACTGCTGCTGCTTTTCTTTTCGCCCCCTCTTAATATACACTTTCGTTAACAATTATTTCAATATATATATATATATTGAAATAATTGTTGTTTCTTTTTATTATAGAATTAGTTGGTACATTTATAGTTTCTTTTATTCTGGGAGGAATAATCATGAAACATAGTCAGAATGTTAGATCACTGATTAAAGTTATCACTGCCATCGGTTATTTAATCAATGTAATCACTTTGTTTATCGGCGCCTCACAAATTGCCGCTTCGGATTATTTTGATTCTTATGCCAGTATCATAGCTACATTAGGAAAATTCACCTGTCTGATTTCCATTGGCTCTTGTCTAATCCTTTTTCTAATATACAATGTTATAATGGTATTTCTTGATATGGCTGATGATGTGGCTCAAATCAGAGACAGGCTATGCATTGATAATACTTACGAAACGTGTGGGAACTCAAACAAACAAGATGAGGACGACAATGATAACGAATCAATGGACGAATCACAAAGCCCACAGTATTCCATGTCAGTCAGTGATTTTCAGCCATGGGAATGCCCAATATGCAAGCATCAGAATCCTGCAAACACATCAAAATGTGAAAACTGCGACTTTGAAGTATGAGATTATATCTTCCGGCAAACCCATTCGGTAATACATAGTTTCAATTGTTCGGAATCCTATAAAAGGTGATACCGTAAGAATCAATGATTGGACATTTAGGGATGATGATGTTGAAAGATTCCATATTCTGTATTACACATATCAATCCTGTATATTCTTAAAAACGCTTTATATGTAGATCCTTCTCCACACCTTATAAAGGTGTGGGGTTTCTTTGTCCTTTTTCCTCTTCCGTTCGGTTAAATATTCAAAAGCACAGGAGGCACATCATGAAAAAAGGAATAAAGGTCATCGGGTTCATATCGTCCCTTATCATATCTCTTATACTCAGCGTCATTTTCTCCATATCCGCAGGAGCGGCGGCATTTGCAGATACCGAGCCCGCCCGCATCAGAGGAGAGAACGGCGACGAATACTTCTTCTACAAAGGCGAACAGGCAGATACCGCCGATCTCTCGGCATTCATGTCATCCTCACAGGAGACAGTGGACGGCACAGACGTTACCTTCATGGGCACCTGCGACGGATATTACTATGCTTCATGGACAAACGGCACCGAGTATTTCTCCCTCAGAGTCAACCGCTCAATGACTCTCGACGAATTCACGGAACTCCTTCACACATATATGTGAACGTGATCAAATAAATCTAAAAGCCATAGCGGCTCCCTTCGGAGACACTATGGCTTGTCTTATTATTAGGTAGTTTTACTCATACAGAGGATGCTTTGCGCATATAGCCGCAACGCCCTCACGGATCTTGTCCGCATTAGCCTCAAAATCCTTGGCTGCAAGGCACATGAACTCAGCGATCTGAGCCATATCCGATGTGTCAAGTCCCCTTGTGGTCACAGCAGGAGTGCCGACTCTTACGCCGCTCGTAACGAAGGGCTTTTCGGGATCGTTGGGGATGGCGTTCTTGTTGACAGTGATATATACTTCATCAAGGCGATGCTCGAACTCCTTGCCCGTAATGCCGAAGGGACGCAGATCTACCAGCATCAGGTGGTTATCAGTGCCGCCCGAAACAAGGTCGAATCCCTTGTCAAGAAGTCCCTGAGCCAGAGCCTTTGCGTTTACAACTATATTCTTTCCGTACTCCTTGAAAGAGGGCTTGAGCGCCTCGCCGAAGCAGACAGCCTTGCCTGCGATAACGTGCATGAGAGGGCCGCCCTGTGTTCCGGGGAATATGGCAGAGTTAATCTTCTTTGCCAGAGCCTCATCATTTGTGAGGATAAGTCCTCCTCTGGGGCCTCTGAGGGTCTTGTGCGTAGTAGTGGTGGTGATGTCCGCATAGGGTACGGGAGACATATGCACGCCTGCCGCTACCAGACCTGCGATATGAGCCATATCCACCATCAGATATGCCTCAACTGAATGAGCTATCTGTGCAAGGCGCTCGAAGTCTATAGCTCTGGGATATGCGGATGCGCCTGCAACGATGAGCTTGGGACGGACTTCCTTTGCCTGCTTTTCAAGGGCATCATAATCTATAAATCCGTTGTCGTCAACGCCGTAGGGAACGAAGTTGAAGTACTTGCCGGAGATATTCACCTTTGAGCCGTGGGTAAGGTGGCCGCCGTTGTCAAGGCTCATGCCCATAACAGTATCACCGGGCTGGAGAAGCGCAAAGTATACCGCAGTATTTGCCTGAGCGCCCGAAAGAGGCTGCACATTGGCAAACTTCGCACCGAAAAGCTCCTTGGCACGCTCTATTGCGATAGTCTCAACAATGTCCACATCCTCACATCCGCCGTAGTAACGCTTTCCGGGATATCCCTCAGCATACTTGTTCGTGAGAACGCTGCCCATAGCCGCCATAGCAGCAGGCGACACTATATTCTCACTGGCGATAAGTTCAAGGTTTCTCTTCTGTCTTGCAAGTTCGAGTGCCATAGCCTCTCCGACTTCCTTGTCGGCAGCCGTGACAAATCCGATGCTATCCATGATATTATCGTACATGATATCTGCTCCTTTAAAGTTATTCTCGCCCGACAGCCTCACCGTCGGCAATCATATCTATTATATAACAAATCCAACAAAATTTCAACTGTTTTTGGAAATTTTTTTTGATTCTTTGCAAAATCAGCCCGACTTTTCCTGCGCACCCTCATCCTTTGCAGCTCTCCGGTATTCCGACGGTGTCATCCTCATCCTCGACTTGAACTGCCTGAAGAAGTGAAGATCCGACCTGTATCCGCACATCGCTGCGATACGGGTTATAGAGATATCCGTAGTTGACAGCAGGTATCTCGAATGTTCTATCCTGCTGCGTATCACATCGTTCACAACGCTTATGCCGAACAGCTGCTTGTAGACGTGCTGGAAATATGAGCGGCTCATGGAAAGGCTGCGTGCCATATCATCCACATTCCGGTCAACTGCGGGGCTGTTGTATATGTCAGACCTGAGCACCGACATTTTCCCGTAATACGAGTCATTCCTGTCATCCTCCGCCGCACGGATCTTTTCCGACAGCTTCAGGAAGAACAGCCTGAAATACAGCTTCACCGCCTCATCACGGTGCATATCCGACGAATAGTATTCATAGCACATATCCTTCACTATCGCCGAAAGGCTGGACAGATCCCCTATCCTTATCACCCTGTCAAGGGGTATGTTCCCTCCGAAGGGAAGTTCCTCCCCCTCATCCAGCGAGAAGTGGAACCAGTCGTTGCAGTAATGTCCGCCGCACGCCTTGTAGAGCTGAGGTGTCCCCTTCCGGTACAGGATGAATGAGTCCGCCTCCGTCACCGTCTCCGCCCCGTCAAAGAAGAATACAGCAGGGGTCTTGAGCAGCAGAAGAAGCCAGTCCCCCGACCCGGAAGGCCTGTCTATGCAGAATTCGGCGCCATGCACATGGTCATGACCTATGGCATTTATCCTCATATCCCCACCCCGCATCAGTATAAAAAAATTCCCGAACATACATTCGGGAATGGCGCGCTGCAAGGGACTCGAACCCCTGACCTACTGGTTCGTAGCCAGTCACTCTATCCAGCTGAGCTAGCAGCGCAATCAACTATATTATAATATCACATTTCACACGGTTTGTCAAGGGCTTTTTGAAAAAAATTTCAAAACAGGTTGATTTTTTCCCCGATCTGCGGTATAATCAAGAAAGAAACATAATCAGCTTTGCGGATAGGGGAACGGATATGGCTAAACTCAGGACAGTATATGTCTGCACATCATGCGGTGCGGAACAATCAAAATGGAGCGGCAGATGCCCCTCCTGCGGCGAATGGAACACCATGGAGGAAGATGTGCGTGAGACAGCCTCAAAAGGGAAGACACAGCCCGTGCTCCGTGAAGTCACCCTCAAGACTCTCTCCGAGATAGGCACGGATGAGGAAGTTCGCTACCCCACAGGCAGCAGCGAGCTTGACAGGGTGCTCGGAGGCGGCCTTGTAAAGGGATCGCTGGTGCTTCTGGGAGGTGAGCCGGGAATAGGCAAATCCACCCTCCTGCTCCAGATATGCACCTACTTCGGCAATGAGCACACCGTACTGTATGTGTCGGGCGAGGAAAGTGCCCGACAGGTCAAGCTCCGTGCGGACCGTCTCGGTGTGGATACCCCGTCCCTGTATCTGCTGAGCATGACGGATGCGGAGAGCATCTGCGAGGCAGTCAGGCGCAGCACTCCCGACATAGTCATCATCGACTCCATACAGACCATGAGCATACACGGCATCGCCTCCTCAGCAGGCTCCATCACACAGGTGAGGGAATGTACCAATATGTTCATGCACCTTGCCAAGGATATTGAGGTCCCCGTCTTCCTCGTGGGACACGTCAACAAGGACGGCGCCATCGCAGGGCCGAAGGTCATGGAGCATATCGTGGACACCGTGCTTTTCTTCGAGGGCGAGCGCAACCAGTCATACAGGCTCCTTCGTGCGGTGAAGAACCGCTACGGCTCCACCAACGAGATAGGTGTCTTTGACATGAGCGACAAGGGTCTTGTGGAAGTTCCCAACCCCTCCGAACTGTTCCTCTCGGGCAGACCCATCGGCGTATCGGGATGCTGCATAGGCTGTGTCATGGAAGGGAGCCGCCCCATACTTGCCGAGGTTCAGGCTCTTGCCGCCAAGACATCCTACGCCTCACCCAGGCGCACATCCACAGGCTTTGACTTCTCCCGCCTCGCCATAATAATCGCCGTCCTTGAAAAGAGGGCGGGGCTGTTCTGCGGCCAGCTCGACATAGTTGTAAACGTGGTGGGCGGCTTCCGCCTTGATGAGCCTGCCGCAGACCTTCCCGTGGCTCTCGCCCTCTACTCCGCCCTCATCGACACCCCCATAAGCGAGAAGGTGGCGGCATTCGGTGAGATAGGTCTCGGCGGCGAAGTCCGCAGCATATCCCATATTTCCCAGCGCATCACGGAAGCCGCCCGTCTCGGCTTTTCCAAGGTCATCATCCCCAAGACCTCCCTGCGGCAGATAGACCCCCGTTCGTACAGCATCGGCATAGTGGGAGTTGCAAACATAAGGCAGGCATTCGAGTATCTTAAAAGCCTGTCATGAGGACACACAGCTGCAAAAAAGCGGCAGGCATAAGCCTGCCGTTATTCGTATCTTTGCAAAAAAGCTCTCTCCTCCGCTACTCAGAACAGTTCATCCAACAGCAGATAATAGTTCAGCTTATCCCGGTCAGGCTCTGTCCCGAGCGCCTCAAACAGCATATCGGGATCAAAGTCGGGATATACCTTCCCCCCGTAAGTCCCGTCAAAATTTTGTTTCAGGCTTCGGTAACATAAGGCAATGTCTCTCCATTTGTCTCCGACTCCGCTGTCACCGAGATCTATGAACCCGCTGATCTTCCCGTCTTCAATGATGATGTTCGGAAGGCAAAAGTCCCCGTGAGACAGGACAGGCTCATGATCTGGCTTGTTTGCAGTCAGCCACTCCAGCAGCGCCTTCGGATCTTCAAAGCCGCCCTCACCGAATGTATCCAGATCCACCAGACCGTGTTCTACCCTGTATCCCGCTGCTTTTAGCTCCGAATCCGGATCCCGCATACACGGACAATCGGCGATATCCACGCTCCAGAGCATCTTCAGAGCATCTGCCAGAATAGTCAGCAGTTCCTTCGGATGTTCCAGATAGGATCTGTCACACGACATCCGCCCCTTGACCCTGCTCATGAGAAGATAACAGTATCCATCATCCCGTTCGCAGGCGATGACCCTCGGCGCAGGTATCTTCCCCTCCAGCCATTTCATCATCCTGACGGTATCCTCAATTTCCGCACCATTGGGAACTATTTTCAATACCATGTCATCAAAGATACGGATCTCCGATCCTGACTTCCCCGTGTGGTCGGGCACATACGATCTGCCCTCCACAATGCGCCTTATGCTCTCCGGCAGCATCTTCTCCGCCTTGATCTTCTCCCTCATTTCACGTTTCCTCTCCGGCAATTCCTCACACATGCTCCCGATCAGCTTGCACAGGAACTCGTGATTATCAGCATCATCTGCCATAAACGGTGCAGTAAAAACCTACTCTTTAAGTTTTCTTCTTAACATTTTATATACATCTTCCGTCACACCGATTTTTTCAAAATAATCCTCCACACCTCCGAATTCTTCGGAAAATAATCTCATAAAATCTTTGATATAGGATTCCCTCGGAATAATGATATTCAGATCCACATCCGGATGATGGATAGCCGCCATCTTGAAGCGTTCTTTATTATATTCCTTGGTAAGCATATAATCCTCAACAATCTCCTCATCAGAGACTCCACAAAGCATAAGCAATATCGCAGATATCACACCGGTTCTGTCTTTTCCGGCAGAGCAGTTAAACATTACTCCTGATTCAGAAGTTGCCATAGCTGTAAAAATATCCTTTAGTGAGGACGATTTCGCTATCTTCATATAACTGACAGGTACTGCCTCGATAGATTCAGGAACCTTCCCGCCTTCTACTATCGGAAAGTTCATGTACTTAAAGCCGTCTTTATCAGCGAATCCGCTGGGACTGGTTCTGACAACATCTTCCTCCCTTACATCGATAATTGTTGTTATACCGTTTTTAAGTAAGAAGTTTATATCCCTCCGGCTGGGATAGTTTTGTTTATCGCTTCGAAGTATCCGTAGGTTCATTGTCTTTTTCCCGTCTGCACAGAGATGGCCACCCAGATCCCTCGTATTCATCGTTGTTTCCAACAAGCTTTTAGAATTTTCATACCATTCCAATATCTCAGCGGCTTCATTCAAGTCACTCGCTATAAAATTCGGAAGTTCGTCATCACTCTGTATTTTCCATAATCCACCAAAGCCCTGCCTGGTCCAAAGTGTTTTCATTCCTAATTTTTGGGCTGGGAGAATATCATTGTCAATTCTGTCTCCGATCATGAATGTTTTATCTGCTGGGCATTGCGAGCGTTCCAAAGCAATTTCAAAAATTCTGCTGTCCGGTTTTGAAACACCTTCTTCCGCAGAAGCTACAACCAGATCGATATATTTCAGAATGCCAAATGCGGCAAGCCTGTCAGCAGTTCCAAGACTCTGATTTGCAATAACACCTATCTTATATTTTTCTTTCAAACGCTTTAATACCTGTTCCGAATCAGGATACAGCACTTCATATTCCGTTTCCCACTTCGGAAGACTAACATTATAAAAACGAGCAACCTCAAGATCACCTTTTTTGTTCTGCTGATAATACTCCAATGCCTTACTATAGACGATCTCAAAAGGAACACCTGCAGCATCAGATATCTTCTTAAGTCTTCGCTCATATACAGTAGATTCATCAACCAATGTTGATCCTATATCAAAAAAGATCCATTTCATACAAATGCTTTCCCCTCATTTAAATCATCCCATAATGTCTGAGTGCCTGCATTATCGCCTATTCTTTATCCCGCATTCAATATGTCTTATCATTGTTATTCTGACCCCATCATTATCTCAGTTATACCGGAAGTTATTCCATACTCAAAGTTTGCTCATAATTTCATTAGCTTTTTTAAGTATAGGCATTTCTCTGTTCGCAATCAGCCTTCCGAGCTTTGTTTCCCGTCTTTTTTCATATTCAGCAAGTG
>JAFUHM010000036.1 GCA_017468865.1 Oscillospiraceae bacterium | reverse complement strand
TACTATGACACCAAGATCTTCGAGAACGATCCCTTCGCTAAGCTCGATCAGGTAGGCGTTGGTAAGCTCATGAAGATGGCTCTTGACCTTGGCAAGCCCGTTAATCCCGCTCTCCACTGCGGAATCTGCGGCGAGCACGGCGGTGATCCTTCTTCCGTTGAGTTCTGCCATAAGATCGGCCTTGACTATGTATCCTGCTCACCTTTCAGAGTGCCTATCGCAAGACTTGCTGCTGCTCAGGCTGCTATCGCAGAAATGAAGTGATCTCAGGATCACTGGGATATACATGATATGTATGTCTGAATAAAAATGAAAGGCTCTCACAGTTTAGGCTGTGGGAGCTTTTTGGTTTGGAGAATATGGACAACAAGGGTTCTCCATACACTCTATATAATGCTAAGTTAGAATAACACATCAGTAAACTTATCCGTAGAATATGAGTACTTAATTGTAAAATAATTGTTAATTTGTCTGTTATCACTTGTATTTTGGGGCTAAAAAGAGTATAATAAACAAGTCATAAAGCATATTCTACAAAGATTTTTATGTATCGTTGTCTAAAATTGCTAATGGTAACATTTTTTTAGGTTCGATTTAGTCGATTTGCACAATACATGAGAAAGCCCCTGCAATGCAGGGGCATATATGCGGGCAATGGGAGGTAATTAATTTGTCATTCGGAATCTTATCCATCACGGGCATTACTTATCTTATGTTCATGATCTTTACGATCGTGGCAATGGGATATCTGCTCGGCAGGATCACTATCAAGGGCGTTTCTCTCGGCACAGCCGGAGTATTCATCATGGCTCTTTTGGTAGGTGCATTCTTTTTCACCTATGACCCTGAGCAAAAAGCAATCGTGGCTCAGTTTACAAAGGCGGCATTCAAATCGGATTTCCTCAAGATCGTTGAAAATCTCGGTCTGATACTCTTTGTAACATCTGTCGGATTCATCGCAGGACCCAACTTCTTCTCCAGCCTTAAAAAGAATTTCAAGTCCTATGCACTGCTCTCCTTTATCATAATTCTTCTCGGCGGTCTGACGACACTCGTCTGTATCAAGGCATTCGGATGTGACACTGTGATGGCTGTCGGTATACTCTCCGGCGCTCTTACATCTACACCTGCATTCTCGGCTGCCAAGGATACCGTTGCATCGGTATACTCTGAGAACTCCGCAATAATATCCGATTATGTGGCGGCGCATCCTGATGTGACTGCAGCGGACATATCATCTCAGGCTATTTCCGCATTTGAAAATCAGGCGACTGTCGGACACGGCATAGCATACATCTTCGGCGTTGTGGGCGTTGTTCTCTTCGTTCAGATCATGCCCAAGATACTCAAGGTTAATATCGAGGAAGAAAAGAAGAAGATATCCTCTGTTGACACAGGTGCAGACAAGTTCAAGGGACTCAAGCTCTTCAATGCAGATAACTTCGGGCTTGCAGCTTTCGGCATTGCAGTTATGTGCGGTATGCTCCTCGGCGGCATAAAGATCCCTATGGGTTCCTCCAAGTTCTCTCTCGGAACGACAGGCGGATGCCTCCTTGCTTCCCTTGTTATTGCGCATTTCGGACATTTCGGACCTCTTAATATGCGCCCTGACAAGAAGGTGCTTGAAGTGTTCCGTGAGTTTGGACTCATGGCATTCCTTATCGGTGCAGGTCTTCCCGGTGGTGCTAACTTTGTTAGATACTTTGAGCCTGTATATTTCCTTTACGGCGCACTCATGACGATAGTTCCCATGATAGTCGGCTTCATCGTTGCAAGCAAGATAATGAAGCTGCCCCTGTTCAATAACCTTGGCGGTATCACAGGCGGCATGACTTCAACTCCTGCCCTTGGCACACTTATAAATGTTGCGAAGACAGATGATGTTGCCAATGCTTATGCGGCTGCATATCCCATCGCACTTATCGTGGTCGTACTTGTATCCCAGTTCCTTATCATGTTCTGTCCCGATCCTCTGTCGGTCGTAGGACTCTGATGGCTTGACATTTTATCAAATGCTGTATGATCCGGTGATCATACAGCATTTGTTTATTTATGTAGGCGGCAAAGCGGGAACACCTTGCCCGTTTGTTAAAAATGTCAAAAAAACATGATTTGTTTATTAGGTATGGTTGAAATATTCATATATAACTGGTATAATATTAATGGGATATTATGCGGAAGAAGGTGACATATATGAATATGCGTATCGGTGTTTCTTTGCTGCTCGGTATTATTGTCGCTGTTCTTGTCTTCTGCGGTGTCAAGGGTATAAGATCCCGCAGATCTATCGGAAGGTATGTTGGAATACTTGACTTTGCCCTTATACCGCCCGTATTAGGCAATATCATAGTTATATGCACGTCCTCGCAGATCGCTGCGGAGTTTGGGTATTATATATATTTTATCGGCATGAATGCAGTCATGTGTGCTCTCGTAAGCTTTACCTGCGGATACTGTAAGGGAGTCAGCGGCGGTCAGCAAAAGCCGTTGTTCTTGTATGTCGTTCTTATTGCAGATACTGTTCAGGTGATGCTGAATATCTTCACGGGTCATGTCTTTGACACTGAGGCTGTCGATGTAGGCGGACGGCCTTATTACAGGGTGGTATCTCACTCGGGACATCTGATACACATGATAATAGATTATGCGGCCTTTGTCTGTGTGATTCTGATCTTCATAATAGCTGCTGTAAAGACGGCAAAGATCTACAGGGAGAAGTATCTGGTAATGGTTTTATCCCTGGGGTTGTGCGGTGTATGTGAGGTCTTCTACATAATCTCCCGTATCCCGATAGACCGCTCTGTGATAGGCTTTGGAGTATGCGGCATACTTGCATTCTATTTCTCATTATATTACCGTCCCATGAGGCTGCTTGACAGGATGCTTTCAAACATAGCATGGGACATGACCGATGCGCTCTTCCTGTTTGATCCTACCTTCAGATGTATATGGGCAAACGATGCAGCTATGCGGCTCATAGGATTGGAGAGCAGCGAGGTCGATACAGCAGGGGAGGCACTTGTAAAACTGTTTGGCCCTGCCGGACGGGACTATCATGAGGAATGGTGCATCGAAAAAGTGACAGGCACCGATGAGCAGATTTCTTATTATTCACTCAGAAATCATCTTGTAACGGAAGAACGCAATGTTGCAGGTTCGTTTCTTGTGGTGCGTGACAATACCGAAGAGCGCCGCAAGATGCAGCATGAGATATATAATTCAACACATGACACCATGACGGGGCTGTATACTAAGGAGTATTTCTATCGGTGTGTCCGAGACAGACTGTCAGGGACAGACGGTGACTATCTGGCTATATTTGTGGATGTCAAGAATTTCAAGCTGGTCAATGATATTTTCAGCAGAGAGTTTGGTGATAAGGCGATCTTGCAGATAGCCGATGCGATACGAAACTGCATGACCCGTGACTGTGTTTACGGCAGACTTGGCGGTGACACCTTCGGAGTACTGGTGCCAAAGGATATTTTCCGTGCCAGGTCAGTGGAGAGGCTGCTGTCAGGATTTACGGTCAGTGACGGCAAGATTGAGCATCATCTGCTTATACACATAGGGGTGTATGAAGTTACGGACAGATCAGTGGACGTATCGGTCATATTTGACAGGGCGCATCTTGCTATCAGTTCCATCACAGATATATTCAACACACATATAGCCGTCTATGACAGCGAGTTAAGGGATAAGGTCCTCTGGGAACAGAAGATCGCACTGGATCTGCATGAAGCCATTGAACAGAAACAGTTAAGACCCTATCTTCAGCCCATCGCCGATTCAAAGGGGAATGTGGTGGGTGCGGAGGCACTTGCCCGATGGATACATCCCGAGCACGGCTTTATGCCGCCTGCAATGTTCATTCCTGTATTTGAGAAGAACGGGATGATAGTCGATGTTGACAGGTATATGTGGAGATGCGCCTGCGAACTGCTTTCAAAATGGAAAGGCACTCATGATGACCTTTTCATCTCTGTGAACATATCACCGAAGGATTTCTATTTCTGCGATGTGGTTTCCGAGATACAGGAGCTAATCAGGGAATTTGATCTGGAACCGTCCAGACTGCGTATAGAGATCACCGAATCAGTAATGATGAATGACGCTGAGGATAAGATGAAGATCTTGAGTCAACTCCATGACGCAGGATTCGTAGTGGAGATGGACGATTTCGGCAGCGGATATTCTTCTCTTAATCTGCTGAAGGATATGCCTGTCGATGTACTGAAAGTAGACATGAAGTTCCTTTCAAGATCGGAGAGCATGGACAGGGCTAAGAAGATAATCAAGTCTATAATCAGTCTCTCATACGAACTGGATATAACCTCTCTCACAGAGGGAGTCGAGACTGAGACACAGTATACTGATCTTTTTGAAATGGGATGTAAGCTCTTCCAGGGGTATTACTTTGCAAAGCCCATGCCTGTTTCGGAATTTGAGGAATTCACATTCGGCGTGAAGTGATAACGTGTTTGACCCCTCTCACAGGTGATCTGTGAGAGGGGTCGATATTCGGTGCAGCTTGCGGCAGGGATTGCCTGTCAGCAGATGCTGCTTCTTATGTCGGGTGATACCTCACGGCAAACGCCCTGTTCCTTGTATGCTTCATTGATACGGTCTATCTCTGCGATCAGTTCACGGCATTTTGCTGTGTCTCTCATTTCCATGCAGATGTCAAGCAGGATGTTGAGCAGTTCTGCCTGTTTGTCTGTATACGGTATCATGTCGGGATGATGCTTGCATACCTCCACAGCTTCTTCTATCTTTTCGGCTGCACTGCGATAGTCGCCGTGATAGAAGAAACAGTTCGCCGTGGGGATATGTATGATGTCGATAAGTTCCAGATCTGTCGGGAATACCTGTCTTGCGATGCGCTCCGCCTGTTCCGTCAATTCCCGTGTTTTCGTGATCTCGGGCTGTGCAAGCGTGAAGTACCATGCCAGCGTCATACAGTAATAGCAATGCTCTGCACTGTTTTCTTTGATAAATTCCTTTGCTTCATCAAGTAATTCTGATACCTCCGCATAGTTTTCAATATCGGGAGCGCTTCTGAGCAGGACGTTCGCCAAAGACAGGCAATACTGCGGGATATACTTCTCTCTTCGGCTGTCGGCGGAAAGCTGCATTTCCGAGACTGCATAGCTCATATTATCAAAAAGCTGTTCAAGGAGATCTGCTTCTTTTTCATTTTCGGGATGATATGCGCCGTTCAGAAGCGTGTCATAATAGCAGCCCTGCATAAAGAAATACATCCCTCTGATGATATGATGTTCGTTCATGCTCCTGAAACTGTCAGCCGAGCGGAGTATTTCCCTGATCTGTGCGGCATTGGACATACCGGCGTAAATGTCGGTCATTTTCTTGTGGTATTCCATAACAGAAACCATTTCCGCAGGCCAAAGCCAAAGACCTACCGTTTCCGCTATGACAGGGTGTATACTGATCCTGTTATCATCATACAGCCATCCCTGCGCTGACAGATATGTTACTGTTTCTGCATGGATATCCGGGAAGAACTTGTATATCAGGTCTGACTCCAGACCTCTTACATTAAGAAGTGAAAGTATTTTCAGCGTGAGCCGAGCATCGGCACTTACTGCACTCGCATCAAACAGAGCCGAGATGATAGCCGCCAGCGTATCGCAGACTTCCTCACCGTCCTTGATATTGCCGACCTTCTCACTTGAGAACCGTGAAAAACCGTTCTCACGGATAAGCTCAAGAGCCGTATGCACATCGAGCCTGCCTGCGGCGATCTGCCTTGCGATAAGTTCCAGAACAAGCGTGTGTCCCTGCACAAGGATGATGATCTCCTCAAAGCACAGACGTTCTTCCTTTGTCAGGGTGCGTTCAAGGTTGAGTGCCACAAGCCTGAAAAGTTCCGAAGCATCAGTGACAGCACCGACTTCCAGTACGGTGAAGCTGTTCTTAGGAGGCTTATGCCTTGTTGCGATTATGGTATCATATCCGCAGTCGATGATGCGGCTCAATTCTTTGGTCAGCCTGTCAGTGAAGTTATCAAGCACAAACAGCACTCGCCTGTCGCTGCATATGCGCTTGAAAGCCTTCAGCTTGCGTTCAAAGTATTCGCTGATCGGTTCGCTGTCCTGCCGTGATACCGTGCTTATCTGAAGCTGCATATCGTCGCAGAAGGTATGCCGGATATCTCCGTCGTATTCAAGGTATACGATAATATCATACTCCGTGCGATACCGTGAGATATAATTCTTGACCAGGGTTGTCTTTCCGATGCCGCCTATTCCTGTCAGATACAGAATGCGGCTGTTTTGCAGGCACGCTGTGATATTTCTCAGTTCCTTATCTCTGCCCACAAAATCAGGGGACACAGAGGGTAATATGGGGATAATATAGTCCTTTTGGTTCAGCAAGTCCGCAAGCTCACCAAGCAGCTTTGTGACCTCACCCATCGTCTGAAAACGATTGACAGCAGATGAGCGTATCGTCCCACGGAACAGCTTGGTGCAGACTGACCTGATATCGGGGCGCTCCGTATACTTGTGATATTCACTCTTACAGTCATCAAAGGGAAAGCGGGAAAATCCTCTGTGCTCCGATTCGGTGGAGTGCCGCCCGAAAAGCAGATAAAAGACGATCTCGCCAATCGTGTAAATATCCGCAGTCCTGCCTATCTTGGCGGGCGCGTAGGGGTTGAGCTGTTCGGGCGCTGCCCAGTCCCTTGTATAGGAAAAAAGTGTACTGCTGTCATTATTCATGTCTCGGATGCTGTCAAAGTCGATAAACTCCACAAGCTGTGTTATTGTATCATCCGGGGAATTTTGCAGGATAAATATGTTTTCGGGCTTCAGGTCAAGGCAGAGAAAACCTGACTTGTGGTAGCAGTCCGCAGTTTGGGATATCGTTTCACAGATCTCCATGTACTGCGGCAAAGTGAGAGAGAGTTTGTCGAGGGTCGCACCGTTATAGCAAGCAACATCTATATATGCCGTTCCGTTGGCTTCAAAGATGTGGCTCACAGGCGGAGTCCGGTTATTGAGCAAATACCTGCCGCGGACGTCATTCTGCATCCTGCCGGAAGCGATGAACCGTGCCTTGCCTGCTTCAAAATCGTCTGCATTGCGTGGAGAGTATTCTTTGAGGATACACTTTGTTGTCATCCCGCCGTGGGTACACTCAGCAAGGTATGCAATGGTATTGGCACCGCTGCCGAGCTGTTGTGTGACAGAATACTGTCTGCCGTCGGCGTTGAAGGTATAGCCGTTGTTCAGCATTGCACCGACCTCCTTTCACTTATATTATACTCCTTCGGGGAAAGCTGTTATAAAAATCAATTCCGCTCATTCAGGATATGAAATGTGAGTATCGGGTCATAGGAGTTGGCGCAGTAAAGCAGCAGGCAATCAAATGGGTGACGTTCATAGAGTCGGGCAAATCCGCAGGAGTTGAGAGTATTGTTCAGCTCATCATAAAAGTCCATCAGGCGGTTGTTGATCTCATATTTGTCAGGCTCATATCCTCGCTTTCTGTCCTCCGCTTCAGCGGCACGGTAGTAGTTATTGAATTTCAGGAGAATCAGTGATTTGCGCAGCACCTCATAGGAAATGTTTTGGCCACGGATCATGCCGCTGATATATTCATCGTTCGGCAGGGATCTTGTAAAGTGTTTCGGGAGCGGCAGTACAGGCTCTCCCTTGTCACGTCTCTGATACCTGTATCCCAGCAGAGCATCGACGATCAGGCTGTTGAGCCGATCAGGTGAGTGTATATCAGCTGTCCCATCTTCAAGTATCCTTGTTTTGAGTTGGTCTATCTCTTTATTGATGATGCTCCGTGCAAGCTGAAACTGCTGTTTATTGCCGTAGCAATGCTCAGACAGATATTTCAGGAACTTTTCATCATCATCTATATCCTTTATCACGGCGGCGATCTGCGATGTTGATGTGTGAGCGATCTCCCTGGATTTAAAGCCTTTTGATCGTTCAAGCAGCATAGTCACTGTTGAATAGGGCTTGCGGTGATACAGACAGTACAGGAATACCGCATCAACTCTGGCCTTGATGATAAAGGGGAGCGAGAGATATACTTTCCTGAAGAAGGATGCGATTTGTTGAAAGTCCATTTCAAGGGCGTAGCACAGGTCATAATGATTCTTTCTGCTGATGGCCCCCGGCGTCGTGCCTCTGATCCATTCCAGCACTGTCCTGGGACAGGTAAAGCCTAAGATCTTTTTAAATCTGCGTTTGATCTCATCGAGTATTATATCTTCATCCTCAGCGGTACAGGGTACGCCGAGCTGTGTCAGTCTGGCGGAGACAGCTTCAAGGAATATAGGACGTTCTTCAAACTCGATCGCTCTCTTCACACCCTCTATCACATCTTCGGCAGTCTGTGCATCCACAGGCTCCTCTAAGAAAGTCTCATCGTAAATATAATCGGTCAATTCATCACGGTCGAGTTCGGTGGTGCTGTCGCTGTTCATATTTCTATCCTCTCTTGTATGACATATGCTCGGTACTGGAGCAGATCGCACCGAGACTTCTGTTATATTATAACGTTTTTTTCATATGTTGTCAATATTGTTTCGATTTTTCTGTGATACCATGCAGGTATTATTATACCGTATAGAATACATTTGTATTATTATGCGATAGTTCCCAAATGACTATTATCGTTCCGGTTCAGCGTGCAAACAGGTCATGTGTATCCGAGAAAATACTTACACGCAGGTATAAAGTTAAAGACTTGTTAATCTGCCGTCACGCACCTAAGCCGTTTTCGGCTGATTTTGTGACCGATATGTGACCAACAAAAAATTGTTTATATTGCACAGTATACAAAAATATGCCCACATCATAATTGATGTGGGCGATTTTTTATTCAGATAACTGCGTTCATTTGTATATCCTTGTATGCTATCATTTCCACCGTGCGGCGGAGCTCCTGAATGTCTTTGTGAGTGTACACTGTATCGGTGATGCCTTTCGAGGCGTGTCCGACAAGGCGTTCTATGCAGATATGGTCAGCTCCCCTTGATTGCAGTTCGCTGATAAAGGTATGCCGTGTATCGTGCGGAATGTGTCTCAGGTTTGTTTTCATCCATTCACGGAAAGCAGGATAGGGTATATCAAAGGGCATAGGGTAACGGCTAAGCAGGGGCTTTATGAGGTGATGGATGGGGACTACTCTGTCTTTGCCTGCCTTTGTCTTTTTGCCGCCTGTCATGGTCTGGGCGGTCATATCCACATTATCCTTCGGCATCTCCAGCAGCTCATTGACACGCCATCCGCTGTAAAGGAGTATCAGTGTTATATCACGCTCCAACGTTTGCGGCATTTCCCATAACGCCCTGATCTCTGCCGCTGTGAACACTTTATGCTTCTCTGTCGGCTCTGCGTATGCGTTGATAGTCAGATACTGCGACGGGTCTTTCCGTATTATTTCGGACTTCATGGCATACGCAAAAACACCCGAGATCACGATCTCGATATTGTGCAGGGTGGAAAGGCTCGCAGCGGGATAGCTGTCCATCACCGCCTGAAGATGCGTGAGCTTTATGTTACGCATCGGCATGGTGTGGACTGCAATGCACTTCTTGTATGCTGCACGATAGCTGTTAAGCGTGGTCTTGCCGACTTTGAGTGACTTTTCCTTGATCCACTTTTCGTATATCTCGGCAAAGGTGGAGTTATCGTCAATGTCGTATGGGTCGAGGTGGTAGGCGTTAAGGGCTTCAATAGCTTCCTTTTTTGTGGCATAGTATCCGAGAGTGCGTCGGCTTTCCGTAAGTGTAGCACCATCGGAAGAGTACTCACATCCGAGGCGGACACGATAAGGGCGGCGGCGCTTCCCCGACAGCTTCACTATGCTCCCGTAACCGTTCGGCATTTTCATGCGCTCACCCCCTTGACAAATAGTATAAAATGTGGTATAATATACATATCGTACATATCCTTTCTCATAATCCTCTTTTCATCTTTTGAAAAGCCTCCGCAGAGTTTTTCTGCGGAGGTTATTTTTGTTTCTGCTGTTCATAAAAAGTTTACATTATATATATATATATATGGATTTCTATTAATAATAGTGGTAAAATATACTTAGGAGGTGAGGAAATGAGCAATAAAGAGCTGAAAGTGCTCCTGCTGATCCTTGCAGACCTCATAGAGAAATGCAAGAACACAGCAGAAGCCGCAAAGCTTATCAGAGCCAAGGCCAATGACCTCTGATAAATCCCCAAAAGTCGGGCGGTGCAAACCGCCTGACCAATGGATTTATATATATACTACCACAAAAAAACATGAATGTCAAGAGGGAGTGAGAAAAAATGGCAACTTACAAAGCAAGCAAGTACGGCGAGCGCATCAAGCATCTAAGACAGGACAAGGGCTTCACGCAGCAGAGGATAGCCGACCATCTCGGGTGGTCTCAGGCAGAGATCTCTCAGATGGAGAACGGCATAAGGGTCATCACCCTGGATAATGCCGTGGACATTGCGGACGTGTTGGGCGTGTCGATCGCCGATATAGTCGGTGAGTGAGAGAAAGAAGGGATATGTATGGATAAAGGCTACTACACCCCCAAGGAAGTGGGGAAGATACTGAAAACATCCGACCAGATGGTCAGGGTGTCTCTTCGGCAGAATGCTCCCGGGTGGGACTTCCCGTACATCGCTATGGGTCGGTGCATACGGATACCCGTGAAGACGTTTGATGAATGGTACAAGGAGAGGTACGGCACATGATGAGCGAAAACAAGCGAGCTTTCGTGTCAACACTGGAAACGGCACTGGTGCTGTACAGCAGGGAGATGATTTCAAAGATGGAGTATGATCCGCACAATGAAGCGTGGTCGGGACTTGAGACCGTAGAGATACGCTTTGCAGGCGGACACAGAAAGGTGATAAACGTGACGGGCGACAGCTGTATCGCCATCATGCACGATATATGGGAGGCATTATCATGACGGACAGGCGGAAGTGCCGCAGATGCAGATACAGCGGGTTCACTTCGTCAGGCGCTCAGTGGACGGGATGCACATACATCATTAAAACGGGCGAGAAACGCCCTCATGACGGGAATATATGCTACGGATACGAGCTGAAGACTGACAAGAGAAAGCATACAAGCAT
>JAFUHM010000003.1 GCA_017468865.1 Oscillospiraceae bacterium | reverse complement strand
CGTCGTTCTTGACCTGCTTTACAAGCTCTTTGCGGCGCTCTTCGGTAGGCTGGGGGAAGGTAAGGCGGAGGCAGGTGCCGTCATTGGTGGGGTTGATGCCGATATCGGATGCCTGTATAGCCTTCTCGATGGACTTGAGCACGGTCTTGTCCCAGGGCTGTATCACAAGGGTGCGTCCTTCCTGTACGGTCACGGAAGCCATTGCGTTTATCTGGGTGGGTGTGCCGTAGTAATCCACCTGTACCTTATCAAGGATAGCGGGGTTTGCACGTCCTGCACGGATGGTGTCAAACTCACGCACAAGTGCATTGATGGTCTTGTTCATTTTGTCCTGCGCTGTTTTAACCTGTTCGTTCATAATAATATCCTTTCGTGTCGGTTCATTCGGTTTCTTCGGGTTCCACAAGGGTGCCTATCTTCTCACCCATGCAGGCACGGTATATATTCTCGGGGTCTGAAAGATCAAATACAAGAATGGGAAGCTTGTTGTCCTTGCACATGGATGCGGCAGTGCTGTCCATTACCTGGAGATCCTTGACAAGGATGTCATTGAATGTAAGATGGTCAAACTTCACGGCATCGGGATACTTATTGGGATCCTTGTCGTAGATGCCGTCTACCATCGTAGCTTTGAGGACTATATCCGCCTCTATCTCGGCAGCTCGCAGCGTGGATGCTGTATCGGTGGAGAAGAAGGGATTGCCCGTACCGCAGCCGAAAATAACGACTCTGCCCTTCTCAAAATGGCGCATCGCCTTGTTCCTGATATAAGGCTCTGCTACCTGGGGCATGGAGATGGCGGTCTGCACACGGACGTCAAGTCCCAATGATTCAAGAACATCGGCTACTGCAAGTGCGTTCATGGTGGTGGCGAGCATCCCTATATGGTCAGCCCTTGTCCTGTCCATGGCACCCGAGGAACGGCCTCTCCAGAAATTGCCTCCGCCTACCACTATGCCGACCTGTACACCGGCATTGGCGCACTTGGCGATAGCCGCACATATAGGCTGTATGACCGAGTAGTCAAGACCGGAGGGTCTGCTGCCTGCCAGTGCTTCACCTGACAGCTTGAGCAAAACTCGTTTGTATTTGATATCGGACATCGGATCAAACCCCCTGTTATTTTTGTATCATACACATTATACACTATTTCACTTCATTTGTAAAGACTTTTTATGCAAAAAATCACATCATGTGCAACATTTCTCGTGCGATGTCGTCGCACAGGTCATTGTCGGATGACACAAAGTACATAAAACAGCCGTCTGTCTCGATGAAAAGGGCATCGGACAGTTTCTGCGCTTCGTCGGGTGCGTAGTCCTCGAAGTCCTTTGTCCGCTTTTCAATGCGGTCTTTGGCGGCGCCGATGATATCCGCATCGTCGGACTTCATGATGAACAGCTCATCGGAGAATCCTCCCGACCCGCATATGTACATAGCTATGTCCGTTCCCTCGGGGACGGCGGCATCTATATAGTCGGGCATCTTCTCGGCGGAAACGCTCACCATAGACGGGAATTCCACCTCCGAGAGTATCCTTTGGCAGACTTCATCGCAGGTATATGTGACAGCCGGCTCGGTCACGGATGCTTCGGTGACGGACTCGGATACTTCCGCTGCTGTCACGGAGGATGAGGCCGTCTCCTCGCTGCGGAGTACAGTCTCGGATGGGACGGGGGCTTCGGATGTGTTCTGCTCAGCCTGTATGGAGCAGGCGCACAGCATGAGTGCGGCAGCTGCCAGTGCGTAGATCTTCATTTTGTTTCTCCTTGTTCTCTATTTTTCTTTTACAGCAGTATGAGTGCGTATCATTTCAAAAACGGCGCTGTACGCCTGTTCGGTGAGCTGACCGTTCCTTGAATAAGAGGAACGCAGCGTACCGTCACTTCCTTTGAGGTAAGTGTTTTCGTCTATGTAGTATATATTCTGCTCGTTGCAGAATGTAAGGAGCATGGAATTTATCATGTCGATATCGGCATTGGCATCCTTGCCGCCCTGGGGAAGGGGGAGGACGGATAATATATAAATATCAGCACGGTTATGGGAACGCAGTTTCTGCGTGATCTTCCGCACATCGTAGATAAAGGCTTTCCTGCCGTTATCGTCGGAAATATCCTGCGGTGAGAAGAGAAGATATATTGCGGAAAACGTCCTGTCCTTGATGAGGGAGTAGTCGGTGTGCTCATCTATGATGAGGATATGCTCGCTGTCGGTCAGACCTGCCTCTGACAAGCCGCTAATGAGCGCATCACCTGCAAACAGGGCATTTTTCATATAGCCGTCCTCGGCACGTCCTGACAGGGGCACCGGGTTTTCCACCTGCTTGTCGGGTACAGCTTCCGTGACATCCTCAGATACGATGTTTATCACCTTCGGGACATCGGTCTGGTTCATGAGCGGGTCGCCTTCTTCGCCTTTCATGTACATGACAAAGCAGCCGATAAAGCTGGCGATGACAAAGAGAAAGACAAATGACAGCCTGAATCTGAGCGGAGGTCTTTGTTTACCGTATTGCATAGCAGTCCTCCTTTACACAGCATCCCGTGAGTTTGAACATCCACATTTTATTATACACTATTTTGTGTGAAAGGTCAACGAAAAAATGGGAAAAAAATGGTGACAAAAAACAAACACGCAGAAACAAGCGGTCTCTGCGTGTTGTAAGATATGGAGAATATTGCAGCTTGAAAAGTATCATTTATGTGAGATATGACCGGATCTCCTGCCTGTCAGTTCCACGACCTTCTGCATAAGGCTTGCGGTTTCGTGTTTGTTGAATATGGCATCCGCTCCTGATCTGATGCAGCGCTTTCTGGTAGGCTCATCGGAGAGGGAGGAGAAGATGATGACGGGTATGTTCTTATCCAGTTTCTTGATGTGTTCTGTAAGGTGGATGCCGTCTGTCTGGGGCATTTCTATGTCGGTGATGACGCATCCGATATTTCTGACATCAGCTGTCCTGATATGCTCCCATGCCTCCGCACCGTTTTTGAAGTGGGAGATATTGCTGAAGCCGCAGCTGCTCACCATGTCGGTTATCAGTTCATTGAGGAAGGGGGAGTCGTCGGCGATGACTATCTCCATGCTGCATATGCTTTCGTTTGCGGTGACTGCGGAGTTCTTGTCGTAGAATGTGCCGCCCGAGAGGTCAGATACTATCTTCTCAAAGTCGAGAAGCTGTATCACTCTGTCCTCTATCTTCACCACACCCGTTGACACGGAGACTTTGCCTGTCATGGGAGGTTTGTTGATGCTGTTGTAGGGGACACGCTGAAAGCCTCGCACCGAAGTGACATGGAACGCCACCGATGTGTCGTTGAAGGAGCAGACGATGAATATGGACTTGCGCTGCTCCGTGTTTTCGTATCCGAGGACCTTGTGCAGGTCAACAACCGTGATGAGCTTGTCACGGGGGATGAATATGCCCTCTACCGCAGGGTCTGCGTTAGGCACGGGTGTCACGGGTTCGTTTGTCATGATCTCATTGACCTTGGCGATATTGATGCCGAAGTTCTCACCGCCAACGCAGAATTCGAGGAGTTCCATTTCGTCTGACACAGCAGCACGGATCAAGTTGTTTTCCATATCATCACTCCGTAACGTCAATGATAACTATTGCCTGTGATTCAAGCTGATTGAACCTTTCTATAAATGTGTTCTCATCATATGCGACCCTTCCTCTGAGAGGGTCATTCACGAATATCTGATGATGTCCGAGGTCATATCCTGTCATGAGCATACAATGCTCGTTGGCGACCCATGTGATGGTACTGCCGCTTTCCTTGTCGATCCATGCGGCACCCGTTCCCGCAGGCGCCATATCTATTGTGCCCCAGATAATGACGGGATAGCCCATATCTATGAAGCTCCTCACCTTGTCGAAGGAGCATCCGGAAATGTTGCGTATCTCGAATTTCTTGTTGCCTACACCGTCGAGGAACTTATGGGCGGACTTTTCGATGACGGGGGCAAAGCAGCCGTAAGCCATGTATGTTTTGGGGTCTCCCACAAATTTCTTGCGGTAGTCTGCGGTGCGGTAGGGAGCCTTTTCAAGGAACCAGTCCGCAAGTGTCACCTTATCGACATTAAATCCCATGAACTTCAGAGCCATGGTGAGAGAGGTGATCTCGCATCCTGTGGGAAGTTCGGGATTTTGCAGGATGAGCGGAGCTCCGATATTCATGTATCCTCTGTTGACGGGATAGGGTACCATGACGCCTATGGTGCCCGAATAGTCTTCCGAGCCCATGACCTTGACTATCACATTGTATTCTCCGCCGCCCACGCCGCTTCTTGCCACGCTGCGGGACTTCATTCGGTACCATGAATGGCCGCCGTCAAGGGAAACGATGTATTTCTTATCTCTGTCGTAGTTTGTGATGCTTATCTTTATCGCACCCGACTTGTATGTTCTTTCACGGACTCCGGTAACGCTCAGCTTGACGGGATGCTCCTCCTCCGATACATATGCGGAATAAGTGTCGGAAACGGTGGTGGGTCTTCCCTTGTACCTCATGCAGATGTAATATGTGTCAGGCAGAAGGTTCCTGATGGTGGTGCCGTTTTTCCCTATACGGAAAAAGTTCTTGCCTCCGTCAAGGGAGAGTTCGAGCTCCTTTTCCTTATCCGTGGCGGACGGTGTGACAGTCACGTTCCTGCCGTCAACTTCAATATGCGGATATATTGCATAGCAGCGGGGGGAAACAAGGAGCATGAGAGTGCCGAAAATAAGTATGCAGAATAATTTTTTACACATCATAGCCTGATCTTTTCCGTATCAAAGAGGGTGGTGATGCCATGATCGTAATCATTGGAGGAATAGACTGCATATTTTCTGCCGTCCTCCTCATAGATAAGGCAGGATGTGAAAGGATCATCAACTGAGACATACATATTTCCGTAAACATAGTGGGCGTTGGCTGTGGCATCGGGATAAACCGCAAAGCGCTGGTCTTCCACGGTGTTTCCGCACTGATAGGGGATAAACCTTTGGGAAAAGTCCTCCTCATCCGTGTCATACGGGAGTTCAAAAGCCACATACATACGATCCTTGTCAAAGTTCCTGTGGAGACGTATATACATAAGGCTGACATCCTCCGGGAGGTCGGGCATTTCCATCTGATCGTAGACCGCTGTGCGAAGCTGGTCGGAAGGGGAGGGCTCAAACAGGGCATAAACAAGGGTGATGCGGGATGATATCAGCTTGTATGCGATGGAGACCGTTACAAATATGAGCACGGACAGAAAGGTGTACAGTCCGTTTCTGGGATCTCTGGGCGGTCTTCCCTCTTCTTCCATTTCATTTGTATCGTTGGTGTTATCGTTAGTGTTCATATTATCTGAAGTGTAAAGAATTTAAGGTATTCGGTCTCATCCGCACACAGGAGTATGGGATGGTCCGGGGACTGTCGGCGCTCCTCGATGAGCTTTATCCCGACACCTGCATCTCCGGCTGCCTGTATCAGCATTTCACGGAACATGGCTGCTGTCATGAAATGGGAACAGGAGGCAGTCGCCAGAAGTCCGCCCCTCGGCAGGAGCCTCATGGCAAGGGTGTTGAGCTCGAGATAGCCGCCCTTTGCGTTATGCACGGTCCTGCGTGATTTGGTAAAGGCGGGAGGATCGAGGATGATGAAGTCGGCGGATCTGTCGTGTCTTTCGATGCGGCCTCTCAGGTGGTCGAACACATCTTCACACACGAAGTCCATATCTATGTGATTGAGTTCTGCGTTATGCTTTGCCATCTGTATCGCCGATTCAGACACATCCACTGCTGTGACATGGGCAGCGCCTGCCGCAGCACAGTTGAGGGCGAATGAACCTGTATGGGTACAGCAGTCAAGGACTGTGCGTCCGCCCGCAAGTGCGGCTGCCGCACGTCGGTTATATTTCTGGTCGAGGAAAAATCCTGTTTTCTGTCCGTTCTCCACATCGACCTCATATATTATGCCGTTCTCGGTGATGTGTGTGACAGGGGAGGTGCCGTCCTTGCGCCAATACCAGCCCTTTTCCTCCGACATTCCCTCAAGGCTGCGTATCGCACCGTCATTGCGGAGGTATACGCCGTTTATCTCCTGTCCGTCCTCACGGAGGACATCAAGCAGTGAATCGAGGATGACCTGACGGCGAAGGTCGGTGCCGAGGGAAAGTATCTGTACCGAGAGCAGATCGCCGAATCTGTCTACGGTAAGCCCTGGGAAGCGGTCAGCTTCACCGAAGATAAGGCGGCACGCCCGTCTGTCCGCTTCGGGCATCACAGCCCTGCGGTAGTTGTAGGCATACTCCACCCGCCTGCGGAAGAACGCATCATCGAAGCGGTCATTCGCATTATCGGAGATGATGCGCACCCGTATCTTGGAGTGTGAGTTGTAGAAGCCTGTGCCTATATACCTTCCCTTGGGGCTGACCACATCGCAAAGGGCTCCGTCCTCGGCGGGGTCTGCCGATGTGATCTCATTATCATATATCCACGGATGACCGTACATCGTGCGCTTATGGCATTTTTCGGAAACGGTCACTACCGGAAAGTCACGTTGAGTCATATATACCTCTCTGGGGAGTTCTGATGTTACAGCCCTAACAGATCGGGGCGCTTTTCCCTGGTCAGACGGAGGGATTCGGAGTGCCTGTATTCCTCCACTTTCTTATGATCGCCCGAAAGCAGCACGGCAGGGACTTCCATGCCCTCCCATACTTCGGGACGGGTGTACTGGGGATATTCAAGGAGCCCCGAATAATGGGATTCATCCATGAAACATTCATCTGCGGCGAGCACTCCGGGACATATACGGGCAATGGCATCGCACATGACGAGTGCGGGAAGCTCGCCCCCCGTAAGGACGTAGTCGCCTATGGATATCTCTTCGTCAACTATCCTGTCTATTATACGCTGGTCAACGCCCTCATAGTGTCCGCACAGGACGAACAGCCGAGGCATTTCGGACAGGCGGACAGCGTCAGCCTGAGTAAAGACCTTGCCTTTGGGGGACATATATATGACGTGGGGCTTTTCGGGAAATGAGGCGGTGACTGCATTGAAGCAGCGGTAGATAGGGTCACACTGCATGACCATCCCTTTGCCGCCGCCATAGGGCGAGTCATCAACACGTCTGTGCTTGTCAAGGGTATAGTCTCTTATCTGGTGGCAGTGTATCTCGATCATGTTTGCACGTCTTGCACGTCCGACTATGCTTTCTCCCATGACTGTCTCGCACATTTCGGGGAACAGGGTGGCAATATCGATCCTCATTCTATCAGTCCCTCGACCATATGTATGTAAAGTCTGCCGCCTTCAATATCGGTGCGCTCGATAAATTCGGGCACGGCAGGAAAGAGGAACTCTCTCTCCGCCGACTTTACTGTGTATATGTCGGATGCGCCCGTGTTGCGCACGTCGGTTATCTTGCCGTAGACCGTACCATTATCGGCATCAACCACATCAAGGCCCAGCAGATCCTGAACGAAATATGTGCCTTCGTCAAGTTCCACGCTGTCTCTGTCCATATACAGAACTTTGCCGCGGTATTTTGCCGCCTCGTCCGCATCGTTTATGCCCTCTATCTTCATGATGACTATATTCTTATGGGGGCGGGCGTTCTCTATATTAACTGCGGTCTTCCCTTTATCGAAAAAGAGCTCGTCAAATTCACAGAGGAAGTCGGGGGAGTCACACCAGGGATCTACCCGCACTTCTCCTTTCAGGCCATGCACCGCAACTATCTTTCCTATCTCAAGAAACTGTTTCATATGTTCGGTCATCCTTATTAGAAGAAGCAAGCAGCCGCACTGACCGCTTGCCTCGAAGAAAGTATCTCAAATGTCGGATCAGTCGATCTCGACCATGATCTTTTCATTCACTCTGCCTGCACCTGCACGCATAACTGTGCGTATAGCCTTAGCTATCTTGCCCTGCTTTCCTATAACTCTTCCCATATCATCAGGTGCTACATGAAGATGGTAAACTACCACGCCTTCATCATCAGGTTCATCCCTGTCAACGGATATAGCCGATTTATCCTCCACCAGTCCGGATGCGATCGCTATAAGCAAATCCTTCATCGGACAGACCTCCTTTCGGTGAGTTGTGTCCCGGGTAGCCACCGGCACGACAGGACACATGCCGCGCCTCGTTTGGATGACTGCATACACGATCCGCACCGTATAAACGGCTGACGGATCGAGTATATGCCATCGCTTACTTCAGGATGTCGTTCTTGTCAAAGAGCTTCTTGACGGTCTCTGTGGGCTGTGCGCCGCTTGCGATCCACTTCTGGACCTTCTCAGCGTCAACCTTTACAACAGAAGGCTCCACGGTGGGATCATAATATCCGAGCTCCTCGATAAATCTGCCATCTCTGGGGTATCTTGAATCTGCAACTACTATTCTGTAGAAAGGATTCTTCTTGGCACCCATTCTTCTGAGTCTGATCTTTACCATTATTATCACCTCCAAATAAAACTTATCAATCAGTAAAAACTGTTGAGATCTGAATTAAGACCTGTAAAAGGCGAACAGCATAACAAGCGCACATATGATAACGAATATGCCGAGACCGATATAGAATATCCGTGCGCCTTTGCGGCCGAATATCTTCACGTTCAGCCATGCCTTGTGGTTTTCCATGAACCAGTCGTAATCCTTGTATGCGCAGAATATTGAAAATATCCCGCCGATGACAAGGATCACAGCGATTATGATCACCCACATCATCTCCATCTGCCCGGCATACGGAGCTTATTGCGCTTGCCCTTCTGATTTCTTCCTGTCACGCCGAACTGCTTGAACATCTTCTGCATATTCTCGAACTGCTTGAGAAGACGGTTCACGTCAGCGACGGTATTGCCCGAGCCTGCGGCGATCCTTCTCTTGCGGCTCGGATTTATTATGGAGGGCTTCGCCCTCTCTTCGGGGGTCATAGAAGTGATGAGCGCTTCTATGCGGTTTATCTGATTATCGTCAACATCCACGTCCTTGATCTTCTCACCGACACCGGGGAGCATGGATGCGAGCTGCTTTATTGAACCCATTTTCTTGATCTGCTTCATCTGTTCGAGCAGATCCTCCAGATCGAACTCGCCGTCCTCCTGGAGCTTGTTGGTGAGCTTCTGTACCTTGGCTTCATCGAGGGTGGTCTCCGCACGCTCGATAAGAGTGAGTACGTCGCCCATGCCTAAGATCCTCGATGCCATTCTCTTGGGATGGAACAGTTCGAGATCGTCGAGCTTTTCGCCTGTACCCACGAACTTCACGGGCTTACCCGTAACAGCGAGTACGGACAGGGCTGCACCGCCTCTTGTATCGGAGTCGAGCTTGGACATGAGCACACCTGTGATGCCCAGTGCATCATCAAATGCCTTTGCTACATTGACCGCATCCTGACCCGTCATGGCATCCACAACGAGGATTATCTCATTGGGGGAGGTCTCCTCACGGATGTTCTTCAGCTCGTCCATCAGTTCTTCATCTATATGAAGTCTGCCGGCGGTATCGAGGATAACTATCTCATTGCCGTGTTCCTTTGCGTGCTTTACGGCTTCCCTTGCGATGACAACGGGGTTTATCTGCCCCATCTCGAAGACCTTGACCCCTGCCTTCTCGCCGACCACACGAAGCTGGTCGATAGCCGCAGGACGGTAAACGTCGCAGGCAGCGAGGAGAGGACGCTTGCCCTGTTCCTTGAAATATTTGGCGAGCTTTGCGGAATGGGTGGTCTTACCTGAACCCTGAAGGCCTACCATCATGATGACACAGGGAGGCTTAGAGGGGAATTCGATGCGGGCATTCTCGTTACCCATGAGGCTCACGAGCTCCTCATCGACTATCTTTATTACCTGCTGTGCGGGAGTAAGGCTTGCAAGGACATCCGTGCCTACCGCACGCTCCGTTACCTTATCCACAAAGTCCTTGACGACCTTGTAGCTGACGTCCGCTTCAAGGAGTGCGAGCTTGACTTCACGCATCGCTTCCTTTACATCTGCTTCGGTAAGGACGCCTCTGCCTTTGAGCCGCTTGAATACGGCGCTGAGTTTCTCGGATAATCCTTCAAAAGCCATGACGGCTCCCCCTTTATAATATGTCTCTCAGCTGTGCTGCTGTCTGTGTAAGTGTCTCCGCCTGCCTGTCGAATTTCGGTGCTATCTCACCGGCGATCGACTCCAGCAGATCGGCTATCTCATCGAGCTTTTCATCCTTGTCGATGAGGCGGAGCTTATTATCGAGATCTTCCATGGTCTGCCTGCCTCTCAGGAGGCTGTCACGCACGCCCTGACGGGATATGCCCTCAAGCTCTGCGATCTCGCCCAGAGACAGATCCTGATTGAGATGAAGATCATATATATTACGCTGCTTGTCCGTGAGCATCTGACCGTAAACGTCATACAGCAGAACGTTCTGCAGTACAGCATCATCCATATCCTGCATAATGCCCTCCGTAGCGTATAAGGCGATACTGCCATGCAATACAGCCTTGTGTTTACCTTGTGAAGTATTTTACCTTTACATTATATCAATATGCACAAGTTTTGTCAATAGCTTTCGGTGAATTTGAATGTTAAATTTCTGTGAACAGTATCTCTTCCTTCTTATCGGGCTGATTGAATGATGTAGCTCATTACGGGCGGATCCTGCAAATATGATTATTTATCAATTAAGGGTTGATTTATTAATAAAAATGTATTATAATCAACTCAGTGCTCTGTATGAGCGTATCTGCAAGTGTTTTATTATGTTGACAAATCCGCATTAATGTGGTACAATTATAAGAGTTTAAATATGAAAGGGAATGTATATGATACTCAATGGCTCTGAGATCCTTATGGAAACATTACTCGAACAGGGTGTGGACACCGTTTTCGGCTATCCCGGCGGCGCCATACTCAATATATATGATGCACTGTACAAGTACAGCGGCAGGATAAATCATATCTGTACATCGCATGAGCAGCACGCAGCCCATGCAGCTGACGGCTATGCCCGAATAAGCGGCAGGACAGGTGTGGTATTCGCCACATCGGGCCCCGGTGCCACAAATCTTGTGACAGCCATTGCCACCGCCAATATGGACAGCATCCCTCTTGTTGCCATCACAGCCAATGTCAATTCCGACCTGCTGGGGCTCGATTCCTTCCAGGAGGTGGATATAGCATCTGTTGCCGCTCCCGTGACCAAGAAGAGCTATCTGGTAAAGGACGTGGCGCAGCTTGCCGACACCGTCCGTGAAGCATTCTTCATTGCCAATGACGGGCGCAAGGGTGCAGTCCTCATCGACATCACCAAGGATGTGACGAGCGCCAGGTGCGAGTATGAGCATAAGGCACCCAAGGAGCATGACCGTCCTGCGGACGTGAAGGGCATAGATGAAGCCGCAGAGATCATAAGAAGCGCAAAGAAACCATATATCTTTGCGGGCGGCGGTGTAAGGCTCAGCGGTGCGGAAGATGAACTGTCCGCCTTTGCCGACAGGATAGATGCACCCGTGTCCCTGTCCCTCATGGCGAAGGACTGCCTTGACAACATGAGTGACAGATGCCTTGGTATGCTGGGTATGCACGGCACCAAAGTATCATCCCTTGCACTTATAAATGCGGATGTGATAATAGCCGTAGGCACACGCTTCTCCGACAGAGTTACCTGCAATACCAAGAGCTTTGCAAACAATATCAGCGGCGCAAAGGTCATCCACATAGATATAGACCCGAAGGAATTTGACAAGAATGTTCGTGCCGATCATAAGATATGCGGCGATGTCAGGAAGGTTCTCTCCCTCCTGTGCGACAGGCTGGAAAAGGCTTCACATCCCGAATGGATGGCTCAGGTGGCTGAATGGAAGCGCACATATCCTCTCATGCAGGCAGGCGTTGGTGAGGATGTCACTCCTCAGTATGTGCTGGAGTCACTTGCACAGGTCACAGGAAGGGAAGCCGTGATAACCACCGAAGTCGGACAGCATCAGATGTGGACTGCGGAGTTCTACCCCTTCAAGGATCCCCATACTCTTGCCACTTCCGGGGGACTGGGCACAATGGGGTACGGTCTTGGCGCCGCAATTGGCGCAAAGATGGCACGTCCCGACAAGACGGTAGTAAATATAGCCGGTGACGGCAGCTTCTATATGAATATGGCAGAGCTCACCACACTGTCCAAATATGATATCCCTGTGATAGAGCTCGTTTTCAATAATACGGTGCTGGGAATGGTGCGCCAGTGGCAGAGGCTCTTCTACGGGGAGCGCTATTCACAGACAAATGTGGAAAAGCCCACCGACTTTGAGAAGCTGGGCGAAGCATTCGGCATAGAGACCATCACCATTTCAAAGAAGAGCGAAGTTTTGGAAAAGCTGGATCATGCGGTCAGCTGCGGCAGACCCGTTCTTATAAACGTCCTTATCGACAAGGATATAAATGTTCTTCCCATGGTTCCTGCCGGGGCATCGGTAGCCGAGCCCATGCTCGAGATAAAGGTGAACTGATGAAGATCATGGCTGTTGACTTCGGCTATTCCCGTACAGGGATAGCCGTGTGTGATAAAATGGAGATCCTTGCATCTCCCGTGACTGTGATACATGAGAAGGATATGGGCAGATGTGCGGTCAGGGTTGCGGAAGAAGCGGCAAAGCTCGCCCCCGAACTTGTGGTGGTGGGGCTTCCCCGCCGCACCGACGGCAAAGAAGGGGAGACGGAAAAGCGTGCTTCGGAGTTTGCCGAGAAGCTGCGCAGCCTTATCAGTGCGGAGATAGTCCTCTGGGACGAACGCCTTACGACTGTTATGGCGCATCAGATACTGGATACCGCAGATGTACACGGGAAGAAGAGAAAGAATTCCGTGGATGCGGTGGCTGCTACCCTGATACTTGAAAGCTATCTGAATTATCGGAGGAATACCAATGCCGGAAAATGACAAGAGATTTGCCGTACTGATAGATGCGGACAATGTGTCGGAAAAGTATATAAAGCCGCTGCTCGATGAGATATCAAAGGACGGTATCATCACCTACAAGCGTATTTACGGCGACTGGACCCGTCCCGGACTTTCCTCGTGGAAGAATTCCCTTCTTTCCCACAGCATCACGCCCATGCAGCAGTACGGGTACACCACCGGCAAGAATTCGACGGATTCCGCTCTTATCATAGATGCGATGGATATCCTATACACGGGTAATGTGGACGGCTTCTGCATAGTTTCTTCCGACAGCGACTTCACCAGGCTTGCGGCAAGACTGCGTGAGTCGGGTATGTATGTGGTGGGGATGGGCGAGAAGAAGACACCTAAGCCCTTTATCGCCGCCTGCAACCGCTTCGTTTATCTGGAGATACTCTCATCCGAACAGCAAAGACCCGAGGCTTCCGAAAATGCTGACGGCATGAACATAAAGGCGGTGCGCAAGGCCATAGGGGATATACTCGATGAGATATCCGATGATGACGGATGGGCATCCCTGTCGGAGCTGGGAAATCTTCTTCTCAAACGGTTCCCGTCATTCGATGTGCGCAACTTCGGCTTTAAGCAGCTCACACCATTCATCAAATCATTGGGTAATTTTGAGGTCTATTCTGTTCCGGGTGCCAAGGGCAAGGGACAGGTCCTGTATGTGCGGAGGAAATAATGTATATTATCAGAAATGACAGCCTTACAGCCATAGTGGATGAGTACGGTGCTCAGCTCGTTTCCGTGCGAGACGGAGACGGATATGAGTATATCTGGACGGCGGAGGAGGTATGGCAGCGGCACGCACCTGTGCTGTTCCCCTTTGTCTGCAATACCAGGTCTAAAAAGTATACGGTGAACGGGAAGGAGTACTCCCTTTCCAATCACGGATTTGCCCGTGACAGCGTATTTGAAGTGACTGACTACGGCGACACATATGTTGAGATGACCCTCCGTTCCTCCGATGAGACACGGGCGGTCTATCCCTATGACTTCACCTTTGTGGTGAAGTATTCTCTGGACGGCTCCACTGTCAGATGCAGCTTCGGAGTGCGGTGTGACGGGGAGGATATGTTCTTCTTCGTGGGAGGTCATCCGGGCTTTTATGTTCCCTTGGCATCGGACAAGGACGGGAAGTTCACCGATTACGAGGTAGTATACGAATATCCCGAGACTATCGTTCAGCATCTTGCTCAGGGGGATGTTACGGTAGCGGATAATACCGATGTGATACCTGTTACCCGTGAACTGTTCAGGAACGATGTTTTCCTGAAGGACAAGCCTGCTTCCTCGTGGGTGGCTCTGCGTGACCGCAAGACCGGGAAAATGGTCACTGTGCATTACGACAAGGCAGGCACTATCGCAGTCTGGTCGCCCTATGATGAAAGAGGCACCTTTATTTGTCTTGAGCCGTGGGCGCAGACTCCCGTATATGACTGTGATACGGAGGAGCTTACCCTGATGCCTCATGCTCATCATCTCTCCCGGAATGAAGAATATGTTTTCGGCTTTGATATCGGGATAGGGTGAGGTAAGGAATGAATATATTTGTAACAGGTGTCTGCGGACAATTGGGTCATGATGTGATAAATGAACTGGTGCGCCGTGGACATGATGTGACGGGATCGGACATTTTCCCTCAGTATTCGGGGATAATGGACGGTTCGGCAGTTACGAAGGCTCCCTATGTGCAGCTTGACATCACGGATGCCGATGCCGTCATGCGTGTGATAGGCGAGATACATCCCGATGCGGTCATCCATCCTGCTGCATGGACTGCGGTGGATGCGGCGGAGGATGAGGATAACCGTCCGAAGGTGGAGGCGATAAACCATATCGGCACCCGCAACATCGCTCTGGCCGTAAAGGCAGTGGACGGCAAGATGGTACATATCTCCACCGATTATGTCTTTGACGGGAAAGGGGACTCACCGAGAGACCCCGATGATACGGACTATGCCCCTCTCAATTACTATGGTGTTACCAAGCTCGAGGCGGAGAGGGAAGTCAGCAGCATACTCGACAAGTTCTATATCGTCCGCATCGCATGGGCATTCGGGCTCAACGGTGCAAACTTCGTCAAGACCATGATAAATGTCGGAAAAAAGCATGACACCGTAAGGGTAGTCTGCGATCAGATCGGCACGCCTACCTATATGTTTGATCTGGCGAAGCTGCTGGCGGACATGGCGGAAACAGACAGATACGGATACTACCATGCTACCAATGAGGGCGGATACATAAGCTGGTATGATTTCTGCGTGGAGATCTACCGTCAGTACGGTCTTGATACGAAGGTCATCCCTGTCACCACCGAGGAGTACGGACTGAGTAAGGCGGCACGTCCCGAGAACAGCCGCCTTGACAAGTCGAAGATACCGCTCAACGGCTTCACACCTCTCCCCACATGGCAGGATGCCCTGTCAAGGTATTTGAAGGAAGCCAATATATAATATAACTTGAATGTATTTGTATATAGCAAAAGAGAGATGAACGCTCATCTCTCTTTATGTTTATGTACGAACACATAGAAAACGATCCTATGCTTGTCCGAGTTTTTGAGTAAAGATCATTTCAGGGATGGGGCGTGAGAAATAGTATCCCTGAAGATAGTCAACATTCAGCTTGCGGCAGAGTTCAAGCTGAGACGCAGTCTCCACGCCTTCCACCAGGATCTTGCGCTTGGTCTGCCTTATCATCCTGACATTGTTTTCAAGAATGATGTAGCCGAGTTCACTTTCCTCCGCTGCCCAAAGTATGGATTTGTCTATCTTTATGACATCGAGATCGAGTGCGATGACGGCATTCATGTTTGAATAGCCTGTGCCGTAATCATCCATGGAGAAGCGGTATCCGTAGGATCTCAGATCGGATATGACCTTGCCGAGGAGCTTGTAGTCGCTTGCGGCAACAGACTCCGTTATCTCGAAGTTGATAAGGGATTTGTCGATGCCGCTGTCTTCCACAATGGAATTGATGTGATCCACAAATCCTGTCTCCATGCACTGTATCACGGAAAGGTTCACGTTTATGCAGTCGAGCTTCAGTCCGAAGGGTCGTGACATATTCAAAAACCTGCATACCGTGGCAAGTACGAAATCGTCGATCTCACCGATGATGCCGAGTTCCTCCGCCAGAGGGATGAACTCATCGGGAAAGACATCTCCGAGCTCATCATCGTGCATACGCACCAGTGCTTCAGCGCCGTGTATCCTGCCGTTTATGTCATATGTGGGCTGATAATGCACCTCAAAGCTGCCCTTTGCAAGGCCGACTGTAACAGCCTTTTCAAGCGCACGCCTTCTGAGCAGGTAATCCAGATCCTCATCCTTGTATATGAACTTGCCGGTATCGTGAGGGGGATTGTCAAGCATATAGCAGGCTTCGCTGACGTTGGAGATACGCTCCGGCATATATGCGTAGCTGACCACAGCATTGAACAGCATCTTTCTTCCGCCCACATCAAAGGGGATGCCGAAGCGGATGCGGATCTTGCTGATCATCTCCTGTACGTCTTCCTCCGAGGCATCGGAGATAACGACGGCAAAAGTGCCTCTGCTTATGCTGTACACATGATCGTTGTTCACGACGGTGTGCAGGAACTTTGATACAGGGGTGAATACCCTGTCGGCGCTGCCTGTGCCGATGATGCGGATTATGTTCTCCGAATTGGTGATGTGCAGACCGAGGATGAGTACATTGTCCGAATAGACCCTGAATCCGAGCAGATCGATGCGGAATGCCATCCGGTTGTAACATTCCAGGTCGTAATCTATCCATTCATCTTCGTCTTCTACGGCGACCATCATTCCCAGGAGCCCGATAGTCTCCGCCAGTATCTCTATCTTGATATTGATAAAGAAGAACTGAACGGTTATCCCTGCCATGATGACAAGGAAGAAGTATCCCAGAGCCGCGCGCCGCTTGCTCGTAAGTGCCGACCATGACCTCATGAGTATCATAATGGAGGCACCGAAGTAGATGAACTTGATTATCATAACGGGAGCCATAAGCACTCCTCGCCTGTATATCATGTTGTCATCATAGTAAAACAGCAGATGGGCGAAGGGATTTATTAGCACGGGTATCTCAAGCAGTACAGCAAATGCGGTGCTGATCGCATTGTGTATCTTTCGCTTGCTTGAATAGAAGTTGCACACAGACTGGACATAGTAATAGAACACGATACTGAGCACATTGTGCATGATGAAATATACTGTGCGTGAGGCCTCGGATACAGCCAGTGCGGCAGGTTCGGCGAACCTTCTCGGATCCGAAAGTGCCGTGACTATATCCGAAAGTGAGCACACCATAAGTATCAGTGAGATAAACAGGAAGTGCTTGTTCTGGATCTTCTCCGTGCGCTTTTGTATCAGTGTGAACAGTAATATCGTGATCCCCAGAGAGAATGCGGAGATCTGAAAGCCCAGGTGCAGCTGGTCATACTGTACGATGGCGTCCAACTCCCTTGATCAGACAGTGATGTAAAATGCCGCAGTTCCAAAGGGGTATACAACGGATATCCTGTACACAGGACCGCCTACCACGGTATCCTTTTCGCAGGTGGGAGGGAGGAGGGTGATCTCCTGACCTTCATCATTGGAAAGGTTCACCGCATACAGACCGTTGTGCAGGTTCATGAACTCCAGATTGGCGGCCTCAGTCATTTCATCCGCATCAGTGAACTGCTCTCCCGCAAAGCGTGAAGCAAATGCGATGAACGCCTGTTCCGACGTATCCATCATGGTGCTGCATGAAAATCCCAGCCCTTTAAGATCCTGCTTTGCACAGAAGGAAACTCTTGCGGAAGGTATCTTCTCCGGAGCAAGGGGAGTGAAGTCATCGCCTATGAATCTTATGAGGTTTTTGAACAGAAGTGAAACATATTCCGTGTATACCGATGAGTTTTCCGCATCAGCGAAGGAATAGAGCTTCCCTATCAGCTCGTCCACCTTGTTGCCTGTCTTGTCGTCAAAGTCCACATCAGTAAGGGAGTTCTCCGACTTATAGGAAGACAGAGCCTCGGCAAAGGACGAATTGGTCATAGCACCGTTGTCCACAAGTGCCTGACCGAGCTGGAGGTGAGCGTGTCCCTGCTTGGTCAGGAGTTCCTCGACCTGACCGGGAGACAGATAACCCTTGTCAACGGCGATGTCGCCGAACCTCTTGTCTATGCGCTGCTGCTCATTATGGACTTCATCCACCTGTGCGGCATTCATGTAGCCAGCATTTATGGCAAGAACGCCGAGCTTGGCCCTTGTCTGCTTTGCTGCGGAAAGGGCAGCCGAAAGCTGTGAGGAAGTAACGAGACCTCTGTTGAGCAGGTAGTTTCCGAATAACTGTGTAAACATATTAACACCTCTCTGTGTCGATCTTGATTATTTGCCGACCTTTCGCACCAGTGTTTCAAGCTGGGTGTCGGAGATAGGCTTCTGCAGGAAGTCGAAAGCGCCTGCATTGATCGCTTCCTTCAGGTTCTCCTGGGTACCTACCGATGAAGCCATTACCACCTTGGCCTTAGGATCATCCGCAAGGATGAGTTTGAGAGCTTCAACTCCCGACATCCTGGGCATAACTATGTCCATGAGCACAAGATCGGGAGAGTACTTGTTATACATCTCTACTGCCTGCTCACCGTCCGCTGCTTCGTACAGCTCTGTAACTCCGCAGTTCTTGAGCACGTTGGTGATCTTCTTGCGAACAAAAAGAGAATCGTCACAAACCAAGATCTTCAGATTTTCAACTGACATATCCATATCCCCTTTGCAGTTTTCATAGCTATATTATATTATATAAAGTATAAACAGGTGTTGATAAAATGTGAATTTTTAATTAATAAATAAAAATTCAACGAAATAGTCTAATTGAAAGGCGGTAGTTTGTATAAATTATATAAACCAAAGCCATATTTCACGCCTGCCCGTAAAAGCAGGCTCTGAGATCAAAACAGACCGGTGATGACACCGTTTTCGTCGCAGTCTATCTTCTCTGCGGAAGGAAGCTTGGGAAGTCCGGGCATTATCATGATATCGCCCGTGTATGCCACAAGGAAGCCTGCACCCGCATTTATGCGAACGTCACGGACGGTGATGTCAAATCCCCTGGGCGCACCGAGTTTCGACGCATCGTCGCTGAGGGAATACTGTGTCTTAGCCATGCAGACAGGAGTATGGGTGAAGCCGAGCCTTTCAGCCTCTGCGATCGCCTTTTCTGCCTGCGGCGTGAAGATCACTCCGTCTGCACGGTATATCTTTCGTGCGATGGCTGTGATCTTTTCCCTGACAGGGGAGTCAAGGTCGTAGGTGAAGCGGAGATCGGCAGGCTTCTCTTCGATGGTGCTGACTACCTTGCGGGCAAGGTCTGTTCCGCCTTCGCCGCCCTTTGCAAATACCTCCGTAAGAGATACCTTTACACCCATCTCATCGCAGAATGAGCGGATGATCTCCGTTTCGGCCTCTGTGTCCGTCTCAAAGCGGTTTATAGCGACTACTACGGGGATGCCGAAATCCTGTATGTTCTCGATATGGGTGCGCAGGTTGCAAAGCCCGTTCCTCAGCGCTTGAGTATCCTCTTCCTTCAGCTTGTCCTTGGCGCATCCGCCGTTGTATTTGAGCGCCCTTATCGTTGCGACGATAACTGTGCAGTCGGGGGACAGCCCGCCGAGACGGCATTTGATATCGAGAAACTTTTCAGCACCAAGATCTGCGCCGAAGCCTGCTTCGGTGACTACATAGTCGCCCAGTTTCAGCGCAAGCTGTGTGGCTCTCAGAGAATTGCAGCCGTGAGCGATGTTTGCGAAAGGTCCGCCGTGTATGAGGACGGGAGTATTTTCAAGAGTCTGCACCAGATTCGGCTTCAGGGCGTCACGCAGGAGCGCAGTCATCGCTCCCTGTGCATTGAGATCTCTTGCATAGACCGGATCGCCGTCCATATTGTATGCCACAAGTATATTTCCGAGACGGCGTTTCAGGTCGGCAAGGTCGGAAGAAAGGCAGAGTATAGCCATTACTTCACTTGCAACAGTGATGCGGAAATGATCCTCTCTCGGCACTCCGTTCACCTTGCCCCCAAGTCCTATCACCACATTTCGCAGAGCCCTGTCGTTCATGTCCAGGCAGCGGTCGAGCATTATCCTCCTGCCGTCGATCCTGAGGGCATTTCCCTGCTGAATGTGGTTGTCGAGCATGGCGCACAGGAGATTGTTTGCGGAAGTGATGGCGTGCATATCACCTGTAAAATGAAGATTTATGTCTTCCATGGGAACAGCCTGCGAATATCCGCCGCCTGCCGCACCGCCCTTGATACCGAATACAGGGCCTAAGGAAGGTTCTCTCAGGGCGAGTACGCACTTCTTCCCTATCTTTGCCATTGCCTGTGAAAGACCTACCGAAACGGTGGTCTTCCCCTCTCCTGCGGGAGTGGGATTTATAGCCGTCACAAGTATCAGTTTGCCGTTCGGGGCGCTTTTGGAGCGGTCTATGAAACTCTCCGAGATCTTTGCCTTGTATCTGCCGTAGAGCTCGATATCATCCCCGCTCATCCCAAGTCCTGCGGCTATCTCCGCAATGGGCTTCATCTGAGCATTAACAGCAATTTCAATATCACTGAGCATATCTTCACCTCATGAAATACAGTCGCATCCTGTCATATCTGACAGAAACTCATCTATCCTTCAAAGCCTGTCTGACTTCTTCCGCATCCTCCGCCAGTGTCATACCGTACCATTTTTCGTGTGTAGGTATCACCTTTACGGTTATATCGCCCGACCTTATGAGCTCGTCAACAGCAAAGGGGAGGGGATATTCTTCATCGCTTACGGAACCGTCCTGCAACGCATTGTATAAAAATCCGTAGAACCTGTCCTCGAGCATACCCATGATGGATGGGTCAAATCCCCACATATTCATGGAAACAAGGCTTTTCCCGTCGAGGGGGACACGTCCGCCTTCACCGTCTCCGGTGATGACGCCGTTTTCAAGTCCTATATGATAAGTCTCATGCACAGCCGAAAGCAGGCCGTCCTTTTCTTTGCATATACCTCTTGTGACCGTACCGTTGCGGCTTATGGTATTGGCAAGGACAAATCCTGCCATGCAGTGTTCATGCGGTCTGCGCTCACCGTTTAGGAAAGAGTACAGATCACGGTACGCATTCTTGCCGTAGAAATCATCCGCATTGATTATGACAAAAGGATCATCTATCAGCTTTCTTGCCGCAAGGACAGCGTGGACGGTGCCCCAGGGCTTGCTGCGTCTGATCAGGCCAAATCCGTCGGGGATATCGTCCGTCTCCTGAAAACAGTATTCCGTCCTGATATGCTGTGCTATCCTGTTGCCGACCATCTCTTTGAAACTTTCTTCAATGTCTCTTCTCAGTACGACAACGGCACGGTCAAAGCCTGCTTCTGCCGCATCTATCGCAGAGAACTCCATCAGAGTCTCTCCGTTTCTGCCTACTTTGGCAAGCTGCTTTATGCCCCCGTGAAATCTTGTGCCGAGTCCTGCCGCCAGTATCAGCAGTGTCATAGTTAGTCCCCCTTACAGATCGAATTCCTCCAGGACACTAAGATCTTCTATGAACTCAGTCTCCGAGGCAAGCTGCTTGTCAGCCTGTTTCTTGTATTTGTCTATCCCCATTGTAGCCTTGTTTACTGCACACAGAGTGCCGGCTCCCGCTACACAGCCGCCGGGGCATCCCATACCCTCTAAAAGATACCCGTCATACTTGTGAGCCTTTGCAAGCTGGAGCAGTTTGCGGCATTCGGCAAGTCCCTGTGCCGATGCGGTCTTTACCTCCCTGTCGGGGGCGATCCTGCGTATCTCTTCGGCTACGGCGCCGGCGACACCGCCGCTGACCGCAAAGCCTCGTCCCGCACCCGTTGCCTGATCCAGCGGAACGGCTTCATCATCGGGGATGTGGTCTATGTCAACGCCCTTGGCGTCAAACATCCCCATGAGTTCCTCGAAAGTGAGCACGAAGTCCACATAACTGCGCACCGCCACACGGCTTGCTTCCAGCTTCTTTGCGGAACATGGGCCTATAAAGGCGATAAGGCAGTCGGGATCCTTCTTCTTTTCAAGTCTTGCGGTGAGCACCATGGGTGTCAGCGCCATTGATATGTTCTTAGCCAGTTCGGGGAAGAGCTTCTTTGCCATGGACGACCATGCGGGACAGCATGAAGTTGCCATGAAGTCGAGTTTGTCGGGCACCTCCTCAAGGAACATCCGTGCCTCCTCAACGGTACACAGATCCGCTCCCACCGCAACTTCAGCCACGCTGTCAAAGCCCAGCCGCCGCATCGCAGGTGTCAGCTTTTCGGGTGTCAGCTTGCCGAACTGCCCGTAGAATGCGGGAGCCACGATAGCCACGACCCGCTTTCCTGTCTTTATCGCATGGATGAGCTGGAATATCTGCCCCTTTTCGGCAATTGCTCCGAATGGACAGCTGACCAGACACATCCCGCAGGAAACGCATTTGTCGTGATCTATCTTTGCCCTGCCGTGTTCATCGCTGCCGATGGCATTCATTCCGCAGGCACGTTCGCAGGGGCGCTCTACTTTAAGTACAGCACCGTAAGGACATACATCCTTGCAGCGGCCGCATTTGATACACTTTTCCTGATCTATGCGTGATTTGCCGTGACGTATGCTTATCGCTCCCTTGGGGCATACTTCCTTGCACGGGTTCTCAAAGCATCCCTGACATATCTCCGTCACATGGTAATGCATGGTGGGACAGGCGTTGCAGGCAAATGAGATTATATTGATAAGAGGGGGATCATAGTACTTTTCGGCGATAGCGCTCTCGTTGACACCTCTTGAAACAGGGGCGTGCTCGCTGATATCACGCAAAGGCAGCCCCATAGCCAGACGAAGGCGCTCCTCAACTATCGCACGCTCCAGAAATATAGATTCCCTGTGCTGTGCCACGTCGCCCGGACATATCTTGTACGGCAGATCCTCCATGCGGCTGTAGTCGCCGCCCTCATAAGCGAGACGGGCAACTTCAGTGTTCACCTTGCGTCTCATATCGGTAACCGATGAATATATTCCCCTCATAATAACCTCTCTAATACATCAATAGGTCATACAATACAGATTATACCATATTATGTTGTTTTTGTCAAGGGAGAATGAAGAAAGTGTGCTGATATTGTACATGAAAAAGCACCGCTGATAAGCGGTGCATAGGGGGATTGGTGAATAATGGGGACATCATTTCTTGATGCGGGTGACAATGGACAGGATGAGTTCAAGATCTTCCTGATCCATTTGCCGCAGAATGTCGTTTATTCTTGTGATGATGATAGGGTCGTCTGTCTGCTCATCAAAGAATTGCTGTGGGGTGATGCCGAAATAGTCGCATATATACAGAAATTCTGACATGGACGGCATGGCTCTGCCCGAAGTGATGCTTTGTATATAGCCCTTGCTGTGACCAAGGTCAAAACTCATTTTATACTCGGAGATATTCTTTTTCAGGCGGAGTGCGGTAAGGCGTTCACGAATATAATTCTCAGTCATATATACCACCTAGATTTGTATAAATTTTATAATACTACTAATTATAATATATGCAATTCAACAAATATACTAATAAAATTACCTGTATGTCTTGACAAATGCTAATTAATTTAGTATAGTTGATGTGAAATGAATTTGCAAGAAGCGGGATGTGAGTTAAAGATAATCGGGATGAGCTTTTTGCAGTGAATACGGATAGAGAGGTACTTATGAATGGCTTTGATTATGTGTGAGAACTGTGGTCAATCAGTAAGCGATAGAGCAAAAGTGTGTCCTTCGTGCGGTGTGGATATATTACAGGAAAGACTAGTAAAATGTCCGGATTGCGGCAATGAATTTACTGTTGATCTCGCAGCATGTCCTAAATGTGGATGTCCTGTTGAGAATATTATTGCAGAAATATCGCAAAACATTACATCGGAAACAGGAAAAGGACATATAGATAAAAAAGTAATAATGATCGGTGTTATTACTTTTACCCTGATCGTTATCGGGATAGTAATAGCAGTGATAATCGGGAATAGTTCTAAACATATAGAGGTAGGAGCGAAAGAGCAAAGCCATGAGGAAATGCCATATAATACTGAAAAGCAAGAAAAACAGCGTTCATATCCTGATTTGTTTGATTATGGCTTTTTAGATGACGGCGACAATTTAAAGGAGTATGGTATTGAAGCAGATTTAATGGGTAAGACTTATCGTCTAAATGATTCGGCAGAAATGTTTTTAGAATATGCAGATGCATGGCGGGACAATGGATATTACGTTAAATCCAAAGATCCAGAGTACGAGGGAAATCGAGTTTCCTGGGTATTATGGGTGTTTTCAGATGAGGATATGGGAAATCCGATAGCGATGATCATTTTTAGTGCAGATAAAGATGTTGGGTTTGCGACAGTTATGGTTGATTATTTATAATACCGAAAGGATGAAAGAATATGACGCAGATTAAATTTGTTATAATACTGCTTGTTTCTATGATATGCTTCTGCGGATGCAAGAAGACTGAGCATATAGAGATAGAATATGGCAAGACCTTTGAGCTTGTAAATGGTACGCTCTCCAGTTATGACGGAGTGACCTGGTCAAGTAATAATGAAAATGTTGTATCTATCGAGGATGGCAAGACTATATCAGCAAAAGAACCCGGCAGTGCGATAGTTCGCGGAATGAAGAATAATAAAGCTGTTTTAGAGTATAATGTTGATGTTATACTTGTGCCGATAGAGAAAATTGAACTGTCAGAAGTAGAAGCAGAGATGAATGTAGGTGATACAAAAACGCTCAAATACAAACTTTTGCCTGATAATGCAAGTGACTATGGGGTGAAATGGGTATCGGAAGATGAAACGGTCGTGACAGTAAACGAAAAGGGAAATATAACAGCAGTAAATGCAGGTACGACATATGTTAAAGCCATCAGCGATAATAGGATTGAGTCCAGTGAGTTCAAGGCTGTTGTAAAAGATCATCCGGATTTCCCTGATCCTGAAGAATATGGGTTTGATGTGGTATATTTTGAATTAGCGCCATCAGAAGAGGTGAAAAAAAGAGGAGCAGATAAACATATGGGAAAGAGTATTATGAGTCGCACTATAAAATATCAAAACAAAGATCAGGTTGATTATGAAAGGTTCTATGCCATAGAGTTACTATTAAGTGGGTTTGAAACTGAAGAGATTTTACGTACAGAGCCTATTGAGAAGGGGACAGAAACGACTACATATAAAGTTGATATCATTTATTATGATAAAAAACCGGTTGCCACGTTAGAAACATTAATTAGTAGATATTATGATGGGCATTTCGATATAGCAGAAGCGTTGAGAGAATATAAAAAATAGCTGTATATAGAACATAGGTGGTTAAATGGAGAATACACGAATAACATCCAAAGACATACGATCAGACAACAATTTTGATTTGAATACCACTGCCAAACATTTTTCTAGTAACGACTTTTGGTACTACACATCTGCAGCAACAGCTTCATTGATATTATCAAACAAATGCTTTCATGTAAGTTGCTTTAATGAAATGAATGACCTAAATGAGATAAGGTTACATGAAGAAGAGAAGGATAAAATTCATGCTTTGTGTTTTGTTAACAGCAAAAGTGAAAAGATTCCAATGTGGTATCT
>JAFUHM010000035.1 GCA_017468865.1 Oscillospiraceae bacterium | reverse complement strand
TTAACCGTTATCTTTTTCTATAAATTCCTTTATATCTTTGCTTATTCTTTCATACTCAAAATCGTGAACATAGTGACCGCATTCCAACTGAACTATTTCGCCCCTTGTTGAAGCGTCGGCATATTCCTTATGAGTTGAGTACCATAATTCATCATTCTTGTTATCGCCGGAAAGAAACTGCAAAGTGGGTGTTTCGGGCAAAGCCGCAGAATTTATCTCCAAGATAACTGCGCCGATGTTCTCGTTCTCGCTTACTATGTTCTCATTCGTATCTTTATGACAGGCTATCTCTGTGTATATCTTCTTTTCCTGCTCGGAAAGCGTTCCCGAAATGTCAAAGTCCATAAGTCTCAAAACGCCTGTTGCTCTTAATGCCTTGTTTATGCAAATAGCGGCTTTCTGCGGAAAGCTGTCTTTCATTTCCGCAAGTTCAGGATAATTTGCCGTTGACATATCCAGCCCGACTATCGCCTCCACTTCATCTGGGTATTTCTGCGCCCAGAGTGTAGCTTCAAAACCCGACAGCGAATGAGGACACAGCACATAGGGAGCTTCGATGCCGGCTTTTTTAAGTGCTTCTCTGTCCTGACGAAGTATGGTATCAAAATCTCTTTCGCCGTCCACAATATCGCTGAATCCGTAGCCGAACTTTTCTATAACAACACATCGGTAATCATCGCTCAGTCTGCTGTACAGCGGTTTGAAATCCAGTATCGGCGAAACAGTGTCCCAGCCTGACATGAACACTATGGTATGTTCGCCCTTACCCTCAGTATAGATGCTCATATTGTGACCATCGATATCGACAAGCTGACCCAACGGAGTTTCATAAAGATCTTTATTCTTTTTGAGCATGATCTGATTGTATATCGTCATAATTACAACAAATAACACGATAAGAATCAGTAGACCGAAGAATACTTTTCCAATTATTTTGAATGCTTTTTTCATATGATTCGGCTCCTTTAGCATAACAAATTCCGATTTTTGTTAGTAACGATTATAACACAGTATTGAAGTTTTGTCAATAGAAACGCCATAGTACTTCTGACTTTGGATCAGAAGTACTATGGCATAAATCTTCTATATCAGCGCAGCCTTTAAGGCTCACTTTTTTATGTGATGGCAGGCTGTGTCCGCAGCCCGTTATCCAAGGCAAGATAATAAGGGGAGAGTGTCAGGGCTCCCTGCAGGTTTTCCGTGCTCAGTTTACGGTGCAGTACATGAAATATTTGTATCCCGTATGATCCCGAAACGTCCTTGTATATCATGTAGATGTCGGTGAATATCTGCGTTTATACTCGATATTTGTGCAAATGCAACAAATCCGACGTTCGGGCGGTAATACTGTTTATGCTGATATCTAAATTTCGACTTACGGTCGGTTTTGCCCTTGACAAAATAATATCCGTATGATATTATATATACAACAAAATCGACTGACAGTCGAAAAGGAGGATACATATGACTAAGGGTGAAAAGAGAAGGCAGAAACTGCTGGAGATAGCATACGGACTGTTTCTTGCCAAGGGCTATGAGGAAACGAGCGTGGATGATATAATAGCTGCGGCGGAGATAGCAAAGGGCACTTATTACTATTATTTTCAGAGCAAGGAGCAGATGCTGGAGGAAGTCACGGAGATGATGATAGACAAGCAGGCTGCCGCCGCAGAACAGGCAGCCGGGTCGGGCCTTTCCGCTCCCGAAAGGCTCATAGGGATAATAGCGTCATTCCGTCCCGAGCCGGCGGAAATGCCGATAAGCGATGTGGTGAACCGCCCCGAGAACCTCATAATGCACGAAAAGCTGAAAAAAAAGCTCATTGACAGGATGACACCGATTCTGTGCAGGGTGGCAGAGGACGGCATCAGAGACGGCATATTCAGCTGTGACCACATCCCCGAACGCATGAAGATCCTTTTGTATATAGGCAGCGCCCTCTTCGACGAGGGGAAATATACCGAAAATGAAGCGGTGGTCTTTGTTGACCTTGCCGAAAAGGTGCTTGGAGCAGCAAAGGGTTCATTGGGCTTTATCAGGGACCTTATATGACATGGAGGGGATGCTGTATGGAAAAATATACTTACCGACCCGTCAGATTCTATATCACCGTATTTGCACTCACCTGGGGCTGGTGGATAGCAGCACTTGTGTTCAAAGACACCCCTGTGATGTTCACGTTTATGGCGATAGGGCTTTTCATGCCTGCTGTGACGGCGATAGTTACGGTGCTCACATCCGGTAACCGTATGCTCAAAGAGGATCTGAAAAGGAAGATAGTAGGATTCTACAGGATAAAGCCGCTCAGCATAGTCAAGGCAGTGCTGCTTTTCCTTGCCTGTGTAGCCGTATCCATATGTATCTCGCTGCCATTCGGCGGCTCAGTGGAGCAGTTCTCATTTACCAAGGATTTCTCCTTCTCGATCGCAGGCACATCTGCGCTCCTGACAATGGTGCTGGCATCTGTCATAGAGGAAGTGGGCTGGAGAGGATACGGTGAGGATGCAGTAGGTTCGTATCATACCTGGTTTGCGGAATCTATTATATTCGGATGTATCTGGGCGTGCTGGCATCTTCCGCTTTTCCTCATTCCCGGTACATATCATTATACGCTGAAGGAAATGGGTGCCGTGTATGTGATAAACTTCCTCCTCAGTGCTATACCGGTCGATTTCCTGCAGACATGGGTGTATGTAAAGAACAACCGCAGTATGCTGGCTACAGCGATATTCCATCTCTTCCTCAACATCATGCAGGAGAAGATCAATATCTCACCCGAGACGAAGTGCATAGAGACACTGGTCATGTTCGCTGCGGCAGCTGTTGTGGTCATCATGAACAGGAAACTCTTCTTCAGCAGAGAGCACATAGGCGCTCTCCTTGAGGTGCAGTACAGGAATGATGAAAATGAAAAGAAGTAATTTCAGCAGGTTCCTGCTGCTGTGGGCAGGGGAACTGATGTCATCTATAGGCAGTGGGCTCACCGCCTTTGGCCTTGGTGTGTATATTTTCAACAGGACGGGCAGTGCGGCGAACATGGCACTGGTCACTCTGCTGGGATTTCTTCCCACGCTGCTGCTCAGCGTGCCTTCGGGGGTGCTTGCGGACAGATACGACAGACGGGCACTGATGATGGCGGGGGACGGGCTTTCTGCGCTGGGTGTGGTCTATATACTGATATGTATGATAAGGGGCGATGCAGGGCTTGCGGATATCTGCATCGGAGTGTTCATAAGCTCGGTGTTCTCATCCCTGACGGAGCCATCCTACAGGGCAACAGTGACGGATCTGCTGACAAAAGAGGAATACTCAAAGGCAAACGGTCTGGTCTCACTGGCAGGAAGCGCACGATATCTTTTCTCTCCCGTCATAGCAGGGATACTGCTCACATATTTTGATGTGAAGCTGCTGCTGATAATAGATATCTGCACATTCTTTCTGACCATATCATCTGCGGCAGCGGTCAGGAAAGCCATGCCTGCGCACAGGAAAGGGACACAAGAGCCATTCCTTGCAAGTATGAAGGCGGGTAGGATCATTGCGGACAACAGGGGAGTTATGATGCTGGTGGTCATATCATCGGTCATTACCATGTTCATGGGAATGTTCCAGATACTTGCAGAGCCGCTGATACTGTCTTTTCAGGATGCCGGTACACTGGGCATCGCAGAGACTGTATGTGCGGGAGGTATGCTTGTTTCAGGGGTGGTAATAGGTATCAGGGGCATAAAGCGGAACTTTGTGAAGACGCTGGGGATATCCCTTGCACTGTCGGGGATATTCATGGCAGGATTCGGCATGATCGAGGATATTGTGCCGATATGTATATCGGGATTTCTGTTTTTTGCGGCGCTGCCCTTTGCAAACAACTGCCTTGACTACCTTGCCCGGACCAATATCTCCGACGAGATGCAGGGCAGGGCATGGGGGATGATAGGTTTCATCTCACAGCTTGGATATGTTGCCGCCTATGGGGTGTCCGGCATAGCGGCAGATGCTTTGGGGAGAGTCACAGGTCTTGGAGTAGGCAGAGGTGCGGCATTGTTGATAATTGCGTCAGGTATACTCCTTGCCTTGTCCGCCTGCATGATACCCATGAACAGGAGCATCAGAGCCCTTGAGAAGAATGAGGATGAGGGCGTCTGCGAAGAAAAGGCAGTCACAGTGCAGGATGCCACATAGATATAACAGCCATGCTGATGACAGGTCGGCATGGTATTTTTATCTTAAATCCAATGTTGCATTTATGTGTACAATAGTGTATAATGAGATAGACAATGATACATGGCTTTTTTGCAGATCAGCAAAATCGCATCAATGCGTCCTTGCAGGTCTTTCGGGGGTTATTTACAAAAAAATCCGGATTTTTTTTGTAACGAAATCTGTTTTCGTTCGTCTAATATATGGAAGAGGGAAACAGGGGGGGATAAAGTGGACCGTGACAATATAGCCAAACTGTATGAAGCGCATTTTATGAGGGTGTTCTCCTATTGTATGACTCTTTCGGGAGACCGTATGCTGTCGGAAGAGATAACGCAGGAAGCATTTTTCAGAGCCTTTATGAAACGTGAGGATTATCACGGCGGGTCGAGTGAAGTGACATGGCTGTGTACGATCGCAAGGAATATCTTTATAGATAAAAAGCGGCGCAGCGGCAGACTTGAAAGCCTTGATGATATGTCCGAGGAGATAGCGGATGATTCTGCGGGACCCGAGCAGACTGTTGCTGACAGGGATCAATCCTACAGGATACATAAGCTGCTTCAGGAGCTGGAAGAGCCGTACCGTGAGGTGTTTGAACTGAGAGTATTCGGCGAGCTTGGTTTCAAAGAGATCGGACAGAGGCTTTCAAAGACCGAGAGCTGGGCACGGGTCACTTATCACCGTGCAAAGCTGAAACTACAGGAAAGGATGGCGGATCAATGAAAGTCCATTGTGATGTTATACAGGATCTCCTGCCGCTCTATGCGGATCAGGCGTGCAGTGAGGAAAGCAGGAAGCTGGTGGAGGAACACCTTGCTGAATGTGATGATTGTGAAAAAATGTATGAAATGCTCAAAAACAGTGAAATAGAAGATGATCTTAAACTGGAGCGGAGCGGCGTTCTTGAATACGGCGCAAGGGAATTCAGGAAGCAGACCGCAAAGTATGGCGGTGCGATCTCGGGAGCGGTACTTATACCCGTTCTGTTGTGTCTGGGACTGAATTTTGTGGCATCAGGCGGCTTCGGCTGGCCCTTTATCGTGGCGGCATCGCTTCTGGTGGCAGCATCCCTGACGCTCGTCCCCATATTTGTGAAAAGGGATAAGGCATTCTGGACGTTTGTTTCATTCTGTGCAAGCATAGTTGTATTGCTGAGGGTGGTATCCCTTGCGGTACACGGAAACTGGTTCCTTATCGCATCAAGCGCAACGCTGTTTGGCCTTAGCTTGTTTTTCCTGCCCTTTGTTATAAGAGCAAGACCTTTGCAGCCGTTCATAGAGGGCAGAAACAAGGCATTGACAGTGATATCCATCGACGTGGTGCTGTTCTTCATAATGATGACTGTGATAAACATAACTCTCAATTATGAGAGAATGGCAATGGTATTCTTCATAGGATGTGCTGCAGCAGTGCTGTGTGCGATATTCGGCATGATAGGAAAGAGAGGAAACTGATATGAGAATAATAATAGCAGTAGTTATAGGTCTGGCTGCGGCTGCAGTGATATGTGGCAATTTGAAGTTCCTGTTTAAAACACCGTCTTTCATGGAGAAATTCGCATTCCCGTACAGGTATGATAATGCAGATGCTTTCACCGCAGGTAACACCACCATAAGCACACGAGTAAAGAAACTGGACATCGACTGGATAACCGGCAATATTACCGTGAGATATCACGATGAGGACACGGTGCTGGTGTCGGAGACATCGAGGTTTCAGCTTGATGATGACACAAGGCTCCGCTGGAATCTTGACGATGAGACTCTGAGTATCAGGTTTGCAAAGTCAGGTGCCCGTCTCAGACCCGACCTCGACAAGAACATATTTGTGACGCTGCCACGCAGAGCCGAGACAGAGGAGGCGGTGATATCCGATACCACGGGCGATATCTTCATAAATGGCGGTACATGGAAGGTTCTTGACATTCATGCTGTTACGGGGTTTGTTCATATCTCCGCCGATATTGCGGAGGCTCTCACCGCATCGAGCATCACAGGCAACGTGGCTGCCGATGTCCGCAGCGCAGGCAGCATTGATCTGAAATGCACCACGGGAGATGTGGATCTCTCCGCAGGCAGCTTTGATTCACTGATGGCCCGTGTCACCACAGGTGATATCAGGGCTCATCTCCCGGAGGACCCGGGCTTTACAGCAAAACTATCCGCAACTACCGGCAATGTGGTCTGCAGGCTCCCTCATATCGACGACGGAAAGATATACACGGTCGGTGACGGGAGCAGGGCAGTTGAGATGAAGGCAGTTACCGGAAATGTTACGATCACAGGCTGAACCATCGAACAAAAAAGAAAATTGAATAGTATCGGATTCAGGAGATGCAGCTGCAATATCTCCTGAAATACCGTAAAGGTGTTTGCTGTATCACGGGGGATTACGGGAAAGTTACGGATCTGAATACCGGTGAGCAAAACAAGTCTGCCTGATGTAACACTTGCCGGATCGACAGATCCCTATGGTATTTTGCGGCGATGAAGATCTTCAGTGACGGGGAAGAATATGAAATTGAGT
>JAFUHM010000034.1 GCA_017468865.1 Oscillospiraceae bacterium | reverse complement strand
GTCATGCCGTAGAAGTGTCCTGCGGAGAAGTTCCTGCCCGAATGTCTGTCGTCCACGAACGCACCCACCACAACTCCGGGGAGCGAAGATGAGGGATCGTTCGGAGCGTGCTGTCCGCCCAGATCCGTCCTGCACCAGCCGGGATCGGTGATGTTGATGCACACGTCCGTATTGTCATATTTGCTCGCAAGATCCATAGTCACCTTGTCAAGCGCCGCCTTTGATGCGGAATATCCTGCCTGTTCGGGTTCGAGCCTGATGCCGCTGGTGGTGTTGACTATCCTGCCGAATCCCCTTTTCTCCATGAGGGGCAGGAAGTGATAAACTATCATCATGGGTGCGATGGTATTTATCTTGAAGCTCTCCTCATAATCGGAAGCGGGTGTCTTCAGATATTCGCTCCTGTAAGCTATCTGTATGCCTGCGTTATTGAGGACGATGTCCACATCCACGCCGAGGGCATCTATGTCAGACAGCATCTTCTCCACCTGTGCCGGGTCGGAGAACTCCGCCCCCACAGCATAGGCGCTCACGCCGTACTTCTTCACCTCTTCAAGCACCTTGTCACAGTGGGAAGCTGTGCGTCCGTGGAGGATAAGGTTGCATCCCTGCTGTGCCATGAATACAGCCGCACCGTATCCTATCCCTCTTGCCGCACCTGTGATAAAAGCCCATCTGCCCTTTACGTCTACCATGTAAATCTCTCCTCCATGTCCTCAACTGCCTCTGCCGCCCTGTCGCAGAACCTGTCGAAATCCTCGTCTTCGATCTGAAGCTCCTCATGTGCCATTATGTATTCTATCGCTGCCCTGATGCCCTCTCTCGGAGTCACCTTCGCCTCGAACTCAGGCACGAGTTCCTTTATCTTTGAGTTGTCAAACACCACGGAGTTGGCTTTGTCCCCCGTCAGACTTCCCACGAAGTCATACTTCCCGTGGGACATCTTATTTAACATCTCCGACGAGATGTAGACGGGATCGAGCATCACACCGAGGGTGTCTGCGATGGCATCATATATCTCGTTCCAGGGAACGGAGAAATCCGATGTGATGTGGAATGCCTCGCCTATCGCCTTGGGGTTGCCTATAAGCCCCGTGTATGCCACGGCAAAGTCACTGCTGTGAGTGAGCGTCCACAGTGAAGTGCCGTCCCCGTGGATAAGTACGGGCTTGCCCTCCTTGATGCGCTTGACCACCTGATAGCTGCCCTTTGTGCCGTGTACGCCGAGGGGAACGCTCCTCTCGTCATAGGTGTGTGAGGGGCGCACGATAGTCACGGGGAAGCCGTCCGTGCGGTACCTTTCCATGAGGTATTTCTCGCACGCCTTCTTGTTGCGTGAGTATCCCCAGAAGGGGTTGTCAAGGGGTGTCTCCTCGGTTATGGTGTATCCCTTCATGGGCTTCTGATAGGCGGATGCGGAGCTGATGTAGATATACTGCTTCGTCCTGCCGTTAAAGAGGCGGAAGTCTCTCTGCACCTGTTCAGGCACAAATCCTATGAACTCGCCCACGCAGTCGAAACTCATACCCTCAAGAGCCTTAGCCGCCGCCTGCTCATCGGAGATATCGCACTTTATTATCTTGACGCTCTCGGGGACTTCCTCATTACGGTTTCCCCTGTTGAGCAGGTACAGCTCGTGTCCTTCTTTCGCAAGGCGCTTCGTTATCGCCATGCTGATAGTACCCGTGCCGCCTATGAACAGTATCTTCATTTTGCTTCTCCTTTCAGGTCAAGCACCATAAACACATCTGCCTTGTCATTGTCGTTATAGCGCTCCGTTTCACAAAACCCAAGCCCTTTGTAAAGGCTTATCGCCCTTGTATGACAGGACATGGAATCAAGGTACATACGCTCAAAGCCCCGCTTCTTCGCCTCATCTATGATGCGCCGAGCCAGTGAGAGACCCAGCTTTCTGCCCTGACAGCGCCTGCTCACATACATGGTCTTCAGCTCACAGTCGCTGTCGGACAGGCGTTTGAGCGCAGCCGTGCCCACTATCTCACCGTGTTCAAAGGTGCATATGAACAGTTCAAAACTGCCCCCTATGTCCTTATATATACTGTGTCTGCCGTTGATATCGAACACCTTGCCGTTTTCGGCAAATACCGCCGCAAGAAACGCCGTCACGCTGTCTTTCATATCTGCGGTGTATTCTTCCGTGTGATAGGGCGAGACACGCTGACCGCCGAATGCGTGTATGGAGCGTGTACCCTTTTTCACTCTGCCGCCCTGCAAAGTCCCCTTTGGAATGAACAGCTCGTCCCCGGCACGGAGAAGATGCTCCGCACCGTCTATGGTAACGAGATATTCCCCCTCGGTCACGACCATATATTCGTCGTAATCGTGGGTGTGTTCCTTTGATGTCCTGTCCGCCTTATATGTCCGGAAAGCCATCTGAGAACCGTCCGCCGCCGTGTAGTAATACCCCTCGATATCGGGAGTGTTCTGCTGATCGTCAGGTATCAGGTTTTCCTTTCTGCACATGAATTCGGGAAAGTTCATCACAGCCGGGCTCCGGCTGCAATGCGGTATATCTCCGCAATGTCTGCCGCCTTCAGGTGAACAAAGCCGCCTGTCTCGCCGTCGCCTATGCCGAATTTCTCCACCAGAACGGGGATGTCCTCTTCCTTGGCGCCCAGTTCCGCAAAGTTTATGGGCATACCGATGCTGTGCAGGAACTGTCTCAGCCGCTTTATGCCCTCCAGTGCCGTCGCCTCGGGATCGGCAAAGTTCATCTTCACGCCGAATACCCTTGTCGCCAACTGACAGAACCGCATGACATCGTGCTTGTACACAAACTCCATCCATGCAGGGAATATCACCGCCAGACCTGCGCCGTGTGCGCAGTCATAGAGAGCGGACAGCTCATGCTCAATGCCGTGGCTGTTCCAGTCCTGTTCCCTGCCAACACCCGTGATGTTGTTGTGAGCCACCATGCCTGCCCACATGATATTCGCCCTTGCATCGTAATTGTCGGGGTCTGCTATGACACGGGGAGTTTCCTTCACCATCGTCAGGAGAACGGCTTCACAAAGCCTGTCCGTGATCTCCACTTCCTTGGTGTTGGTAAAGTATCTCTCGAAGGTGTGCGCCATTATGTCCGTAGCACCGCAGGCCGTCTGATATGCAGGGAGGGTCTGGGTAAGTTCGGGATCAAGTATGGAGAACTTGGGTCTGATGGCAGGAGAGCTCGAGCCTCTCTTGAGCATACCCTCCGTCTTGGTGATGACCGCATCCGCAGACCCTTCACTTCCCGCAGCCGCTATGGTGAGCACCACTCCGACAGGGAGAGCCTTGTCAGCACGCCTGCCGCTGAAGAAGTCCCAGAAATCCCCGTCATACACGGCACCCATCGCCACGGCCTTGGCAGTGTCTATGACTGAGCCGCCGCCTACTGCAAGGATGAGGTCAATGCCCTTTTCCCTGCATATCTCTATCCCCCTGTATACAAGATCGTCACGGGGATTGGGCTGAACTCCGCTCAGTTCCTCGCAGGGTATGTCCTCCGCCGCAAGGGAAGCCTTGCATCTTCCGATAAGCCCCGACCTGACAGCCGAGCCTCCGCCGTAGATTATAAGTACCGAAGTGCCGCCGTATTTGCGCACATATTTTCCGCATTCATTTTCTGTCCCCCTGCCGAAAACGAACTCGGTAGGACTGCAAAAAGTAAAATTGTTCATTTTTTCACTCCCTTGGTATGACAGCCGCCGTCATCCAAACTGCGGTTTGCCGTGCCTTGTATCCTCCTGATAAAGGCCGATGCCGACCTTAACGGATATTCTATCATATTTGCACAAATTAATCAACGTATTTCGCAACAATTTATAAAAAATTCATATTTACGCACGCAAAAAAGCCGCCCGCTTCCGGGTCCCCTCGGAAACGGGCAGCTTTATGGGGATACAGGGCGAAAGGCGCATCACAGGACTCTCTGACCGTTCACCTTCAGCGAGAACTGCGCATCAAGCACCCTTGCCGCCTGCGAGCACATTGTCATGCGGTCAAGGAATATATCGAAGTAGTCATACATCGTGCATATGTTCTCATCTATCGTCAGATACAGCGTGATGCGGTGCTCTTCCCTGCCGTATCTGAGCCTTGTTTCCGTGACCGCATAATTCACTCGGTCATGTATATCGAACTGCATGGGATCTTTTTCACGGACACGGCTCCTGCGCACATCGGTCTTGTCGGCGATGATTATCGCCGCAGAAACGGGATCGGATGCCACTCCGTCGGATTCATCATGGTTTGCGATGGCAGAAACTATCTGCACCCTGTCCGCCAGCTCCATGTCGGTCTCCTTGAGTATCTCATTTGCGAGCAGAGCGCCGTACTCCGCATGATGGTTCCTGTTGATGGCATTTCCTATGTCGTGCATGAAGCCCGCTATCCTGGCAAGCTCGATCACATCCTGTCCGTAGCCGAACGCCTCCAGCAGATCGGCAGCCCTGTTCGCCACCAGCTTTGTATGAGCAGTCGAGTGATCCGTGTATCCCAGCGTGTCCAGGATAACGCTCGCCCTCTCATAATATTCAAGTATTTCCTTGTTCCGTACTATCTCTTCATATGTCATCTGATATGATCCTTTCTCATATTTTCGATCCAACATATTATATCATAAAATGAGGACAAATGCAATAGATAAAGCAGATTTATAACACGGAGCGATGTATTTAAAGTCAAATTGGGTGCAGGCACCGCCTGCTTATATCATATTATGGAGACAATTGCAATAGATAAGTGAGATTTACAGAACGGAGCAAATGTTTTTAAATCCAAATCAGGTGTGAATTAAAATCATCCATATCTATTGATTTTTTCTGTCCTTATGCTATAATAGATACAGCATGAACTGCGAAACCGAAAGCAAAGGACAATAACGGATATGAAAAGAACGCTGATATCACTGACCGTGTTACTTATGTGTACAGGCCTTGCCTCCTGCGGCGATGCGGACAGTACGGAAGAAATGACTTCCCCCGCAGACACAGCCGAGCCTACATCAGCCGCTTCCGAGTATACATATTACCCGGACGAACAGCCGGTCGGATACTATAAGCGGTGCGCTGTCTCAGCCGAAGCCGATACGGTAGATCAGCTCAAGGAAATGAACAGGCTCGCAAAAAAAGGACATCTGGTGCTGAAAGACGACTGGACAGCCTACTTCGAGCTTGACGGGGAGAGGACGGAGTACACCTACGACAGGAAGAATCTCTATCTCAAAGAAGATACCGACAGGAAAAACGGCTTTTCCTATGTTCACATAAACGGCAGACTTGTTGTCAATTACGGGACAAGGGTGGAACAATACCTGATGCTCACAGACAGGGAACGGGAAGAATATCAGAAGACGGAAGCAGAGAAAGACACGGAAGCGGAATAGATAAAAAAGCGTGTGCCGACGGCTCACGCTTTTTTTGTCATATTATCAAGTTTTCCATGCCGTTCTTCTTTTTCTCATGGTCGAGCCATACTAAGACTGCTCAATAAGATGAATGAACGTACCGGCTGTCGGCACTGCCGACCTGCCGGGTACGACCCGGTGCGAATCCGTTGATATAATCTGCCGAGCCTCTCAGAAAAGGCTCGGCAGAATAAATATGCGATCGGGTGTCGGCACCACCCACCTGCCGGGTACGACCCGGTGCGAATCCGTTGATATAATCTGCCGAGCCTCTCAGAAAAGGCTCGGTAGAATAAATATGCGATCGGGTGTCGGCACCGCCCACCTGCCGGGTACGACCCGGTGCGAATCCGTTGATATAATCTGCCGAGCCTCTCAGAAAAGGCTCGGCAGTTTAAATATGCGATTGAGTGTCGGCACCGCCCACCTGCCGGGTACGACCCGGTGCGAATCCGTTGATAAAACCTGCCGAGCCTCTCAAAAAAGGCTCGGCAGAATAAATATGCGATTGGGTGCAGGCTCAGCCTGCCGAATGGGGTGCAGGCACCGCCCACTATATGTCTACATAGTAGGTGGTCGGGTCGCTTTCCGTGTCTACAAATACCCTCACACTCTGCCCAGGCATAACAGGAGACTTGTTCGGGTGAAAGTCACGGCTCTTGAATTCGAGATCCTTGTAGCCGTTGTTGTAGTAAGCGGTTATGCAGTGGTAGCGCACGCCGTTGACGGTCGTGTTACCGCGCCGTTCCTCCCAGTTGTCGCAGATGACATACATATCATTGTCAATAAGCAAGTTCACCTTGCGCCGCCTTACCGCATCATACACCAGAAATCCGACGCCCACGCCTCCGAATACCAGTGCAAATCCGCCGAGGACGACAAACGTCACCATTGACTCGCTCCGCATCCTTGAGGGGTCGTTCGGGTCAACATAGATCTTCACCGTGCCGCCCTTGCGCATCCCCGATACATAGTAGCCCAGCGTACTGTGGTACTCCTGTCCGGCATAGTCATATTCCACATATACGATGTGTGTCGTGCGATTGCGTCCCCTGCTCCGTGAGCGGTGAGTTTCCACATCGGTGATGGTCGCAGGCACCTCAACGCCTGTCTTCTTGAACTCGTTCCACGAGATGAATGTAGACACGCCTATGATGCCGCATAATATGCCGATAAACGAGAATATCACGCCGATGAGCATGGTAGCCGTATCCGCTTTGTACTTTGTCCTTTCCATATTTCCCCCTTATGCCGTCTTGATGAGTGATACCGTGTAAAGTGCGGGTACAGCGAGCATTATCAGGTCTCCGCCCGAAAAGCTGTGTCCGATGACCGCACCTATCAGGGAAAGAAGGGACACGCCCGTGATAACGACACCGGCGATAAGCCCGGTGCGGCGGGAAAGGATATCCCCCTTGATGCCGCAGTATCCCATGACAGCGAACCCCACCACAGTGAATATGATGCCTATCACGCTGCCCATTACGCTCATGAAGCCGCTCCTCACCACATGATGGAAGAAGAACCAGTTAAGCCCCCATGTGCGTGCGAAAAGGATCCTTGCAGCTAAGAATACGGATATGACCGCAATAAGAGCGCATATCCATGAGGTGATCTTATATACAGTTTTCATATGTACCCTCCCTCTTACCTGTTCCCCTGCCTGAGTGCAGAGGAATTCGTTACCTTGATTATAGCACATGAAGGACACATTATCAATTAAAATCAGATTAAAATAGGATTAGAGTTGCACCTCACGCATTGTGTATCACGGTGCCGTCTCTGTCCTTGTAGGAGATCAGGCGCTTTACATCCACATTGCAGGCGGAGCGGTAGATGTTCATCTCGATCTGAGGGTCTTCCCTCGCAAGGTCTGCTATCAGCTTCTTTGTGAAGGCACGCTTTGAGTCCGACGATCTCTTCGCCGTGAAGGGACAGGCGCAGTTGATAAAGGTGAGCCCCATATCGTCACGCCAGCCCAGCACATCCCGCTCACGCACCAGATACATGGGACGTATCAGCTCCACGTCAAAGTTTGCCGCATGGAGACGGGGGAGCATAGTCTGCATCTGTCCGCCGTAGATCATGCCCATGAGGGTAGTCTCTATGGCATCGTCAAAGTGATGCCCCAGGGCGATCTTGCTGCACCCCAGTTCCTCCGCCTTCGCATACAGTGCGCCCCTGCGCAGCTTTGCACACAATGCACAGGGGTTATGTTCATTCTCTATGGCGGCAAATATATCGGTGCCGAAAATATGCGCTGTGATGCCGAGAGCATCCAGATCACGGTGTATCAGGTCAAGGGTGTCTGCGGAGTAGCCCGGGTCCATCACCATGAACTCCGTGGCGAACCGATACCTGCTGTGGAGCATGAGTTCCTTCATGACGCAGGCAAGGAGCATACTGTCCTTGCCTCCGGAAATGCAGACGGCTATCCTGTCGCCCTCGTTTATCATGTGGTACTCATCTGCCGCCTTCTTCACCCGGGACATGATGGAATGGGAGTATTTCGTCCGCAGCAGTGAAAGAGGATCGTTCATCATGCACGCCTTACCTTTGTGCCCTCTCTCGTCTCCTCGACCACATAGCCCATGTCGGTGATCCTGTTTCTTATCTCGTCGGCAAGGGCGAAGTTCTTCTCCTTGCGTGCAGCCTTCCTCTGTTCGATAAGATCAAGCACCTCTGCGGGAATATCATCGGCAGGAGCTTCCTTCACTGCCCTTGCATGGCCTACGATGTCAAGGGAGAGAACAGTGTCCATGCTCTCTATTGCGGCGAGCTTGGTTGCGGCATTGGTTTCTGCCTTGAACACGTCCATGAGGGCTGTTATGCCCAGGGATGTGTTGAGGTCGTTCTCAAGAGCCTCACGGAAGGCGGAGGTAAGTGCGGAGAGTGCGTTCTCATCCACCTTCCCGTCATCCTCTTTGAGCAGATTTGCGGTGCGTGATATTATGCGCTCATAAGCCGCCACCGCATTGTCAAGGCTCTCGTAGGAGAACTCCAGCGACTTGCGGTAATGTGACTGAAGGCAGAAGAAGCGGTATGCAAGGGGATCGTACCCCTTTTCCTTGAGCAGGGATACCGTGAGGAAATCTCCCTTTGACTTTGCCATCTTGCCGCCCTTGTCGTTGAGGTGGTGTACATGGAACCAGTTGCTGCACCACTTGTGTCCGAGATATGCCTCACTCTGGGCGATCTCGTTGGTGTGGTGGGGGAATGCGTTGTCTATGCCGCCGCAGTGGATGTCAAGGTGCTCTCCCAGATACTTCATGGAGATGCAGGAACATTCGATATGCCAGCCGGGATAGCCCAGTCCCCAGGGGCTCTCCCATTTAAGCTCCTGATCGTCGAACTTGGAGCGGGTGAACCACAGCACGAAGTCTGTCTTGTTGCGCTTGTTCGAGTCTTCGCTCACGTCCTCACGCACAGCCACCGCCAGATCCTCTCCGGTGAAGTCGCCGAACTTGTAGTATTCATCGAGCTTGGAGGTGTCGAAATACACATTTCCGCCTGCAAAGTAGGCAAAGCCCTTTTCAATGAGGACCTGTATCACCTTTATGAACTCATCTATGCAGTTGGTGGCAGGCTCAACGGTCTTGGGCTTGCGTATGCCCAGATCATCGCAGTCCTTAAAGAACGCATCAGTGTAGTATGCGGCTATCTCCATGACCGTCTTGTGCTCACGCTTTGCTCCCTTGAGCATCTTGTCATCGCCTGTGTCACCGTCGGAAGTCAGGTGTCCCACATCGGTAATGTTCATTACACGGTTGACTTTGAGCCCCGTGTATTCAAGCGACTTCTCCAGCACATCCTCCATGATGTAGCTGCGGAGATTGCCTATATGGGCATAGTGGTATACGGTGGGTCCGCAGGTGTACATATTGACCACACCCGGCGTATACGGCACAAACTCCTCTTTCTTGTGTGTAAGCGAATTGTAAAGCTGCATTTGCTTTCCTCCCGTAATGAAAGCCGCCGCAGCGGCTTTCGGTCATATCATATCTGATCGGCGATGGAGTAGATGAGCTTCTCCGAAGCATCCCAGCCAAGGCAGGGGTCTGTTATGGACTTGCCGTAGACGCCGTCGCCTATCTTCTGTGCGCCTTCCTCAATGTAGGACTCGATCATGAAGCCCTTGACAAACTGCTTAATATCGGGGTTGTGGCGGCAGGAATGGAGAACTTCATTGATGATGCGGGGCTGCTCTGCGAAGCGCTTGCCCGAATTGCAGTGATTGGAGTCAACTATCACCGCCATATTCTCCAGACCCTTCTCCGCATACATCTGATACAGCAGGGCAAGATCCTCATAATGGTAATTCGGGTGAGAGCGGCCGTGCTTGTCCACATATCCACGAAGGATGGCATGGGTAAGGGGATTGCCCTTGCTGTGTGCCTCCCATCCTCTGTACAGGAAGGTATGCTCGGACTGTGCGGCAATGATGGAGTTGAGCATAACGGAGTAGTCGCCGCCGGTGGGGTTCTTCATCCCCACAGGCACCATAAGGCCTGAAGCGGTGAGCCTGTGCTGCTGGTTCTCGACAGACCTTGCGCCTATGGCAACATAGGAGAGTATATCCGAAAGATAGCGGTGATTTTCGGGATAGAGCATCTCATCTGCGGACACGAGCCCTGTCTCTGCAAGGGAGCGTGTGTGCAGCTTGCGTATGGCGATTATGCCCTCGAGCATATCCTCCGCCTTGGTGGGGTCGGGCTGATGCACCATGCCCTTGTATCCCTGTCCTGTGGTGCGGGGCTTGTTGGTATATATGCGGGGGATGAGTATGAGCTTGTCTGCCACCTTCTCCTGCACCTTTGCAAGGCGGTGGATATAGTCCATTACAGCATCTTCACGGTCGGCGGAGCAGGGGCCTATGATAAGCACCATCTTCTCGGACTCGCCCTTGAATACAGCGGCTATCTGCCTGTCCTTCTCAGCCTTGACTGCCTTCATCTCCTCGGAAATGGGGAACTGCGCCTTTATCTCCTGCGGTATGGGCAGTTTGCGGATAAAATCCATGTTCATCATAATGATCACTCTTTCTGTCTTCTGTCTTTTTCTTCACACTTTAAACTAATGGGAGTTTAAAGTTTTAGTGTGCTAAATCGTATTATACCACAACCGAACGGATTTGTCAAGAGGAAATTTATTCGGATATGTCCTCATCCTTCTTTTCTTCCCCGTTCTGAGCACCCGACCTGCGCATCCTTCCTGCGATCTCCGCCACGATGTCACGCTTGGGAGGCTCCTCGGCGGCAAGTTCAAGCGAACCGTCCATATAGTAGTCCGATGTGGCAGGGGACATCCCCTTCTGCTTCAGGACGGATTCCACCAGATCCTTTGCCACGTCGTAGATGACTGCGAACACAGGCACGCCCAGCACCATCCCGGGGAAGCCGAACATACCGCCGCCCACGAAGATGGCGAACATCACCCAGAAGGGAGAGAGCCCCGTGGAATCGCTGAGTATGCGGGGACCCAGTATGTTCCCGTCGAACTGCTGAAGGAGCACCACCATTATCACGAAGATGAGTGCGTGCTTGGGATCGGCAAGGAGGAGCAGGAGCCCCGACGGTACGGCGCCTATGATAGGGCCGAAGAAGGGGATGATATTGGTGACGCCTATTATCACGGATATGAGCAGGGCGTATTCAAGACCCAGCACCTTCATGCAGATGTAGCATATCACGCCGATGATGCTCGAATCGAGGATCTTGCCCGAAAGGAAGCCCACCACGGACTTGTTCATGCGGTTGAGCAGGGAGAACAGGTGAACTCTCGGAGATTCGGGGAGCAGGGCTGTGAACAGCTTTCTCCCCTGTGCGAGGAACTTGTCCTTGTCGATGAGGAAGTATATCGCCACGATAAATCCGATGACAAAGTTGCCGATGCCGCCTATGATGCCCGTTGCGCCCGCCTTGATGCGGCTGCCCCATTCGGCAAGGTTGGGGCCTATGTTGTTGAGTACGTTCATCATGGACATACGCAGCTGATCGAAGGCGTTGTTTGCATACCCTGCAAGGTCGGGGGAGTTTTCAAGGAGCTTGTTTATCCATTTGTAGATGTTCTCCATGTACAGGTTCATATTGTTGAGTATCCCCTGTATGCTCTCGAACATCTGAGGTACGATTATGGCGATGAGGGCTGCTATGACACCAAGCCCCAGAAGCACGGAGATAAGGGCGGAAGCAGACCTGCACAGCCTCGGATGCGGTGTCTTCCTGTCAAGCAGCTTATGCAGCAGCTTCTCTATCCGCACCATGACGGGGTTTAGCAGGTAAGCAAACACAAATCCCCACAGCACGGCGGCGATGGATGAGAAGAAGTCCCCTATCACCCCGATGATCGACGGCATCTTGTATATCACCAGCACGATCATCACGCACACAAAGAAGGTGATGACCGCATAGGCGGATACCGTCAGGTATTTATCATTCCATTTGATCTTCATTTTGCACTCCTATAAGAACGATCGCTTGAACAATTAAAAATAAAGCGCTGTTTTGATTATATCACACCTGCGGATGTTTGTCAATATTTCGTATGTGTATGAAATGTGTCGATTTGCTGTAATTCTCCGAAAGTCCTTTTCCTCTTGACATGGAGGTGCCAAACGTGGTATACTGTCATTGTCGTATATTAACCGTGCAGACGGTTCCGAATAAAGACAGGGGGCTGCGCCCCGCATCTTTCTGAAAGGATAAAACATGAAATTTTCACAGGTGATCTATACCCGTCCCGATATGGACAAGCTCCGCCGTCAGGCAGGACAGGCGGCTGATGCGATCAGGAACGCCTCCTGTGCCGAGGAAGCGGAAAAGGCATATCTTGCGTGGGACGATATAGCCGCAGGATACTCCACACAGATGAGCATATGCTATATCCGCCACTCCGTAAATACAGAGGATAAGTACTACTCCGACGAGGAGGAGTTCTTCGATGAGAACAGCCCCGTCTTCACCGAGATGAACGAGGACATCGCAAAGGCTCTTGCCCAGAGCCCGTTCCGTCCCGAGCTTGAAAAGCGGTTCTCCAAGGTGCTCTTTACCAATACGGATATGTTCCTGCGTTCCTTCTCCCCTGCCGCCGTACCCTTCATGCAGCAGGACAATAAGCTAATCAGCGAATACGAAAAGCTCATCGCCTCCGCCCAGATAGACTTCGAGGGGGAGAAGCGCACCATATCACAGCTTGCCCCCTTCAAGCAGTCCCCCGACGACGATCTGCGCAGACGGGCATGGGAAGCGGAAGCAGGATTCTACATGGAGCACTCGGACGACCTTGACCGCATCTATGACCAGATGGTGAAGGTGCGCACGGATGAGGCAAAGGCTCTCGGCTTTGAAAACTACATCCCCCTTGCCTACCTTAACATGACACGCAACTGCTACGATGCCGATGACATCGCCCGCTTCCGTGAGGATGTGGTGAGATACATCGTCCCCATTGCCGACAGGCTCTACCGTGAGCAGGCAGACCGCACCGGATCGGCATATCCCCTGAAGTACTCCGACACTTCCCTCAGATACCGTGACGGCAACGCAAAGCCCTGCGGCACCCCCGAGGAGATACTTGCCGCAGGCTCACGCTTCTATCATTCCCTGTCCCCCGAGACAGGCAGGTTCTTCGACTTCATGATGGAAAATGAGCTGATGGACGTATACAGCCGCAAGGGAAAGATGCAGGGCGGCTACTGCACCGAGCTCCCCTCTCTCGAATGCCCCTTCATCTTCGCCAATTTCAACGGCACTCAGGGGGATGTGGAGGTAGTCACCCATGAAGCAGGACACGCATTTGCGGCATATGTCAACCGCAGGCAGCGTCCCACGGACACCATGCTCCCCACCATCGAGGCCTGCGAGATACACTCCATGACCATGGAGTTCTTCGCCTACTCCGCTTCCGCGGATTTCTTCGGCAAGGATGCGGAGAAGTTCCGTCAGACACATCTTACCGATGCGCTCCAGTTCATCCCCTACGGCACTATGGTGGATCACTTCCAGCACATCGTCTACGAGCATCCCGAGTTGACCCCCTCCGAGCGCATCGACAGGTGGAAGGAGCTCACCGCAGTCTATATGCCGTGGATAGATCTTGACGGCTCTTCATTCTGGGGCGAGGGACGTGCTTGGCAGAGACAGGGACACATCTACGAACGCCCCTTCTATTACATCGATTACTGCCTTGCCCAGACGGTAGCGCTTGAATTCTGGGTGCTCATGCAAAGCGACCGCAAGGACGCATTCGACCGCTATTACAAGCTGGTCTCCCTTGGCGGACGTGAGACGTTCAGAGGCCTTGTGTCTGCCGCAGGACTTGACGATCCCTTCGGGGGAGCGCTTCGCACCGTGGCGGAGAAGGCTTTTGAGACGCTCTGCGGATCGTGCGGGAGGTGATGTCTATGCTGCATATTTTCTTCGGAGATATGGGAGACAGACCTGATGCCATATTCAACACAAGCGTGTACTTCAACAACACCTATAAGGACGGCTGGATAACAAAGCCGCTGTCTAAAGAGATCATAAAGGCAGTTGACAAGTCCGAAGTGATCGATGAGAGGACTATCATGAGCCCCGTTTTCGGAAACATGAGCCCCAAGAAGCTCTCAGGCGGAGTGAAGACCCTGCTGCTCATAGACAATGACAGCTCGAAAATATTCAACGCATCCACCTGCGGGGATAACTGTGCGGAGTGGATACTCAGAATTGCAGAGAACAAAGCCGCTCAGAAAAAGAAGGTGGTCATCAATCTTCGTCACCTGATGGATTTCGGCAAGGGCGAATTCAGGATATATATCGAGAATACCAACAGGATAGTAAAGAACATGGACGAGCTTGTATGGGAAGCCGCAGAATTTGTGTGAGGTGCCTATGACCGGAAACCATCATGTGGAAGTAAGGAACAGGGATGCTGTATTCAAATTCGATCTGATAAGGAACATAACCATCGTTCGGGGCGACAGCGGTACGGGAAAGACCACATTATACGAAATGATCTCCGATCACACACGCCTTAAAGATCAGAGCGGAGTAAACATCAGATGCGACAAGCAGTGTGTGGCTCTGACAGATACCGACTGGAGAAACCAGCTCGGGAATACTTCCGACAGCATCGTATTTATCGATGAGGGTGCAGCTTTTCTGAAAACAAAGGATCTTGCCTCATCCATTGAGGGCACGGATAATTACTATGTCATTTTTTGCAGGGACAGCCTGCATGAGCTTCCGTACAGCGTGGAAGAGATCTACGAGATCAAAACAAGCGGCAAAAACCACAGTTTCAAAAAGATGTACGGTCATGATACCTCATTTGTGTACGGCAAAGGCAGATCATCGGCAAGACCGAAGCCCGATGCGGTACTTACGGAGGATTCGGGATCCGGGTATCAGTTTTATAAGCACTATTTTGAAAGCAGAGATATCGAGTGTTTCACTTCGGGCGGCAATTCCGGAGTGTTCCGATGGGTCATGGAGAATAAAGGGCGAAGAGTATTCATCATTGCAGACGGTGCGGCTTTCGGCTCAGAAATAGACAGAGTTCTGAAAATCGCATCATCATCGGATATGACTCTTTGTCTCCCGGAATCATTTGAATGGCTCATCCTCAGATCGGGTCTGATAAAAGGTGCATCTGAAAAGATACTTGACGATCCCTCATCATATATAGACAGCAAAGATCATTTCAGCTGGGAGCGCTACTTTACGCAGTATCTGGTAGAGCTCACCGACCGCCCGGAGAACGCCCCGTTCAAATATTACAGTGATAAGGGGCGCATCGCAGAGGCATATCTTATCGACATCAACGCAGGAAAGATCATAAGCATCATCATAGACTGAATATCAGCGGACAGCCAACTTGTGAACATCCACAACATTTCCGTTCATGATTTAGGCATAAAGTAGAATGTGACGGAAGTATAGATTTGTTCATAAAATAGTAACATCTATCTTCCGCATCTGTGATATGATATAGCTGTATATCTGGCAAATATGAGATCTTTTAAGATCCTGACCGGGGGCAGGTGTTATTATGTTCAGACTTAAACTTACTATAATAGATGACCTTGTGAACAGCAGACTGATACCCTCTCTTTCACCGGAGGAGATGCCGGAGTTCGTGGATGCGGACATACGCACCGGCGGTGAAGCGCCTTCCCCTCCCGACGGGGGCGCCATGCTCATACTCACCGAAAACGCAGCCCTTGCCCGAAGCACCGTCGATCTTCCCGACACCTATGTGGTGTTTGTGGGGGAATATGAAGATGCCGCTGACATAGTATGGAAGCTGTACGACCTGTGGGCAGACTGGGACGGGAAGTACCTTCACGACCGTGCGCTCATGACCGTCTCACGCATACTTTACAGGTATGAGAAGATATTCCACAAGCACCTGCTTGATGCCACCATCGACACCGTGCCCGATATGCTGTGGTATAAGCGGCTCGACGGCATACATACTATGGTAAATACCGCCTTCACGGATATCGTACACCGCACCCGTGAGGACTGCATAGGCAAGGATCACTTCTATATATGGGATGCTCCCCGCCCCGAGGAGGGCAATGACTTTGCCTGCGCCGAGTCCGAGGAGACAGCCATTTCCACGGGGAAGACCTCCATCTGTGATGAACCCGTCACCACCCGTGAGGGGCTCAAGCAGTTCACCACCTACAAGACTCCCATATACGACCCCTTCGGCAATGTCTACGGCACCGTGGGTGTCGGCCATGACGTGACCAACTTCTCCAATCTGGGGATAGAGCTTGCCATCCTCGTGGAAAGTCTCCCCTTCCCCATGGTCATATTCACTCCCGATCATAAGGTGGTCAGGATGAATTCCGACTTTGCAGGGATAAGCGGCGCCGACATCGACAACACCGATGATTTCGACTATCCCCGCTGGAAGGCATCATGCCTCACTGCGGAGGGGGAGGCGGCAGAGGACAAGGGCACTCACTCCGTCATACAGGAATTTCGCATGGAGGCCCCTTCCGACACACGGTACTACAAGCTCACGGAACTGGAGATACACGATTTCTTCGGCAACCTGTCGGGGTACTTTGTCACCCTCCAGGATCTGACATATCAGCGAAACTACGAAAAGACGATCATCAAGGCCGCCAACACGGACACCCTGACGGGGATAAACAACCGCCGCTTCTTCTACAATTACCTTGCGGCAAACTACCGCCGCCCCATGATACTTTTCTACATGGATCTCAACGGATTCAAGGCGATAAACGACGAATTCGGGCATAACAAGGGCGATGAGGTGCTTATCCGGACTGCGGAATTCCTCAAGGCGTATTTCCCCTCATGCACCTGCGCACGCCTTGGCGGTGATGAATTCATCGTGGCGGCAGATCTGCGTGACGAGACTCAGGCACGCTCACAGATGATAAAGTTTGACAAGGCACTGACGGATTACTTCGCAGAACTCGGGATAGACCTGTCTATTTCCGTCGGCATATCAAAGACGGACGGCGTGTCCCAGGATATGGACGCATTCGTCCATGAGGCGGATATGCGTATGTATGAAGCAAAGAAGAAATGCCACAGGAAGTCGGGCGCCTGTCCCAGATAACAGCTTCAGATCAAAAAGAACGGGAATGAGCTCCATTCCCGTTCTTTTTGTTTAAGCATTGTTGGTCACTTCTCAGCCTTTGCAGCCTTCTTCTCTTCGAGCCATACCCAGAGGGGAGCGGCTATGCAGAGGGAAGAATAGGTGCCGACCACAAGACCTATGGTCATGGGGAGGGAGAAGGAGATTATGGATGTCACGCCTCTTGCGAGTGCCACGACAGTTACGCAGAGCATTGCAAAGATGGTGGTGACGGATGTGTTTATCGACCTTACCAGCGACTGATTTGTGGAGAGGTTCACAAGTTCCTTGAGAGGCATATCCTTGTACAGTCCCCTGTTCTCACGGATACGGTCATAGATGACGATGGTATCGTTGATGGAGTAGCCGAGGATGGTGAGGATGACCGCCATGAAGTTGGCGTCGATGCTCATGTGCATCACCACGAATGAACCGTACACGATTATGATATCGTGTATCAGTGCGGCGATGGCGCATATTCCTGCCAGCCAGCCGCCTATGTTCTTAAACCGGACTGCGATGTAGAGTATGAGGACGATGGCGGCAAGGATCGCCGCTACGATGCACTTGCGGAAGAACTCGCTTCCTGCGGAGGGTGATACGTCCGTGGAGGAGAGGAGCTCTATGCCGTTGGCGGCGTACTTCTGCTCAAGGGCATCGGTGAGGGCTATCTGCTTGTCGGCGGTAAGACCCGAATTGGACACGAGCGATACCTGTATGTTGTTCCTGCCCGTGTTGAAATCCGTACCTGTGGTGACCTTGACGGGCATACCGCCAAGTGCCTCTTCCGCATCAGCCTTGAACTGATTTTCATCTATCTCTCCGGTGTAGATGTAGCTTATGAGCGTACCGCCCTTGAACTGTATGTCAAGCTGTGCATGGAAGATGAATGTGGAGAGTATGGAGAAGAGTATGAGCACACCCGATATGATAAACAGGGTCTTGCGGTTCTCCATGAACTTCAGATTGAATTTTGTCTGCGGTGTACTCATTTTGCACCTCCGTAAAGTGAGGGCTTTTTGAATATCTTGAATTCAGAAAGCGACATGGTCATCAGCCTTGCACAGAGTACGCCGAAGAAGAGGTTGAGTATAGTACCGGTCACCAGCGTGTAGCCGAAGGAATATATAGTACCTGCGGTGGTAGGTCCGAACATGAAGAATGCGAAATGCAGGAGCTTTGCCCAGATGCTGTCGGTGGTACCGAAGGCACCCATGAGGATGATGGCAACAAGGATCATGGTCACGTTACCGTCAAGTATGGCGGAGAACGCTCTGGAGTAGCCCGAACGGAGTGCGCCGTTGAGGGTCTTGCCTGCGGCAAGCTCTTCCTTTATGCGCTCTGCCGTGATAACGTTGGCATCGACGCCCATACCTACCGCAAGGATGATACCTGCGATACCGGGGATGGTGAGTATGGAGCCCTCACGGAAGCCGAACCATCCCGAAACGAATGCCAGCGTGCCTGCCACCTGACCGATAAGGCAGATAACGGCGATGAAGCCGGGGAGCCTGTACATGATGATCATATAAAGTGCTATGGCTGCAAATGCGATGATGCCCGCAAGCACCATTGCATCAAGTGCGCCCTGTCCCAGAGAGGGAGAAATGGTGGAGAAGGATGTGGTCTCCAGCTTGAAGGGGAGAGCACCCGAATTTATCTGATTGGCGAGCTTTGTCGCACCCTCCGCATCAAAGCTGCCCGTGATGGTAGCGTTGCCGTCGGAGATGACCGCACTTACTCTGGGTGCGGATATCATGGTGTCGTCCATCCAGATGGAGATGGCGCCGCCCTCCTGATAGAGCCTTGCGGTCGCATCGGCAAACTTGGTCGTGCCGTTAGCGTCAAGGCGGAGCGCTACCACCCATTCCGACTGCTGCTGATCGTATGCGGCATATGCGTCAGCCACGTCGCTGCCCTCGAGAATGATATTCGATGCGGTAACGCCCGTGGGGAGGCCTGTGCCGTCAGTCTCATATCCCTCACGGAAGGTGAGGCGGGCTGTCTCGCCCAGTTCCTTTACGGCTGCCTCGGGGTCGAAGTTCGCCTCATCGGACTTCCAGGGGAAGCGCACGATGATGTGATCCGCACTGTAATCAAGATAAGTCTCGTAATCGGTGATGCCCAGGGTGATCATACGCTGAACGATGACTTCCTTGGCTGCATCGAGCTGCTCATTGGTAGCGTCAAAGCCTGCGGGAGGCCCGAAGGTGACGTCAACGCCGCCCTTTATGTCGATGCCGAATCTGATGTCATCGACACCTTTGATGTAGACCGTCTCCAGATCCCCGTACCAGTTGCTCAGTCCCCATATGACAGATGCCGCAAAGAGCATTATCAGGGCGAACACGAGGAAAAAGACGGGCTTGCCCACTCTTTTCACTTTGTTCGATCTTCCTTTCTTTCAGGCTGTGCATATGCAAAGCCCTTTGTTCCAAAAACACAATCAATTAAGTATAACATTTTTACACCCCTATGTCAATACATTTTATATGCTTTTTTCCAAAATTTGTAAATTTGCACTATTTACCTGACACGGGACGGCTTTATTGTTTACATCGCACTCACACGGGGGATGTTTTTGCCCTCAAAACTTTTTTCAAAAATCATACCAAATTCTCTTGACAAGCTGTTTATTTTGTAGTATAATAAATTAGGATTTTTTTGTTAATTTATGAATTTGAAACGAAATCAATACCATAAAGACGATCACACCGTGATCTCTGAAAGGATCTGACAATATGGCTCGCAAGTATATCGATGAGGATGCGGTAAGGGCTAAAAACAACGCCAGAGCCAACCGGCAGGGACCTCTCAAAAAGAAGGCTTCTACGTTTGTCTACATCATCGTGCTGATAGTCTCGGTGATAGCAAGGTTCGTCCAGCTCACCACCAACTATGATTACAGCAGAGGCAGATACATAAATACCAATCCCCTGCTCAACTACACGCTGCTGATACTGCTTGCAGGATTTGCGGCCATCGGCTTCGTGCTCATCACGGGATCTGCCCGTGACAAGGTCATCAAGTCGGTAGTCCTGATAAATCCGTGGCGACTGCGCTACGACAGGCTCTCCAAGAAGATACCGGTCGCCGCAGGGTATGCAGCCATAGCAATGGCGATACTCTTCGTGATGGACATCATCGTTTACTTCGTGTCCCTCTGGGCGGGAAATGAACGGTACGCCAAGGAGAACCTTGTATATGATGCGGTCAAGAACCCCGACGTGGACAAATACGCCTACAAGGAATACAACCGCCTGACAGGCTACAACGTGGGGACGTTCTTCTATCAGCTGCTGATGATACTGGTCATCCTCACCTTCATTTCCATAGCAGTCAACATATTCAGAGGGGTAGGCCTTACTCACGCAAACTGCGCTTCCCTTGCGACATATTCCGTATGGCAGATCGTCAACATTCTCCGCATGATCTCCCAGAACGACATGATAGCACTCTCCACCGACAGGCTCTATGAGCTGGCATCAAGGATGTTCGCCGTAATGTTCTTCATGACCATGGCGAGATTCTTCAACGGCATGGAGAAAAAGGACACACGCTTCTGGCTCTGCTTCTGGGGCTACACCTCATCCATACTGGCAGCCGTGAGCGTGATACCCAGATTTATCCTGCTCATACTTCCCGACGGCTTCCTTGTTTCCGAGTCCTTCGAGACAAGACAGGCAATGGCAGTTCCTTCCACCGCAGACCTCGGCATCATCTTCATGACCGTTACCGTGGTTTGGGCATTCTGGAGCACATATGTTTACAGACCCATGCCCAGGCTTTCGACAGGCAACCGCCGCTGGACGAGAGCTCCTCTTGTCCGCTCCTATGAGGAGATGCAGAACATCGAGGATGAGTTCCAGAACATCGAAGTTCCTCCCGAGGGAGAGAAGATCGAAACTACCATAACGGGCAGAGAAGAAAAGGAAAAGAAAGAAAAACCCGAGCTTTGATCACAAATCAGCAATCAGCATCGGCGACAGGCTCGCAGATACCTGATTGCTGATTTTCATGTAGACAGGTATGGAGGTATTCTTACGAAAAGGTCCATAAAGCTGACAGCGGCAGTCTGTTTGCTGACCTCATGCACGGGGATCGCCTCCGTGGAGGAACTGCTCGAGCCGCCTGTCATGTCGCAGCTGCAGGAGCAGGTGTATAATGCCCTTGTGGAAGCAGTGGGGGACGACATCACCTATGTATATCCCCGAAGCGGCGATGAGCGCAGTGCATTCCTCTTCCTCGACCTTGACTCGGACGGTTCGGATGAAGCCTGTGCATTCTACCGTGCCGACGAGCAGAATGCCGTCAGGCTCAATGTGCTGCATCAGACGGAGGAGGGCTGGAAAAGCGTATATGACCACGCATCCCCCGGCACTCAGGTGGAGCATATCTGCACCACGAAATTCTCCTCGGGCAGGAACTACCTTGCCATAGGCTATTCCTCGGCGGCAAGGGCGGATAAGACGCTGTGCATCTACTCATACACGGAGGGACGGCTTGAAAACGTGTATTCCGAGCTGTACTCACGGTTCGAGCTCATCGACATAGACCTTGACGGCGGCGAGGACATAGTTCTCGTAAACGGGAACACCGACGATCACCCTGCCTACGCATCCCTTGTGACCGACAGCGGCGACGGCGTGAAGCGCCGTTCCACGGTAATGATGAGGGAGAGCACGGCGGAGCTTGTGAACACGGTCAGCGGCGGCCTCGGCGGAGGTGCGGCGGCAGTATATGCAGACTCCGCATCCGGAAGCGGCACCATTTCCACGGAGATACTCTACTGCGTGGACGGTGAACTCAGAGACCCTGCGACCCTCGACAATTCGGAGATACCTGCCATCACCTCCCGAAAGTGGCACTACTCACAGGACATCGACGGGGACGGCATAGTGGAGATACCCACCATCGACAACTTCCCCGGATACCGTGACAGCGACCGGATATACCTTACCAACTGGAACGTATTTGAAAACTACACCCTGTCCGAGAAATACTCATCCCTGTTCGACCCGTCAAGGGGGTACTGCTTCATGCTGCCCACCAGATGGGAGGGGACGGTGACGGTGCGGACGGATCAGTCCACGGGGGAAAGGGTGTTCTACAAATTCAACGGCACCCTTGCCCAGTCAAGGCTCGAACTGATGCGGATAGCCGTATGCTACACCCGTGAACGGGAACAGTATGAGGAAAAGGGCTACTTCGAGGCGCTGACCACCGGCTCGGAATCCGTCATGGTGCTGACCTCATCCGACGATGCCCTTGCACTTACCGCCGCCGAAGTGATGAACGGGCTTTACCCCGTGAAAAAATAAGGAGCGGCACATAAGAATATGATAATCAAGGAAATAAACACAAGACTGCGCAGCCTGCTGAAGGACAGCCCCGACGGGGAGTTCGATGCAATGTGCATATTTGAGGACTTCATCGCCTCCCGTGAGACACTTCTCACCCACCCCGACAGCGATATCCCCGAAGACAAGGCGGCACTTGCCATAAGCGCCGCACACAAGCGGCTTGAAGGGTATCCCCTGCAATACATCCTCGGCTCATGGGAGTTCTACGGGCGCACGTTCAGGGTGGGAGAGGGCGTACTCATACCCCGCCCCGACACCGAGACTCTTGCCGAAGCGGCTCTTGACCATGCGGGCAGGCTCTATGACGGCTCTCCTCTCATCATCGCCGATCTCTGCTCCGGGAGCGGCTGTATCGCCGTCACCCTTGCAAAGGAACTGGGGGACAGGGCGAAAGTGTATGCGGTGGAGCTTTCGGGCGATGCCATACCCTACCTGATGGACAACGTGCGTGACAACCGTGCGGACGTCACCCTCATAAGGGGGGACGTATCCAACGGACACCTGCTCGACAACTTCGTGGATGCGAACGGAGAGCCCGTGCAGATAGACATGATCGTATCCAATCCCCCGTATCTGACGGAGGCGGAAATGAACGATCTTCAGAGGGAAGTCTCGTTCGAGCCGAGCGAAGCCCTTTACGGCGGCACGGACGGCCTTAACTTCTATCGGGTGATCTCCT
>JAFUHM010000033.1 GCA_017468865.1 Oscillospiraceae bacterium | reverse complement strand
CTTGACATCGACTATGAACATGAATATCAGTATGAACACCATGTTCATTATTTCGAGGATAAAGCTGATGATACCGTTTGACAGCATATTTGACACGCTGTCCACATAGTTTATGACACGAATGAGTATCTTGCCGTGCGGACGCTCATCATAGTAAGAAAAGGGAAGCTTCTGAAGATGGGCGAACAGGTCTTCACGAATGTCAAAGATTATATTCTGTCCTGTCTTCGTCATGATGCGGGCGGAAAGATTGCCGAGGAGAGTGGCGATGACTGTGACACATACCAACAGAAGTGCGAGAAATGCCAGCTCACCCAGATCCTTGCCCGGGATCGACACATCGAGGGCTCTTTGTGTGATAAGAGGACCTGTCAGACCTGCGACAGCAGAAAGCATCGACAGGACAAGTGCGCCCATCATGCCCCATTTATAGCGGCGTATGTATATCCATGAACGCTTGAGATGCTCAAACGAAAAGGGGGATTCAAGCTGTTCGTCTTCATCGTATTTATTACGCAATTTCCTCACCTCCGCACTGCAGATCATAGATCTGACGGTAGTACCCGTCACGGCTTATCAGTTCTTCATGTGTACCTATGTCAGCTACCTTGCCGCCGTCAAGGATGATTATCTTATCCGCATTGCGTGCGGTGGATATGCGCTGTGCAGTCATGATCTTGGTACACGGGAAATCAAGACGGTTCTCAAGAGAGTTCCTGATATAGTTTTCAGTTTCCATATCAACAGCGGATGTAGTGTCATCTAGTAGCAGTATGGAGGGCTTCATGGCAAGAGCACGGGCAAGGGATATACGCTGTTTCTGACCGCCCGAAAGACCTACTCCCCTTTCGCCGACGATAGTATCATACTTCTGCGGCAGCTTCTCTATGAACTCGCTTGCAGCCGCAAGATCCGCACATTCCTGTACATATTCCTCTTCAAGTGAGGAGTTGCCGAATGCGATATTGCTGTCTATGGTATCTGAATACAGGAGCACATCCTGTGTAGCTACCGATACGCTGTGCCGCAGATCGTGAAGCTTGCGCATACGCACATTTACGCCGTCTACGAGCACCTCACCCTCTGTAACGTCCTTAAACCTGGGAATAAGGTCGATAAGTGAGGTCTTACCGCATCCGGTAGGCCCCATGATGACCACCTGCTCACCCGGGAAGATGTGGAAGGATACATCGTCGAGGACTCTCTTGCCGTCTATGTCGAGAGAAACATGACGGAACTCAACTTCACCTTCGGGCTTGTCCTCCTTGGCATCGACACGATCGACTATCTTTGGAGCCTCGTAGTAGATCTCTACTATCTTGGCTGCGGATGCCATGAAGCGGTGGAAGTCGTTCACATAGGAACCCATCTGGCGCATGGGATTGCTCACCGCCCAGAGAAGACCCGAAACGGCTACATACTGACCCATGGAAAGATGTGCGTTCATCATGAAATAACCGCCGCAGATAAGCAGCACCACCGAAAGCATACCTGCCGCAATATCCATCCACGGCTGATATTTGAGCCATACGAATGCCGCCTTGATATTGGCTGTACGGTATGCCTCGTCACGCTCGGTGAATTTCTTCTTTTCGTAATCCTCACGGGCAAAAGCCTTTACTATGCGGTTGCCGGAGATATTCTCCTGTGCGGCGGTGTTGAGTGCGGAGGAAGTCTCACGCACCTTGCGGTATGCAGGGCCTGCTTCCTTGGAGATACGGCGTGTTATGATGAAGATACATGGTGTGATGGCAAGTATACACAAAGCCGTAGGTACGTCGATGGTAAAGAAATACACCATAGATACGGTGAAAAGTGAGATGGATTCAACGCATCCCTTTATGACCCATGATACCATGTGGCGCATCATGTCAAGGTCACCTGTGAGACGGGTCATAAGATCGCCCGTGCGGAATTTGTTGTAAAACTCCATGTCCTGATTTTCGATCTTGCGGAACAGATGGGTGCGCATCTTGTATATCATGCCCTGTGAAGACTTCTCATAATACATATTGCAGCAGTACTGCATTATGGTACGGAGAAGCGTAAAGCCGATCATCCCCGCCAGCAGTTTATAGAACAGGTCGGAATGATCCCGCATATTCTCTGCGGCATTGTCATTGGAGATAAATGTATCTATTATCTGCGACTGGAAGTACGGTGCTGTTATATACAGCATATTGCAGAAGACAGACAGACACAGTGCTATTATATAGTTTCGCCTGCTGCCCTTCATATTGGACCAAAGCCATCTCAACTGAAACATCTGAACACCTCTCGGAAATAAGTCATAAATACGAATACGCATAGTTACCCTGATTTCAAATTCTATACTAATATATCATAACCGCTCGATAAAATGAATAGTATAAGATATTTTTTTCTTAACATATCCTATAAAATACAATGAGGCACAACCTTTTCTTTGGACAGATGATTACGGAATTATAAATTTACATCATTTGCCTTTGATGAGCCCGACAGAGCAGAAAAAAGGTGCCGCAGGGCACCTTTTTGATATGAATGGATCACTTTACCTTGAAGCCGCCTATCTGCTTTTCAAGCACGTCCGCCTGACCCGCAAGCTCAGCTGTGCTTGATGCAGCCTCTTCCGCCGTGGATGCGTTATCCGAAACAGCCGATGATATATCGGAGATGCCGATGCTCACCACATTGATGTCCTTGGCCTGCTGATCGTAGGAATGGGATATCTCATCCACTATCGTTCCCATTTCATTCACACGGTCAAGGGCATTTTCAAGGGACAAGGTGACGGATGAATTGAGCTCTACGCCCCGTTCCACAGCAGCCTCGCTCCTGCCGATGACGATCACCGCATTGTTTGCTGCCTCAGCCGACCTTCCTGCAAGGTTCCTGACTTCATCGGCTACAACCGCAAAACCCTTTCCCGCATTCCCCGCCCTTGCTGCCTCAACTGCGGCGTTAAGGGCAAGTATATTGGTCTGAAAGGCGATATCCTCGATGAGCTTGGCAATGGAGCGTATCTCGGATGATGCTGTGCGTATCTGTTCGATCGCTCCGCTCAGTTCCTCCATGCTTTTGTTGCTGTGCTCCACACTTTGTATCACATCGGAGGAAATACTCTCCATGCGTCCGATCATATCGGTATTCCTGCGGACTCTGTCATTTATACCCGATACAAGGGCATCAAGCTCCTTGAGCGTGGCAGCCTCAGCATTGGAATTATCCGCAAGGGACTTGGCGCCGTCAGAAATGATGCCTGCACCGCTGTTTACGCTTGAGCCTGCCTTTCTTATAGCGCTTATGGCAGATGACAGGGAGGAAGTTATATTGTCAAGAGAATCCTTGATATTGATAAAGTCCCCCTTATAGTCAGCCCCCGAACGGACGGTAAGATCTCCGTCGGCTATCCTGGAAAGGACTGCATCTATATCCTTTATATACGAACCTACATTATCAATGGTCGTCTTCATGGCGGCGGAGAGAAGCTCTGTCTCATCGCCCCTGTTATTGGGGACAAAGGATGTATCTATCTCACCCTTTGAGAATTTGTCCAGACACTCGACTGTTGGAAGAATGGAATTTGTGATCTTGTTTGCCATGCGCAGAGCGACCAGCACCACCAGAAGTATGCTCACTATCATCCATGAAAGCATGGTGACAACTGCACGTCTCCCCTGCCCGAAAAGCATCTTGGCCTGGGGACAGTACGCCACCGTGACCCCCTCGGCATTATCGATGGGAGCAGAGTAGACCGCAGTATTCTTCGTAAAGCCTCCGAAGCGGTAAGTTTCCCCGTTCTGTGCGGCTGAATACGCATTTTCATATACAGGATCGTCCGAAATATTCGTCCCGCATCTCGTCTTGTCCGTCGCAATAAGCACAGTACCCGTTCTGTTGTTGAAGACAAGCCCTTCCGAACCGTCAGCAGCCATACCCTCTACCGTATAGTCGAAGTATCCCTCGGAAAGTTCACCAACGATCACGCTGTCGCCCTTATCATAGGCGAAGAGGCTCACATTCTCACCGGGAAGGCATATACACAGTGACTCTCCTTCATCAAGGGTGGCAAACTCTCTTTCGGCTGCTGCGGTATTGTACGGGCGCTTATCTCCCAGGGTGAATACAGAAGAGAATATGTCATGTTCTTCACCGGGCACCGCATTCTCCAGTGCAGACGAAAGAAATACATTCTCCTCACCTACCGAAGAGGAGGCTGCGGCAACAATGACATTCTCGGTCTTCACGGCAAAGTTATTGGTTATGGAATTCAGATATGTGACAGCTACAAGAGAAATGGATAATGAACCGATGATCGTACTCATAGCCGCTAATCTGATAAGTCTGCTGTTCAATGACCTCTTCATACTATCCCCTGAATGTATCACAGATGATGTGTAAACAGATACCGTACAGACAGCCGCCGCTCACGGATAAATGGGCTGACCGTCATGGATCTGCTGTCAGTCGCTGCTTGATGAGGAGGATGACGCCGCAGCGGAATTCTCCCTGTCCTTTATCATATGCTGAAGGGTGATGAGTATAGCTACCACCTTGTCCTCATATTCAGGTCTGTATATATCCACACAGTATTTGTCGTGAAGGGATATCATCTTCTGTGCGATAACGGCGATGACTTCACCGTACTGATCGTAAAGCTCAAAGTTGAGCCCTATGATGTTGCCTCTCAGCTGCCAGCCGAGTCCTTCGATATTGGTGATGTCATTGATGAGGTGGAACAGTTCGTTGCACAGTTCAAACCTTGTGCCGTCCCCCATGGAGACGAAATGTCTCTCGTGAAGGGAAAGGAACTTCTTTTCTATATGCGCTATATGCCTTTGGGCAGCATCATAGATATCCGTCTTGTCATGGAGTGACGGGAATTTGGTGCTTGCGTTGTAAACAACGTTCCCTTCGGCATCTGTTATCTGTATGCTGTGGTGAAGAGAGAATACCTTGGTAGAGGTGAAGAGAGACTTCACAGGCTCTCCGAACCTTTCCTCATTGTTCACGTTTGTTCTCTGACCGGCCTCTCTGAACCGGTCTATACTTGAAAATACTCCCATTATAATACCCCTTTTGTCATCCGCATCCTCAGGCGGTACTGATACCGCTGTCCGATGCTATAATCTGCGTATTTCCTAATTCAGCCCTGCTTTCAGGAAAGCAGCGGCAGGCATCAGCTTTCCGACAACCGACAGGGGCTTGTATCCCCTGCCGGATACCAAGATAGCATCCATGACTTGATTATACCATAAATAATTAAAATAATCAATAGATATGACAAAATTTTAAAACTTAGTGTGCATAAACCTCAAACCGGTGCGGGTGCTTCCTGCATACAGCAATATGTTCGGCAGCTATGCCGACACTCTCATCATGTACAAAACTACCCGAAAGCCTTTCATAATGAAGCACTTTCGGGTATGTTCATCTGCGCAGTCGGTATATGTCAAACCGCCTGTTTGTGAGCCTGCTTCCATCTTGTCCGGTATATGGTCACAAGAGCAAATGACAGCAGCTGTGCTGTCATGACGCGCACGATCATCAATTCGTCCGTTCCGCTGCCGGTAGTCATATGCAGTAAGTTTGTTGCGATGCAGTTATTGCAGAAATGATCTGCCATCCCCATGTAGATGCTCCCCGTCATCCTATACAGCATAGCCCACTTGATACCCATGATACCTGCGAGGATGATATACCCTATGCTCAATCCGATAAAACCTGTCATATCAAGCTCACCGTCTATCAGATTATGCAGCGGCGTTACAATATGCCAGATGCCGAACAGAAGCGCCTGAAACAGCACAGCATATCTCACAGAATGATTTGTTCCGACGATCTTGTACAACAAGCCCCGAAACGTGCCTTCCTCCATGATAACATTTATGATATTAAAGAACACACACATAAGGACAAAACCTATGCCGCTGTGATCAGTTGTTCCCCCTGTCAAAGAAAACCCTGCTGTAAAGAAGCCTAACCGAACCGTCTCGCCTCGGCTCCTCAGGATGAAAAACTCAACTGTGTATGCCGGGATAAATACCACTGCGGAAAGCGCTATGCCGCAGACGATGTTTTTCACGATGTCGCTGCGTGCGAAGCCTATATCGTTCCACTTCCATTGCAGTATACGAAGGACGAGCCAAAGGATCAGTATCCCGAAGACCTTGTTTATGAAGTTTTCACCAAAAAATGTCTCGTCCATCCTCAATACGATCGCTTCAAAGGAATGAACTGCGATCAGGATGCAAAAGATCACAACGGAGCCTTTCACAGTGCCTTTCATCAAAAAATCCCTCATAGATATCCCCCAATTCTGTCTGAAGCTGCTAAGCTCATTATAAACGTCAACAAAAAAAGCCACAGTACCGTCTGTCTATCAGAAATACTATGGCTTAAAAATCTGTAACAGCGCTGTAAAACAAGGTGCGCCGCTTATTTATCCAAGGTCCTTACTTAGCCTTGCCCTGGTTTGCAACTGCGTTCATCTTAGCCTTGAGAGCTTCCTGATCGCCGAGGTAGTAGGACTTGATAACGTTGAAGTCATCGTCGAACTCGTAAACGAGAGGAGTAGCAGTGGGTATGTTCACGTTGATGATCTCTTCCGAAGAGAGATTGTCAAAGTACTTGACAAGAGCACGGAGAGAGTTGCCGTGAGCAGCGATGATAACACGCTTGCCTGCCAGCATCTGGGGCTTTATCTCCTCGTTGAAGTAGGGAACTGCTCTCTCAATGGTGGTCTCGAGGGACTCATTTGCGGGAAGGAGCGCAGGATCAACATCACGGAACATAGCCTGCTTTGTAGCGCTTCTCTCGTCATCAGCATCAAGTGCGGGAGGCTTGATGTCAAAGGAACGTCTCCAGATCTTGACCTGATCCTCGCCGTACTTTTCAGCAGTCTCGGACTTGTTCAGGCCCTGAAGAGCACCGTAGTGACGCTCGTTGAGCTTCCATGACTTTATGACAGGGAGCCATGCTCTGTCCATTTCATCAAGAGCATAGTTGAGGGTATGGATAGCACGCTTGAGGTAGGAAGTATAGCAGATATCGAAATCATAGCCCTCTTCCTTAAGGAGCTTGCCTGCGTTCTTTGCCTCTTCTACACCCTTCTCGGAGAGGTCAACGTCCATCCAGCCTGTGAACAGATTGAGCTTGTTCCATTCACTCTCGCCGTGACGGACAAGTACCAGTTTCATCATAATACATTTTCCTTTCATACATCGTATCATGTGCAGCCCGAGGGCTGACATATATATTATATATCATATCCTCGGATTTTGCAAGAGTTTTTTTGTAAAAATGTAAAACGGGAGCATGATTTTTGTTTTAGTTTACAATGTTCATTATTATTTTACAATTATACAGGTTAGCAAAGACTAACTGCAACAGTCGGATTTTTGGCTATATCAAGAGGATCGTGCTATATATAGCGAATTTCGGGCAGCGCAGATAACGGGCAGAAAATTATTGTAAAATATTTATGTATTTTTAATAGAATGAAATTTTTATACTTGATTTTTTCAGAAGAATGTGATACAATAATATTGGCGGCGTATGTGCCAACGTATAATGCTGTGCTTTATAGGTTGCTTTGCTGCCGTTGAGGGTATCACATCTATCCACTTCATCTAAATTCTTACAAGAAAGCGAGATCAAACTATGAGCAACAAGGTAACTATTATCGGTGCCGGCAGCGTCGGCTCGACCATTGCCTACACAATGGTGGTCAATTCCATCGCATCGGAGATCGTCCTCATCGACATAAACGAAAACAAGGCCATCGGAGAGGCTATGGACATCCGTCAGGGCGTGCCCTACTGCTCCCCTGCATCCATCTATTCCGGTTCCTATGAGGATGCCAAGGGATCGAACGTAGTTATACTTACTTCCGGCGTTGCAAGAAAGCCCGGTCAGTCGAGACTGGAGCTTGCACAGATAAATGTTGATATTACCAAGACTATCATCCCGGAGATAACCAAATACGCTCCGGATGCGATCTACATTATCGTATCCAATCCTATCGATGTGCTGACCTATCAGTTCCACAAGTTCTCAGGACTTCCTGCAAACCACATCATCGGCTCCGGCACTTCACTTGATACATCAAGACTGCGCACAGGACTTTCCGAGGCTTTCGACATAAGCCAGCAGAACGTCCATGCCTATGTATTCGGCGAGCACGGTGATTCCGCTTTCGTTCCCTGGTCGCTCACCAACATTGCCAGCGTGCCCATCCAGGAATATATCAACTCCCTCCCCGAAGACAGGCGCAAGACTATCGACTATGATGCCATCGAGGAATACACCCGCAAGTCAGGCGGCAAGATCATAGCCAACAAGGGCGCTACATTCTATGCGATAGCTATTTCAGTATGCCATATCTGCAAGTGCCTCTTCAGCGGCACAGATACTGCACTGACTGTTTCCACGATGATGAACGGCGAATACGGCATAGACGATGTTTGCCTTTCTGTTCTTTCCATCGTGGGCAGAGACGGTATCGAGTGCAAGCTCAACGTTCCCCTTACCGATGAAGAGATCGCCAAGCTCAGACACAGCGCAGACTGCCTGAAGGAAGTCATCACCAATATCAAATGGTAAAGCACCGGTATACCGGTTAGATAGGAGTCAGATAAATGGATTACCGTATCGAACATGATTCTATGGGCGAAGTCAAGGTGCCTGCCGACAAGTACTGGGCAGCACAGACCGAAAGAAGCCATGAGAACTTTCTTATCGGTGTCGGGATCGAGACTATGCCCCGTGAGATCACAAAGGCATTCGGGTATCTTAAGAAAGCGGCTGCGATAGCAAACCACGCCCTTAAGCCCGAGAAGATGACGGACGCTAAGCTCGATGCCATTTCCAAGGCGTGTGACGAGGTCATCAGCGGATCTCTCAACGACCACTTCCCTCTCGTGGTATGGCAGACAGGAAGCGGCACTCAGTCGAACATGAATGCCAACGAAGTCATCGCCAACAGGGGCAATGAGATCGCAGGCGAAAAGCTCCTTCATCCCAACGATGACATAAATATGTCACAGTCATCCAATGATACTTTCCCGACTGCGATGCACATTTCCGCTGTTATCGCCATCGAGGACAAGGTCATTCCTGCGGTGGATGAACTTATTGCTACATTCAGGAGACTTGAAGTCGAGAACGAAGGCATCGTAAAGAGCGGACGCACACATTTGCAGGATGCTACACCCATCGCATTCTCCCAGGAGATAAGCGGATGGAGATCATCCCTTGAAAAGGATAAGAAACTGCTGGAGATAGCTCTTCCCGAGCTCAAGGAACTGGCTCTCGGCGGTACTGCCGTAGGAACAGGCCTTAATACTCCCAAAGGATTTGATGTAAAGGTAGCTGAAGCTGTATCACAGCTTACAGGCAAGGATTTCATCACCGCTCCCAACAAGTTCCACGCTCTCACCAGCAAGGATGAGATAGTGTTTGCACACGGTGCTCTCAAGGCGCTTGCTGCTGACATGATGAAGATAGCCAATGACGTAAGGTGGCTGGCATCGGGTCCGAGAGACGGTCTGGGCGAGATCACCATCCCCGAGAACGAACCCGGTTCATCCATCATGCCCGGCAAGGTCAACCCCACTCAGTGCGAACAGGTCACTATGGTGGCTGTACAGGTAATGGGCAACGATGTTGCGGTAGGAATGGCTGCGAGCCAGGGCAACTTTGAACTCAACGTTTTCATGCCCGTATGCGCATACAACTTCCTTCAGTCTGCAAGGCTCCTTGCGGAATCCATCACTTCCTTCAATAAGAACTGTGCTGTGGGCATCAAAGCCAACAGGGAGAAGATGCACCACAATCTCCACAATTCCCTCATGCTTGTCACCGCTCTCAATCCCTATATCGGATACGAGAATGCTGCCAAGACAGCCAAAAAGGCATTCAAAGACAATATTTCTCTCAAGGAAGCCTGCGTGGAGCTCGGTTTCCTGACGGCAGAGAAATTCGATGAAGTCTTCCACCCCGAACAGATGATATGAGCTTTTGCGGGGGCATCCCCGAAAAGCCAATACCTATGATCTATTCAACGATGAGGGATCGGGAAGGACAAGACGGATGCGGATGTGTCTGACGGCATCTTCCGCATCGGGATCGTCCCGAACGGTCTGTCAGCGTTGGTATCTTGTTAGAAAGGAATGCTTATGGTTTTTAGTTATTATCCCGGCTGCACACTCAAGAGCAAGGCAACGGAACTTGACAGATACGCCAGACTTTCTGCATCTGCTCTGGGCTTTGAGCTGGAGGAGATAGAGAACTGGCAGTGCTGCGGCGGTGTATATCCCATGGCGAAGGATGAGATCGCAACAAAGCTTTCATCCATCCGTGCACTCAATGATGCGAAAATGCACGGTCAGGATCTGCTCACTCTCTGCTCTGCCTGTCATAATGTGATAAAGCAGGTAAACAACGATATGCAGACAAATGAGGATATCCGCACAAGAGCAAACAATTATCTGCAGCTCGATGAGCCGTATCTGGGCGAGACAAAGGTAGTTCATTATCTGGAAGTCCTGCGTGATACGATAGGATTTGAGGAGCTGAAGAAAAAGGTCGTAAATCCTCTGAAGGGCAAAAAGATCGCTGCTTATTACGGATGCCTTCTTCTTCGTCCCGGAAGCGTACTTAAAATGGATGATCCCGAAAATCCGAAGATCATGGAAGACCTTATCAAGGCTCTCGGCGCAACTCCTGTTGTGTACCCCATGAGGAACGAATGCTGCGGCGGTTATCTTTCTCTTGATGATAAAGAGGCAGTGGCAAAGAGACGTGAAAAGGTCGTACAGAGTGCGGCAGAGTTCGGATGCGACTGCATGATAACAGCCTGTCCCCTTTGTATGTACAATCTCAAGAAGAACGAGGATCAGATTCCTGTTTACTATTTCACTGAGCTTCTTGCCGAGGCTCTCGGTGTGAAGGAATGAGGAGGGATATGAATGGATAAGAGAGAAGAAGTCCTGCTTATAAGCGGCGTCGATGTTCTCAAATGTATGCGATGCGGAAAATGCTCCGCTACCTGTCCTTCCTATGATGAGATGGAGTATCATCCTCATCAGTTCGTCTATATGGTAGAGACCGGCAATATCGAGCCTTTACTGTCAAGCGAGTCGCTTTACAAGTGTCTGTCATGCTTTGCCTGTGTGGAGAGATGTCCCAGAGGCGTTGAGCCCGCAAAGGTGGTAGAGGCTGTAAGACTTTCCGCTATACGGCAGAAGGGTGCAAATCACCTCAAGGCTGAGAACGTTCCCGAACTGATAGATGATGATACACCGCAGCAGCTCCTGATGAGCGCATTCCGCAAGTACAGTAAATAGGAGGGAACGGATAAATGCATAGAATAGGAGTATTTGTCTGCCACTGCGGTACTAATATCGCAGCGACCGTCGATGTAAAGGCTGTCGCTGAGGAAATGGGCAGGCAGCCAAACGTTGTATTCGCTGCCGATTACCCTTATATGTGCTCTGAGGCAGGTCAGAATCTGGTGCAGGATACGATCAGGGAACAGCGTCTGACAGGCGTTGTGGTATGTTCATGTTCGCCCAGAATGCATGAGGCTACATTCAGAAAGGCAGCCGCAAAGGCAGGTCTTAACCCGTACATGGTCGAGATCGCCAATATCAGAGAACAGTGTTCCTGGATACACAAAGATAAGGTCAGCGGTACCGAGAAGGCTATGATCCTTGCCCGTGCCGCAGTTGCAAAGGTACAGCTCAACGCTCCCCTTACACCGGGCACTTCTCCCGTTACAAAGAGAGCCCTTGTTATCGGCGGCGGTATCGCAGGCATACAGACAGCACTTGACATTGCTGATGCAGGCTTTGATGTTGACATCGTTGAAAAGCAGCCTACCATCGGCGGCAAGATGACACAGATAGACAAGACATTCCCCACACTCGACTGCGCATCGTGTATCCTTACGCCTAAAATGGTGGATTGCGCACAGAACGAAAAGATACACATCTACGCTTTCTCGGAAGTTGAGAGCGTTTCCGGATTTGTGGGCAATTTCTCTGTAAAGATCCGCAAGAAGGCACGTTTTGTAGATGCCTCAAAATGTACAGGCTGCGGTGAGTGCGTTGAGAAGTGTCCCATGAAGAAAGTACCCAACGAATTCAATATGGGGCTTGACAACAGGAAGGCGATATACATCCCCTTCGCACAGGCTGTGCCTAAGGTTGCCACCATTGATCCCAATTACTGCCTGATGCTCAAGAACGGCAAATGCGGTATGTGCTCCAAGGTGTGCGGCGCAAATGCGATAGACTACAAGCAGCAGGATGAGATCATCGAGGAAAAGTACGGTGCTATCGTGGCTGCGACGGGCTACAACCCCATCAACATCGATAAGTTCGATGAATTTGCATATCATCAGTCACCCGATGTGATAACTTCGCTTGAACTTGAAAGACTTATGAATGCTGCCGGTCCTTCCAACGGTACGCTGGTAAGGCCTTCCTACCTTAACAAGCAGGACGATCACAACGCTCATCCCAAGAAGATAGTCTTCGTTCAGTGCGTAGGTTCACGTTCGACCTGCTCGGAGAAGGGCGCTAAGGAATACTGCTCCAAGATATGCTGTATGTATACGGCTAAGCACGCTATGCTCATCAGGGACAAGTATCCCGATACCGAGGTATATGTATTCTACATAGACGTTCGTACACCCGGCAAGCTGTTCGATGAATTCTATCGCAGAGCAGTTGAGCAGTACGGTGTCCACTATATCAAGGGCATGGTGGGCAAGGTCGCTCCCAAGGCTGACGGCACTCTCGATGTACAAGCATCCGATCTTATCTCCAATGAGCAGCTCCATATAAATGCTGATCTGGTGGTACTGGCTACTTCCATTGAGCCTGATAAGACTGCACGCTCCCTCGCTACGATGCTTACCGCATCCATGGATACCAACGATTTCTTTACCGAAGCTCATCCCAAGCTCCGTCCCGTGGAAAGCCCCACAGCAGGCGTATTCCTTTCGGGTGTATGCCAGGGTCCCAAGGATATTCCCGAGACCGTTACACAGGCAGGTGCTGCGGCAGCCAAGGTAATAGGACTCCTTGCAAAGGATAAGCTGGTCGGCAATCCCTGCATCGCACATTCCGATGAACTCATGTGCAACGGTTGCTCTTCCTGCGAAAAGGTATGTCCTTACGGTGCGATATCTTATGAGGATAAGGAATTCAGACAGCCTGACAGGACTGTTGCTATACGCAGAGTTGCTTCCGTCAATCCTGCTGTATGCCAGGGCTGCGGTGCTTGTACTGTTGCTTGTCCTTCCGGTGCAATGGATCTTTACGGATTCTCTAACAATCAGATCATGGCGGAGGTTGATGCAATATGCAGGTAAACGATACTCAGTTCAAACCCCTGATAGTTGCATTCTGCTGCAACTGGTGTTCATACGCAGGTGCCGACCTTGCCGGTACCAACAGACTTAACTATCCCGCCGACGTGAAGATCATTCGTGTCCCCTGCTCATGCAGAGTCAATCCCATGTTCATTCTTCGTGCGTTCCAGAGAGGCGCTGACGGTGTTATCCTTTGCGGATGCCATCCCGGAGACTGCCACTACACCTCGGGCAACTACTTCACGAGAAGACGTATGACGCTGCTCTTCTCCATGCTGGATTTCATGGGGATCGAGAAGGAGCGCACCCGTGTAGAATGGGTTTCTGCTGCTGAAGGCGCAAAGTTTGCTAAGACTATGAATGAATTTGTTGAAGCTGTCACCAAGCTTGGCGAAAACAAGAGATTGGAGGACCTCAGATGCAAGAAATGATCGATCGTGCTAAGGAACTTCTTGCAGACGGCACTGTTGATCGTGTCGTTGGCTGGAGATCCGGCGAATTCTCATATGATATAACACCCGGTGTGTTCAGATCGGCTGAGGAACTCGATGAGAGTTTTATCTACAATGATCTTTGTGCGCCCAATCTTTCAAAATACCTGATCAAGGAATCCCGCAAGGAAGGAAAGCTGCTCGTTTTCCTCAAGCCCTGCGATACATATTCCTTCAATCAGCTCCTGAAAGAACACCGTATACTCCGTGAAAACGTATATGTCATCGCTGTTCCCTGCACGGGAAAGATCGATGTGGATACGATAAAGGATAAGGGCATAAAGGGTATCACTTCTATCGAGAGCGACGGTGAAACTGTCACCATCCACACTCTCTACGGCGACAAGACTATGCCCAAGGCTGAGACTTTAGGCGACAAGTGCCGCACCTGCAAGTCCAAGAAACACGTTGTCTATGATGAGATAATAGGTGAGGACGGCGAGGTCAACAACGACGGCGCACGCTTTGAGCTGGTCGAGAAACTTGAAAACATGACTCCCGATGAGAGATTTGAATTCTGGAGAAACGAACTTTCAAAGTGCATTCGCTGTAATGCCTGTCGTAACGTTTGTCCCGCCTGCTCGTGCGAGAACTGCGTATTCGACAATCCTAACTCCGGAATACAGCAGCGTGCTGCTGTGAACTCCTTTGAGGAGAATATGTTCCACCTTATCCGCTCCTTCCATGTGGCAGGAAGATGCACCGACTGCGGTGAATGTACGAGAGTATGTCCTCAGAACATCCCTCTCCACCTCATCAACAGAAAGTACATCAAGGATATCAACGAATTCTACGGCGATTATCAGGCAGGCGAAGATGCTATGTCAAGAGCTCCTCTGAATGCCTATACATTTGATGACTGTGAGCCGGGCATCGTTTACAGCAGAGGGGGTAAGGCGTGATGTTTAGATTACCTGTTTCAAAGATAGATGATCTGTTCGGCACCATAGCAAGTTCCAGAACTCTCTATCTCCCTGTTGACGGAAACGACGGCAGAGCCAAATATGACAAGTGGTCGGAAGGCACCAAGATGTCGGACAAGCTCAATACTGTCCGCAGCGCCAAGTCCTTCTTCTTCCCTCAGACTACCAATATATGCGACTTCAACGTAAACGGCGCCAATGTCGAAGTGGTGGACATCCGTGAAGAGAGCGAAGACTTCGTTGTATTCGGTGTCCGTGCCTGTGATGCAAGATCCTTTACAATACTTGACAAAGTATTCCTTGCAGAACCTGTGGACAGCTATTATGCGACCAGACGTGAGCACGGCACAGTAGTAACTATGGCGTGCAGCGAGCCGGAGGAGAACTGCTTCTGCAATGTCTTCGGCATTGATGCGGCTGCTCCCGAAGGAGATGCGACGTGCTGGATAGCTGACGGCTATCTGTATATCACATCCAACAATGAAAAGGGTGAAAAATTCGTCGAATCCATCAGCGCACTGCTCGAGGAGACCGATGATTCTGCTGTAAAGGCACAGCAGGAGACGATACACGGCATCGTTGAGAAACTGCCCTTCGGCAAGGTATCGACGGATCACTTCAGAAAGAACACTCTTCTTGAGATATTCAACTCCGAAAAGTGGGAAAAGCTTTCGGAATCCTGCCTTGGCTGCGGTACCTGTACATTTGTATGTCCTACCTGCCAGTGCTATGACATCAAGGACTTCGATACGGGTCATGGCATAAAGCGTTATCGGACATGGGATTCGTGTATGTATGCCGATTTCACCAAGATGGCACATGGCAACTCCCGTAACGCTCAGATGCAGCGTTTCAGACAGAGATTCATGCATAAGCTGGTATATTTCCCCGATAATAACAACGGTGAATTCGGCTGTGTAGGCTGTGGCCGCTGTCTTTCGAGATGCCCTATTTCGATGAACATTATCAAGGTCATCAAAGAATTTGGGGAGGAATAAGCTATGCAGAGTGAAACTTTAATACCTCGTGTCGGTGTCGTTACCGACATCAGACAGGATACTCCCGACGTCAAGACTTTCAGAGTAGTGGGAACTGACGGCAAGAAGCTGTTTGAGCATATCCCCGGACAGTGTGCGATGGTATCCATGCCGGGCATTGGTGAAGGTATGTTCTCCATCACATCATCACCTACCAACCGTGAATTTATGGAATTCTCCATAAAGAAATGCGGATGTCTTACCACATGGCTCCATTCGATCGAAGTTGGACAGCAGATAACTGTAAGAGGCCCCTACGGAAACGGCTTCCCTGTGGAATCCACATTCAAGGGCAAGGATCTTCTGTTTATCGCCGGCGGTATCGGACTTGCTCCCCTGCGCTCAGTTATAAACTACGTCAGGGATAACCGTGAGAACTACGGTTCAGTACACATCGTTTACGGCTCCCGTTCCAAGGATGATCTCGTTGACTATCAGGAGATCATAGATGAATGGATGAACTGCCCGAATACAAAGGTAGATCTTACCATCGACCGTGAACAGGAGGGCTGGGACGGTCACGTAGGCTTCATTCCCAACTACGTCAAGGAGCTTCAGCCCGACACATCCAGAACTGTTGTGATGTGCGGACCTCCTATCATGATCAAATTCACGCTTGCAGGTCTGAAAGAGCTTGGATTTGTGGATAATAACGTATTTACTACGATGGAGCTTCGCATGAAATGTGCGATCGGCAAATGCGGACGCTGCAATATAGGCAACAAGTATGTCTGCAAGGACGGTCCTGTATTCAGTTTTGATCAGCTGAGCGAGCTTCCGAACGAGTATTGATCAAGGAGTGAAACTTATGGAAAATATGGTAAATATATTTCTGTACGGCAAGCAGTATCAAGTCCCTGCAAGCCTTACGATAATGAAAGCAATGGAGTACGCAGGATATCAGCTCGTAAGAGGCTGCGGATGCCGCAACGGTTTCTGCGGTGCCTGTGCTACTATATACAGGATAAAGGGTCAGCAGGAGCTCAAGACTTGTCTTGCATGTCAGACTCAGGTACAGGATAATATGTACATCGCTACCCTCCCCTTCTTCCCTCTTATCAAGCAGGTCTATGACATCAACAACATACCTGTCAACCAGCAGGTGATGATGCAGCTTTATCCTGAGATATATGCCTGTGTCGGCTGCAACGCTTGTACTAAGGCTTGTACTCAGAAACTCAACGTTATGCAGTATATCGCATATGCACAGAGAGGCGATTTCGCCAAGTGCGCAGATGAGTCGTTTGACTGCGTAATGTGCGGATGCTGCTCTTCACGCTGTCCCGCAGGCATTTCCCATCCTCAGGTGGGTATGCTCGCAAGACGTATCAACGGTAAGTATCTTATGCCTAAGACCGAGCATCTCGAAGAGAGAGTCAGAGAGATACACAACGGCGACTTCAAGGAATTCCTCGATACTCTTATGGCTGAGTCCGATGAACAGCTTATGGATCGCTATAACAACCGAGATATTGAAAAGTAAGGGAGGAACGGCAGATGTGCGAAGCGTACACGACTGAACAAATGAGGGAGTCGCTCAAGAAAGTTGAAGCGAACCGTGCAGCTAATGCAGCACTTGAACCTGAGAGAATGACCGCTGAGCAGAAGGATCAGGTGCTGATGACATATCATCCTGACTACATCGAGTCTGAATTTGAGGAACTGAAGATAGGCCCTAACAAGGGTGAAAAGGTGCCTCATCAGCTGGCTGATCTCCTTCAGGCACACAGCAGGATAGATCCTTCAAAGATAGATCTTGAAAATCCCAAGTATGATGTAGACGTTCTGGTTATCGGCGGCGGCGGTGCAGGTTCTTCTGCTGCCATCGAGGCTCATAACGGCGGAGCTAATGTCATGATCGTGACCAAGCTGCGTATAGGCGATGCCAACACTATGATGGCAGAGGGCGGTATCCAGGCTGCTGATAAGCCCAACGACTCCCCTGCTATCCACTACATCGATGCATACGGCGGAGGTCATTTCAAGGGCAAGCATGAGCTGGTAGCCAAGCTTGTTACCGAGGCTCCCGATGCTATAAAGTGGCTCAATGAACTCGGAGTTGAGTTCGACAAGATGCCCGACGGCACAATGATCACTACTCACGGCGGCGGCACATCCCGCAAGAGAATGCACGCCTGCAAGGACTATTCCGGTGCGGAGATCATGAAGACTCTCCGTGATGAAGTCCTCAACCGTCAGATCCCTGTCATCGACTTCACCGCTGCTGTGGAGATCATCCTTGACGATCAGGGCAAGGCAGCAGGTGCAGTTCTGATGAACATGGAGACAAAGGAACTGATGGTCGCAAGAGCAAAGACTGTTGTCATTGCAACAGGCGGCGCAGGAAGACTTCACTATCAGGGTTTCCCCACATCCAACCATTACGGTGCTACTGCGGACGGTCTTGTTCTGGCTTACAGAGTGGGCGCTAAGCTGCTCTATGCTGATTCTTTGCAGTATCATCCCACAGGTGCGGCTTTCCCCGAGCAGATATTCGGCGCACTCGTTACAGAGAAGGTACGTTCTCTCGGTGCAAAGCTGGTCAACGTGGACGGTGAGGTGTTCATGCATCCTCTGGAGACCCGTGACATATGCGCTTCTTCTATAATCCGTGAATGCAAGGCAAGAGGAAAGGGCATCTCCACCGGCGACGGCGAGGGCATATGGCTCGACACTCCCATCATCGAACTCAAGAACGGTGAGGGTACTATCGAGAAGCGCATCCCTGCTATGCTCCGTATGTTTATGGAATATGGCATAGATATCCGCAAGGAACCTATTCTTGTATATCCTACGCTTCACTATCAGAACGGCGGCATAGATATCACACCCGATGGAATGAGCGGTGTTGAGAACCTTTATGTTGCAGGTGAGGCTGTCGGCGGTATCCACGGAAGAAACAGACTGATGGGCAACTCGCTCCTGGACGTTATCGTATTCGGCAGAAATGCCGGCAGAAGCGTTGCTGCCAAGTTCAAGGATGTTAAGCTGGGCAAGCTGACTCTCGATCATGTCGGCAAGTTTGACGATGAGATCAAGGCAGCGGGCATAGAGACTGATATGGTATCTCCCAAGCTCCTTCCCGACTACGCAAGAAAGTTCAAGCAGCAGCTGTAAGACATCAGCGGTGAACCGCAGGCTGAGGTCAAGAGACCGTACAAAAAGGTCTTGCACCGCCTGAAGCGGCACGCCGTATGGTCATGGCAAGCTCTCTCCCCGCTTGTAGCGGGGAGATTTTTTTGGTGATATATGTAAAAAATTTTCCATTGCTCTTGTAATTTGGAAATAATTATGCTATAATAAAAATGAGGCATTTTATGCCGATATCCAATAGTTTAGAAAGGATGTCATTATAATGGCAGGTTTGAACAAGGTTTCCGTTGACGATCTGAATGTCAAGGGAAAAAAGGTACTCGTAAGAGTAGACTTCAACGTTCCTCTCAAGGACGGAGTTATCACCAATGATAACCGTATCCAGGCTGCTCTCCCCACAATAAAGAAGCTCATCTCCGATGGAGGCAAGGTAGTTATCTGCTCTCATCTGGGCAAGCCCAAGAACGGCCCTGAGGCTAAGTTCTCCCTCGCTCCCGCTGCTGCTCGTCTGGCAGAACTCCTCCCCGGCACAAAGGTAACTTTTGCTGCTGATGATGAAGTTGTTGGCGCTAATGCTAAGGCTGCAGTCGCTGCTATGGCTGACGGCGATGTTGTAGTTCTTGAAAACACCCGTTTCAGAGGCGCAGACGAGACAAAGAACGGCGAAAATCTTTCCAAGGAACTGGCTGATCTCGTAGATGGTCAGGTATTTGTAATGGATGCGTTCGGTTCTTCTCACAGAGCTCACGCTTCCACAGCAGGTGTCACCAAGTTTGTCAAGGAGACTGCTGTCGGATACCTTATGCAGAAGGAGATCAAGTATCTCGGCAATGCTGTTGAGGTGCCTGAGAGACCCTTCGTTGCTATACTTGGCGGTGCTAAGGTAGCTGATAAGCTCAATGTTATATCCAACCTTCTTGAAAAGTGCGATACACTTATCATAGGCGGCGGTATGGCTTACACCTTCCTTAAGGCTCAGGGCAAGGAAGTAGGTACTTCTCTCGTTGACGATGAGAAGATCGAATACTGCAAGGAGATGATGGCTAAGGCTGAAAAGCTGGGCAAGAAGCTCCTTCTCCCCGTTGATACTGCTGTGGCAGCATCCTTCCCCGATCCTATCGACGCAGAGATCGCTGTTGAGTACGTTCCTTCAAGTGAGATCCCCGCTGACAAGATGGGTCTTGATATCGGTCCTAAGACTCAGGCGCTCTTCGCTGAGGCTGCAAAGTCTGCAAAGACTGTTGTATGGAACGGTCCTATGGGCGTATTCGAGAATCCTATTCTTGCAAAGGGTACTATCGCAGTCGCTGCTGCTCTCGCAGAGACCGATGCTACCACCATTATCGGCGGCGGCGATTCTGCTGCGGCTGTTATGCAGCTGGGCTTTGCTGACAAGATGTCCCATATCTCTACCGGCGGCGGAGCTTCCCTTGAATACCTTGAGGGCAAGGTACTTCCCGGTGTAGATGTTATTGCTGATAAGTAAACAGTAAGACTTGAAATGATGCGGCTTGCTGTACGGCGAGCCGCATTTGAGGTAAATCATGATATTACAGAATTTGAATATAGATGACTGCGTGGGTTGTGACTTTTCTAATTCGGCAGTCAGGGATACTAAATTTCAGGCAGCCACTGTAAGGGACTGTGATATGTCCGAAGTCACCATATCTGACAGCAATCTTGTATCCGCTCAGATAGACAATGCGATGCTCAACGGGACAAGTGTGTCAAATTCATCTATGGATAATTCGGATATCACAAATGTATCCATGTCGGACGTTTGTATCCTGAACGGAGATATCAAAAACGGGCTTTTTGACGGAGTGGATATGACTGATGCGAAGTTTGCGGGCTGCGACCTGAAAGGGGCACGCTTCGACAACTGTAATCTTGAGAATATCGCTATCAGATCCTGCCAGATCTCCGGAATGACAATAGACGGGATACCGCTTAAAGCACTGCTTGAAAAATTCTACACATGACAGCAGCCTTGGGCCGCTGTATCGGTAGATAATACACTGTCAAATAGCTGACTCTGATGTCAGCTATTTTTCATATTCACAAAATCTCTCTTGACAATCTTCGTGAAATATAGTATAATATAATAGATTATGAATTGTCAGGAGAACGCCTATGAACTTTTTTCAGAAGATAGCTGAAGGGATACGCAAGACGAGAGATTCCGTCATGGGGCGGATAACTCTTCTTCTCAACTCCTTCACCAAAATAGACGAAGAATTGTTCGAGAGCCTTGAAGAGACTCTCATTACCTGCGACATCGGCGTTGAAACCTCTGTGGAGATATGCGATCAGCTGAGAGCTCGTGTGAAGGAAAAGGGCATAACCGATCCTTCCATGATACTCGGTGAGATAAAAGCCATCATTGCTGATATGCTTGGAGAGGATCAGAAGATCATTCTCGATACAAAGCCCACTATAATCCTTGTCATAGGCGTGAACGGAGCAGGCAAGACCACTTCCATAGGCAAGCTCGCCGCAAAGTATGTAAATGACGGCAGGAAAGTCATCGTGGGCGCTGCGGATACTTTCCGTGCGGCTGCGATCGAGCAGCTTGAAGTATGGGTCAACCGTGCAGGTGCGGAGATAGTCAAGCACTCTGAGGGCGCTGATCCTGCGGCGGTGGTATTTGACTCTATCTCGGCGGCAAAGGCGAGAGATGCGGATGTGCTTATCTGTGACACTGCCGGAAGACTTCATAATAAGAAGAACCTGATGGATGAACTGAGAAAGATAAACCGCATCTGTCAGCAGCAGGCAGAGGGCTGCCGTGTGGAGACTCTTCTCGTGCTTGATGCCACGACCGGACAGAATGCGGTAAATCAGGCGAAGCTTTTCTCCGAAGTCGCTGATATTACAGGCATAATCCTTACAAAACTTGACGGTACCGCTAAGGGCGGCATAATCATCAGCATCCACCGTGAACTCGGGATTCCCGTTAAACTCGTGGGTGTAGGCGAGAAAATAGACGATCTGATGGAATTCAATGCGGAAGATTTCGCAGAGGCTCTGTTTATCAGTGAGACTGAGTTCGACGGCAACTACGAACGACTTACCGATGATGAGGATATCGATGAGAATGAAGTCGGAGACGAGATCGGCGATATTGAGGAAGAGATCGTGGATGATGATCTTGATGACGATACTATAGATGCGGACGATGATATAGCCGATGATGACGGTGAGATCATATATGATGAATACGACGAAAGCATAGTTCCCGAAGAGGAAGATGAAGTCAGTGTTCCTGCCTATGAGTATCACGACATCACCGAAGAAGAGGCTGCACAGATCGAACAGGAAGTAGCCGAAGAAGAAGAGCCTAAGAAGAAGAGCCTGAAGGACGGCAAGATCGGCTTCCTCTTTAAAGAGATCACATTTGGCAAGAAAAAGAAAGCCGAACAAGATGAAGAACAAGACTCTGATGAATAAGATCTCGGTACTTCTCCTTTTTATGGGAGCTGTACTTGGAATGATCGCAGTAATGGGATCTGTACGGCTGTTCATGTCGGTGGATATGGATGCCGTTGTTACAGATGTAAGCAAAGTAAAAAAGAAGGATACTTGGGCTGTGACCGTGACGTTTGATATTGACGGGACAGAGTACGAGAGCAGTTTTACCACACGGAAGGTCGAACAGTATCCTTTCGGGAGCACGGTCACTGTTAAAGTGGATCCAATGACCCGAATGGTCATCACACCATCCGAACCGATAACGGCGGCGGTATTTGCGGCATTCTTTATCGGGGCATCACAATTGCTTAAGGATAGAAGATATGAAAATAATTCTGGCAACTAACAACAAGAATAAACTCCGTGAATTCCGTGAGATACTCTCCCCTATGGGGTATGATGTCATTTCCCAGGCCGAAGCGGGGGCGGATATAGAAGCAGATGAAACAGGAACTACGTTTGAAGAGAATGCCTGCATAAAGGCAAAGGCTATATATGACCTGCTCCATGTACCTGTCATAGCTGATGACAGCGGCCTTGAAGTGGATCATCTGAACGGCGCACCAGGAGTGTATTCCGCACGGTATGCAGAGCCCGGTCACCGTTGTGAAAGAGTACTGAGAGAGCTTGAAGGAGTACCTGATGATGAGCGTACCGCACGCTTCCGCTGTGCAATATGCTTCATAGACGAAGAGGGAAATGCTCAATTTGTCAGCGGAGCGTGTGAAGGGCGCATAGGGCATGAAAAGCGCGGGGAGAACGGTTTCGGATATGACCCTATTTTCCTGGTGGGAGAGCGCACGCTGGCTGAAATGTCCGCCGATGAGAAGAATGCCATAAGTCATCGTGGCAATGCAATAAGAGAACTGACTAAGATATTGTAGGAGATATTATGCTTACAAGCAAACAAAGAGCTTATCTGAGAGGGCTTGCATCGACCGAGGATGCCATCTTTCAGGTAGGGAAAAACGGCATCAACGATAACCTTATCACCCAGACCGGAGATGCGCTCAAGGCAAGAGAGCTGATAAAGCTCACTGTCCTTGAAACTGCACCCGTCACTCCCGAAGAAGCCGCTTATGCGCTTGCGGATGCCTGCAAAGCTGAAGTGGTAACTACCATAGGGAGCAAACTGGTACTGTTCAAGCGAAATCCGCAGGATCCGAAGATCGAACTTCCGAAGGCAAAGAAGAAATGACCGTACTTTTCGGAGGTACCTTTGATCCCGTGCATAACGGCCATGTCAGTGCGGTAAGAAAGATCATAGATGTGCTGTGCCCTGACAGAATGATCATAATGCCTGCACGGATAAATCCTTTCAAAACGGGCTCCGTTCAGTGTGCGACCGCTTTGCAGAGACTTGAGATGTGCCGCCTGGCATTTGAAGGATCGGGAGAAGTGTCCGATCTGGAGATACACCGGGAGGGTGTAAGCTACACGATCGACACACTTGAAGCCCTTATGGCTTGCGCACCTGATGAGTATTATCTTGCTGTGGGCAGTGATTCTCTACGCAGTCTTCCTGCATGGCACAGGGCGGAGGATATCGTCAGGATCGCAAACGTCGTGACCGTCAGCCGCAGATGCGGAGAGGACCTTCTCCCCTATGCAAGAGCCATTGAAGATATGGGCGGAAAAGTTACCCTTATTACAGCCGATCCCTTTGAGGTATCCTCAACACAGCTGCGTTGGATGCTTTCAAACAATGAGGATGCTGCGGGACTTATCCCCGACAAAGTATATGATTATATAAAGAAGAACAGGATATATCAATGATAAACACTGATGAGATAAAGCAGATACTAAAGATACGGCTTTCAAAAAAGCGGTGCCAGCATAGCCTCAATGTTGCGGATATGGCTGTAAAGCTCGCAGTAAAGCATGGTGCGGATAAGGACAAGGCCTATCTTGCCGGGCTGATACATGACATCTGCAAGGAGATACCTCATTCCGAACAGCTTATCATGGCAAAAAACTGCGGGAGAAACTTTACGTCGGAGGAGGAAATGGTACCTGCTCTCTATCATGGCCCTGCCGCCTCCTATTATGCTAAGGAAGTTCTTGGTATAGATGATGAGGACATACTGAATGCGGTGCGTTACCATACTATCGCAAGAGGCGGTATGTCAAGACTTGAAGAAGTTGTCTATCTCGCTGACCTTACTTCGGCAGACCGTGATTACAAGGATGTTGACGAAATGAGGGAACTTGCCCTCTCGGATATCGACAGAGCGATGTATGAGGCTCTGAGATTCCAGATATCGGATGTACTGAAAAAAGGTTCTGTTATCCCATCACACTCACAGTCGGCATACAACCGCTATGCCGCACTGTATCTGAAAAAGAATAAGGAGTAAAAATGGATACGATAAACATTGTGGAAACCATCGTCAAGGCACTTGACGCAAAAAGAGCCGAGGATATAAACGTCCTCCATGTCACAGATCTCACGATCCTTGCGGACTACTTTGTCATTGCAGACGGCACATCTGTCACACAGACCAAGGCACTTGCCGACGAAGTGGAATACCAGGTATCAGTCAACTGCGAAGGAAGGAAGCCCAATTCCGTACAGGGGGAGCCTAACGGGGGCTGGGTGATACTTGATTACGGGGATATCGTAGTTCACGTATTCTACAAGGAACAGCGTGATTTCTACAATTTGGACAAGCTCTGGGCTGATGGTGAAAGCGTAGATATTTCAAGTTGGATAATCAAAGAAAACTAAATATATCATGGGGGTAAAAAAATGGATGAACTGAATATGGAAGGCATAAGCCTTGATTCACTTGACCTGCCTGAACTGCCCGATCTTCCCGATCTGAACGCACCGGCAGCAGAGATCTCCGCAGAACTCGGCAGCGCCGCAGATGCCGTTTCCGATACTTTGGGAAACACCTTGACAGAAACGGCGGTGAATGACACCGCTGCGGATATGGTGTTGGATGTGGAGGACTATGATCTTGAGAGCCTTGATGTGTCATCGCTCATTTCGGATATGGATGGGAATGCCGTCGAGGGCGCATCAGCCGACATAGGGAATTTCAATCCCGATAAGCTGTATGTATCTAAGGAAAACCGCTTCCATTCCATGCAGGCAGAGCAGGAACGTGCGGCAGTCGAAGAAGCAAAGCGCCGTGAACAGGAGCTTCTCGACAGAGCAAATGCCATTGAGAAGGCAGGCGTAGCACCCGAACAGAGACGGTATTCAAGTGCTGATTACGCAAATGAGAACGTCGGCTCTTACCGCTATAATGAAAACGGCACGAACAAATCACTTGATTCACTGTATGAACAGCAGTTCAATGTGAATTCCGAAATCGCCGAAAAGGGAAAGCATAAGGTGGATCTGCTTACCACGATAGGCATCATATACTATGGTCTTGGTGCTCTTCTCAATGTGATAAGCTTCAGTCTCTTCGGACTGATCTTCAATGTGGCTATCGTCGTTCTTCTCGTCAAGCTTCGCCAAGGCAGCCGCAAGGCAAGAGAACTGCTGGGCTGGGCGTGCTCCATAAACCTTTTCAGAGCACTGTTGAATGTAGGTACTGTCCTCTTTGGCGGCGGACTGCTATCCTCACTGACAGGATCCGCATCTACGGGGATATTCTATGTCCTCCAGTATCTGCTGACTATTGCTGTATCAGGATTTCTGGCATTTATGTTCTTTGCAGATGATGATATTGCGGAATACACGAAGATATCCCATGAAAATGGTGTTGAACTGTCCATGAACTTTTTCAGGATGTTCAGAAGATAAAACAATTATAAAGAAGGTCTCTTAAAATGAACAAATACGATCATGCCGCTGTGGAAGCTAAGTGGCAGAAATACTGGGATGAACACGATTCTTTCAAGGCTGAGACAGGGAGCAAGAAGCCCAAGTTCTACGCTCTTGTAGAATTCCCCTACCCTTCCGGTGCCGGAATGCACGTTGGTCATATCAAGGCATATTCCGGACTGGAAGTTGTCAGCCGCAAGAGACGTATGCAGGGATACAATGTCCTCTTTCCGATAGGCTTTGACGCATACGGGCTTCCTACGGAGAATACCGCTATCAAGACAGGTGTTCACCCCCGCAAGGTAACGGACAACAATATCATAAAATTCACCGGACAGCTCAAGAAAGTTGGGTTTTCCTTCGACTGGTCGAGAGTAGTGGATACTACTGAGGAAGACTACTACAAGTGGACACAGTGGATATTCCTTAAAATGTTTGAAAACGGCCTTGTTTTCCGTGACAAGACACTTGTAAACTATTGTCCTTCCTGTAAGGTGGTACTCTCAAATGAGGATTCACAGGGCGGAAAATGTGATGTATGCCATTCTGACATAATCCAGAAGGAAAAGGAAGTATGGTATCTTCGCATAACAGAATATGCTGACAAGCTGCTTGAAGGACTTGACACGGTAAACTATCTGCCTAACATAAGACTTCAGCAGGAGAACTGGATAGGAAGATCCACGGGTGCCTTTGTGAACTTTAAGATAAAGGAATTCCCCGATGAAAGTCTCCGTATCTACACTACACGTCCCGATACCCTCTATGGCGTGACATTTATGGTCATTGCTCCCGAGCATCCCATCATAGAGAAGTACCGTGACAAGATAAAGAATATTGCCGAGCTTGATGCGTACAAGACTGAATGTGCGAAGAAGAGTGAATTTGAACGCACTCAGCTGGTAAAGGACAAGACCGGCGTATGTATAGACGGTCTTACCGGCATCAATCCCATAACCGGCAAGGAAGTGCCTATCTATATATCAGACTATGTTATGATGGGATACGGGACGGGTGCCATAATGGCTGTGCCTGCTCACGATCAGCGTGACTATGAATTTGCCAAGAAGTTTGGCATAGATATAATCGAAGTTATCAAGGGCGGCGACATCTCCAAAGAGGCATATACAGGCGACGGCGAGATGATCAATTCGGACATTCTCAACGGGATGACGAACAAGAAGGATTCCATTGCCAAGATGCTTGAATACCTTGAAGAAAAGGGCATTGGCGAACAGGGCGTACAGTACAAGATGAAAGACTGGGCATTCAACCGCCAGAGATACTGGGGTGAGCCTATCCCGATCGTACACTGTCCTGACTGCGGCATGGTCCCCGTACCCTATGATGAACTTCCGTTAAAGCTCCCCCCTGTGGAGAATTTTGAGCCCGGTTCGGACGGAGAAAGCCCTCTCGCCAAGATCGACAGCTTTGTAAAGTGCAAGTGCCCGAAGTGCGGCAAGGATGCACGCAGAGAGACAGACACCATGCCTCAGTGGGCAGGTTCTTCATGGTATTTCCTCCGATATACCGATCCTCACAACCATGAGGCTCTGGCTTCTAAGGAAGCGCTCGAATACTGGATGCCAGTTGACTGGTATAACGGCGGCATGGAACACGTTACCCGCCACATGATCTATTCACGTTTCTGGCACCATTTCCTTTATGACATAGGTGCGGTGAACACCCCGGAACCTTATGCCAAGAGGACTGCTCAGGGTCTTATCCTTGGCCCCGACGGAGATAAGATGTCCAAATCCAAGGGAAATGTGGTAGACCCCAACGATGTGGTCGATGAATACGGTGCAGATGTGCTTCGCATTTACGTTCTCTTCATGGGTGACTATGAACAGGCAGCTCCCTGGAGCGAAACAAGCGTAAAGGGATGCAAGCGTTTCCTTGACCGCATCTGGGCTTTGCAGGACAAGCTCATAGACGGCGATGAGTACCGTCCCGAAATGGTATCGCTCATGCACCGCACCGTCAAGAAGGTAAGTGAGGACATCGAGAACATGAAGTTCAATACTGCCGTTGCAGCGATGATGAGCCTGATAAATACCTTCTACGAAAAGGACAGCGTAAACAAAGCTGAGTACAGGACACTTCTGACTATACTCAACCCCTTTGCTCCCCATATTACCGAGGAGATATACAATACTGTCTACGGCGGTATCCTTTCCGAACAGAAATGGGCAGATTACGATGAATCCCTTTGCGTGGATGACACGATCGAGATCGCTGTCCAGATCAACGGCAAGGTCAGGGGCAAGGTAACTATCCCTACTGACGCAGACAATGACACTGCCATCGCCGCTGCTAAGGCAAATGAAACAATAGCCGCAGCTATCGAAGGAAAGAACATCGTCAAAGAGATATATGTAACGGGCAGACTTGTAAATATCGTAGCTAAGTAACACTTTGCCGCACTCTGAGGAGTGCGGCAAAATAATAAGGAGTTATCATGGAACAGATTAATATTTTTGATCACGCCTCACACATCATGAATGCCGTAAAAAGCGGTGTCCTTCTTACTGCCAAAGCGGACGGTAAAGTCAATACCATGGCGATCTCATGGGGCATGATCGGCATTGAATGGAACAAGCCTGTGTTCATCACTTTTGTCCGTGACAGCAGATTCACAAAGGAGTTTATCGACAAGACAGGTGTATTCACTGTGAATATCCCTACCGATGCAACCGATCCTGAGTTTATGCGCAAGGTGATCGGATACTGCGGCTCAAGATCGGGACGTGATACGGATAAGGCGGCAGATATGGGCTTTACTCTTGTTGATGGGATAACAGTGGACTCCCCTGCCATAAAAGAGATCCCTCTTACTCTGGAGTGTAAGGTCATCTATAAGCAGAAGCAGGATCCTTTCGCACTTGATGAAAGCAATAAGGCTCGATTCTATGGCGACGGTGACATACATACCGCTTATTACGGCGAGATAGTCAACTCATATATCATTTGAGGATAATATGCTTCAGGCAATACTGACTTGTTTATATCAGCTCGGTATGTTTATCTTTCCGTGTCTGCTCATACTTATCCCGCTGCGCTTCCTGACAAGAATACCAGACTTTGTATTTCGCAAACTGCTGCATATCGTGGCTTTCACAGGTGCGGCGCTGATGCTCATAAAGGCTCCGAATTGGTATGAGCCTGCTATAACATCCGCATTGATCGCCTTCGGACTTTATCCGGTGCTCACGATTCTGGAGAGAGTTAGCTTCTATAAGAAATTCTTTGTGGAAAAGACGGATGGCGAAATAAAGCGAAGCCTTGTCATGTATTTCTTGATGATAGCGGCTTTATGCACCGCTGACGGAGTGCTGAAGACAGAGCTGTCCCCCGATGCAGTTATCATGTGGGGTACCGGTGATGCTGCCGCCGCTCTGGTCGGCATCCCCTTTGGAAGACACAGGAATATCCCCCGCACGGACGGAAAGAAATCCGTCGAAGGGACAGCAGCTATGTTTATCGTCTCGGCGATATGCGGTACGGCAGTGATGGCGTACAGGATGCAGCAGTTTGATATGGGTATGCTGCTCATCATCGTTCCCTGTGCGGCAGTCGGTGCGGCGGTGGAGCTATGGTCGCCGAGCGAATATGACACTGTAACGGTTCCTGCGGCGATATACATTTGTGAGCTGCTGCTCGGAGCAATACTGTCGGCTGTACTTATGGTAGAATAACATGGTAGAGTATGAAAGCGTCATTCTGTCCCTTGAAAAAAGCTTTCCGCAGTTAGGTGATACACATCTTCTTACGGACGATGACAAATACGGCATCTTAACGGAAGATACACCTGTCGGACAGGTACCTGTTATCACATTCTGTAACAGATCTGATTTTGAAGCATTTCTGAGATATGTGTATAACGGAAAATACGATGTCCCTTCCACACAGGGGGCTGCTGTCATCACATACCCTGATACAGTAAAAACGGCATCACTGCGGAAAGAATATCTGGCGGCACATTCCAATGATATGATGGGATGGGTGCATCACTTTCAGGAGCTGAAAAAGGACAGGGAAGCTGTCACGTCAACTATTGTAGTGCTATCGCAGGGGCCTTACAGCGGATACATACCACCGATATACCCTTATGAAAAATGGCTCAGTATGTCGTCTGTAATACGCAGGTATCACGAATGTACTCATTATATAGTGAAGAGGAAGTATCACTCGGGCAGGACAGACCTCTTCGATGAGCTGGAAGCTGATACGGTTGGGATATATGCGGCACTTGGAAAGCAAGACAGTATGCTTCTCAGGCAGTGTTTGGGCATAGAAAACGGGATATATATTACAGGACGGCTTGAACTGTACACTGCCCCGATAACGGATGCTATAAGATACATAGATGATGTTTTAAGGGCTTTCGAGGATATTCCTCCCGTTACCTGTCCATATGACCTTATACCAGATATAGAAGAACTAAGACAGCAATTCTCCAAAAGGTGATAATATGAACGAAAGACTGATGTCTCAGATAAGATTTCTGCTCGAAGCAGACAAGATGAAATCACTTTACAGGCAGACATATATCATTGCGGATGAAAGCCGTGGTGCATCCATGCGGGATAGTGAAGGTGATGAAACTCTGCATCACAGAAGAGAAAATGATGCGGAACATTCCTTTCACCTTGCATTGTTTGCCATGATACTGGCAGAGTATTCCAATGAGCCCATTGACCTGCTGAAGGTCCTTAAAATGGTCACTGTACATGATATAGTGGAGATCGATGCAGGAGATACTTATTGTTACGATGCCGAAGGATACAAGACAAAAGAAGCCCGGGAAAAGGCGGCAGCAGACAGGCTGTTCGGCATACTTCCGCAGGATCAGCAAAAGGAATACCGCTTTCTCTGGGAAGAATTTGAACGGATGGACACACCTGAATCAAGATTTGCTGCGGCACTTGACAGGATGCAGCCTATGCTGCTGAACTATACAAAGGGCGGCGTCAGCTGGAAAGAACACGGGACTTCCGCTGATATGGTCTATAACAGAAACAAGCATATAGCCGATGGATCGCAGGAATTAGGGGAATATATGGAAAAATGCCTGTCGGATGCTATAGAAAGAAAAATGCTCAAGTAATGCACTTGAGCATTTTCTATACCTTAATGATCCGGATCGATGCCTTATTATTTCGTTCCTTCGTTCCGGTTGGATAAAGAGTATGGCATACATAAGGACTCAGATCCTTATGTATGCCTGAACTCATTATCCTATCGCATCATGAGAGCGGGTACTCTCCGGTGCTGTCTTCCATCACATCGGTGGTCTCAAAACAGATTATCTCCATATCGGGAGATACATATTCTTTCTTTTCCATAGTTCCTCCTAAAGTCAGCTGTTTATGTATTCATCTGCGGCAAGGTAGTAATAGTACATTGCCTTAGACAGCCCTGCCTCCGGATCGTTTGCCTTGATACGGTTATAGCCGAAGGTCATGGGATTGTACTTCTGATAGTAGCCGCTCTGACCGTCAAAGGTGACGGATACTTCTACATCATTTCCGATATACTCTGCCTTTATGCCCGTCACCTTTACCTTTATCTTCTTGCCGGTGCCGGATGTGGTCACTTCATAGCCGGACGGTACGGCAAATGTGAGCTTTTTGCCTGTGGTATTGTTAAATGTCAGATTGAGAGCCATTTCAGATTTGAGCGAAAGGCTGACGCCTGTACAGGTCACACCCTCGGGCAGATTGGAATATTCTGTTTTATACGCATATTTTTGAAGCTCATCGGCAGTAAGGGCATCTATCCTGCTGTCCTCGAAGCCTTTATTTGCCAGATGATCGTCATTGGTATAATTCAAGAACTCCTGTGCATATGCGCCGTAATTGAGCATTGCCTTGACGAGAGGTATCTCCTTCTGATATTTGGTCTCCTCGGCTAAGTAACTGAGTGCGACATCACGAACCGAGACAGATTCTGTCTTCACATTGTCCGTGCCGTTGGTCAGAGTGAAATCGATACTGTCTGTCATTTCCTTGGCTGCCACATAGAAGGTGAAGCGGTACAGACCATTTTCTGCGATAAGGGCGTCGGAGAGTGAACACTCCTTCGTCGCCTGTCTGGGGGTAGAAATGGTCATGTAATATTCCCCGCCCGTATACTTTTCGGGAATACTCATATCAACTGTCACGCCGATGTCACCGTTGAGTGTCAGAGAAGCCTGCTCTATGCTCATATCTCCGAACTTGGCATAGAGGGTGATATCGCCCCGGCTGCCCTTTTCGATCTTTGTTACAGGCTCGCCCTTGAATGTCGCATTGTCATACCAGCCCTCAAAGCTGTCATCACCTGTCGGTGCGGCAAGGATGATATCTTCACTCTCCACTGTATAGGATGCAGGGTTGGAGGGACTGTTCTGAGCATCGCCAAGTTCATAGGATATCGTATACTCTATCGGCACGAACTCTGCCGTTATAGTAACATCTTTCAAAGGCATATTAAACTGATTGTTTTCCACTTCAATCTCATTCTCATCTGCGTCTTTAACTGTCAGAGATTTCAATACATAGCCTTCATCGGGAGTAACATTCAGAGTTACAGTATCACCGTAGTGAGCTGTTGCAGCTGATGTATCGCCAACCTTTGCGGTAATCGTGCCGTGTTCTCCTGTTGTAGTAAGATTATAGTCTTTTAATGTAATAGTGCTTCCGTTGATAGCGAAGTAATCGCTTGCGTTTGCTGTTATATCATTTTCGCCGTGCATATAGACTACGCTGCCGAAGTCCTTGATGCTCGATGCATCCACCAAATTGATGCCGTCGTAAATCGTAACCGTGCCGATGGCGTTGGTGCAACCACTGTAGGCATAGCCTGTTCCGATTCCGTCGGCTGATGTGCCGCCCGTTGCCTTTACCGTGCCACCCTTGATGGTAATGTTACCGATTCGTGCGGTCTTTGCGCTACCGTTTCCAAAGATAACGCCCGTGCCGATGCCTGCACCCCACTGACTGCCGCCGTTGGCAGTGATGTTTCCGCCCTCAATGACAATATCGCCGCCGATAACATCACTGGCAGGATTCCAAGCACGGCTCAGACCGATGCCTGCGGACTGGTCATAGCCGTTTGCCGTCAAAGAGCCGTTGCCCTTGATGGTGAGCGTAGTACCACTGCCGCCAATCTGAATACCCGCCTTAAAAGTCGGTCCGCTCACGCTGTTCGTGCCGACAAGGGTAATCGTCGCTGAACCCTCGCAGACAATACCACCGGTAATAGTGGCGTTGTTTAGAGTGATACTTGCCCCATCGACTATGGTAACTGTATGTCTTATCGAGCCGGTCAGCATATCGCCGTCAACATTGCTTTGTACGACTTCTGCCGTCACGGTCACATCAGCCGCCGGCATCGTAAATGCGTACCAGATGTCGTTCACAGCAGTCAGTTCAACTGCACCGTCATTAACTTTCAATGTCGAGACATCAATCCGGTAGTCGGCGACGGAAAACATAACGGTTGTACCAGCAAGTGCCTTATCCACGCTGCTCGTAACAAGACCGTTGATAGCGTCATCAATCGTGACGGTGCGGTAAATCTTGGTCTGTTCTTCCGTTATCTCCGT
>JAFUHM010000032.1 GCA_017468865.1 Oscillospiraceae bacterium | reverse complement strand
GGGTCAAAGTCGGAACCGCCCTTGCCGCCGCCCATGGGGAGAGTGGTGAGGGAGTTCTTGAATACCTGCTCGAAGCCGAGGAACTTGATGATACCGATATAAACGGAGGGATGAAGTCTGATACCGCCCTTGTAAGGACCGATAGCGGAGTTGAACTGTACTCTGAAGCCGCGGGTCACCTGTACCTTGCCGTTGTCATCCACCCAGGGAACACGGAAGATGATCTGTCTCTCAGGCTCAACGAGTCTGTCAAGAACACCTGCCTCTACAAGGTCGGGTCTCTTTTCGATAACAGGCTCGAGTGTCTCAATGACCTCTGTAACTGCCTGGATAAATTCGGGTTCGTTCTGGTTGCGCTTCTTAACATTCTCGATAAGATCGATAAGATACTTGTTTGTCAACGCCATTGTCAACAGCCTCCTTATAAATATAACCAATAGAGGACAAGCCTCTAAAACTCACATTTTATAGTATAGCATATTCTGTGCTTTAATGCAAGATACAAAATGAATTATTGAAAAGAAAATCTTGCAGAAATTTTCGTCAAAATGCACAAACACGAAAAAGCCCCGTGTCCAGCACCCGCAAACAACACTGTAAATGACCTGATCCAAGTCCTTTAAATGCTTCTCATTCCCTGTATAATGCGCATCAAGGACAAATGAATTTTATCGTCCCCATTCCTGCATCAGTCAAGGGACGATAAGGCATCGTATATCTCGCTCTTGCGAAATCCCGTGAGCTTTGCGGCCTGCTTGCAGGCTTCGGTGGCTTTCATGCCTTCATTGATGAGCCTTTGCGCCTCTGCCGTACCGTCTTCGAGAGTATATGTGCTTTCTTCCGTAACAGCGGCACCTTCCACCACAAGGACATATTCACCCTTCGGATCTTTCTCCTGATAATACTGTATCGCCTCGGAAAGGCTCATCCGCAGAACTTCCTCATGTATCTTCGTCAGTTCCCTGCATATCGCAGTCTGCCTGTCTCCGAACGCATCATAGAGATCACTGAGAGTAGCACGCAGTTTATGGGGCGCCTCGTAGAAGATGAGCGTATGTCTGTCGTTTTTCAGCTCTTCGAGCCGTTCCCGTCTGTGCTTCTTATGTACGGACAAGAAGCCTTCAAATGCAAATCTTGCCGCAGACATCCCGCATATGGCGGCAGCGGTGGTGACAGCGGTAGGCCCCGGCACCGACTCCACACTTATCCCCATATCACGGCATATCTTTACAAGTTCCTCACCCGGGTCGGAAATGCAGGGCATCCCCGCATCGGAGACCACCGCACACACAGCACCATCCGCTATCTTCTGTGCAAAGCCCTGCACTGCCTGCCTTTCGGTGAATTTGTGGCAGGAATAAAGGGGTTTTGATATGCCGAAATGGGTGAGCAGCCCTCTTGTCACACGGGTATCCTCCGCACAGATGAAATCCGCTTCGGAAAGTATGCGGACAGCCCTGTATGTCATGTCTTCAAGGTTGCCTATGGGTGTGCCCACTACATAGAGCTTGCCTCCGCATCCGCTCATGAGAAGACCCTCTTTGCGTTTTCGAGCCAGTCCTCCCATTCACGGTTGGGCATATCATGCTCAAAAGTGATCTGCTCGGACAGTGACCCGTCGTCGCCTCTCTTTATCATGCCGCCGTACCAGCTGGGCACGCCGTCGATGATACCGTCATAGCAGGGGAGAAGTCCGTATTTCTTTTCGGCTTCAGCCTGTGATATACCTATCTTTATGGCAACAGTTTTCATACAGCACCTTATTTCTGTTTTGTTTATGCGGGACGCTTTCAGTTCGCAGGCATCTTCTTCACGATGGGCAGGGATATGATGACGCTCGTGCCCACGCCCTGTTCACTGAATACTTCCAGGGAACCGTCGTGCATTGTCATTATCTCATCCGCAACGGCAAGACCTATGCCCGAACCTCTCTTGATGTGGTTGGCACGGAAGAACTTGGTCTTTATCTTTGGCAGATCCTCTGATGAGATACCGCATCCGTTGTCGGTGACATCTATCTCTATGCGGTCATCGGGAGTAAGAGAGGTCTGCACCGTCACCAGACCGCCCTTGTCGGAGTATTTCAGGGCATTGTCTATGACATTTATGAACACCTGACGCAGTCTGTTGCGGTCGCCGTAGACGATGGGGAGTGAGGAAGGCTCGGTATATACAAGCTCTATTCCCTCCTGCTTTGCCTTCTCCTGATATATCAGCACCGCATCGCTCAGTTCTGCCAGTATATCCACGCTTGTCTTGTTGAGGGTGAACTTGCCTCCCTGCATACGGGAGAAGTCAAGAAGATCCTCCACCATCTGGGAAAGTCTCTCCGTTTCGGAGTTTATCACCCTCATACCCATGCTGACAGTCTCGGTATCATCGGGCATGGCGCTTATCGTCTCAGCCCATCCCCTTATTGCGGTGAGGGGAGTCCTCAGCTCATGGGAAACGCTGGAGATGAACTCATTCTTTACCTGATCCGCCTGGGAAAGCTCATCTGCCATCTTGTTGATACTTGCGCACAGTTCGCCGATCTCGTCATCGCTCTTGACAGGTATGCGCACGGAAAGGTCGCCCTTTGCGTAGCGCACCGCTGTTTCACTTATCTGATTAACGGGCAGTACGATGGATTTGACAAAGTACATCCCCGACAGCAGCACAAGGCCGAGCACCCCCAGACAGATAGCTCCGCATATGATTATATACGAGTTTATCCGTCTGTATACCTTGTCGAGGGATGACACTATGCGGATAACCGAGTATTCTCCCGTAGTGTCGGGAGTCACAAGGCTGGCGGAGATGACTCTGCTCCCCGTGGACAGCTTCCCCCGGTAGAAGCCTGTGCCGTCACCCGACACCGCATCGTAATAATCCTGCGTGAGCAGATCTGTCTCCGGAAGAAATCCCGACGACGTCATGGAGACCGTGCCGTCAGCCCTTATGGTCATGAGTTCGGAAATGTTCTTGTCCGACCATTCTTCCACTATCCGACGCACCTGTGCAGAGAATTCCGACGGGTCATCGGAATAGTATTGCTGCAGAAGTCCTGAGACCGTACTCATGCGTGAAGTGATATACTGGGAGGCGGAGTTTGAGTAGTACACATTTATGAATGCGGACACGGCGATCAGCAGTGTTATCAGGAATATGCCTATGACGCCGATGTTGTTTATCAGCCACCGCCTTGTGATGGTGGCTTTATTGCTGCGTATGCGTGGCAATTATCTATCGTCCTCCGCACCGTCCGACCACTTGTATCCGAATCCCCATATAGTGGCTATATATCTGGGATTGGAAGGCTCATCCTCTATCTTCATGCGTATGCGTCTGATGTTTACATCCACTATCTTGTCATCACCGGGGTAATTGTCTCCCCATATGTGGTGAAGGATGCTCTTGCGGTCAAGTGCGGTATTCTGATTGTTCATGAAGTATTCGAGTATCTGATACTCCACCTGAGTAAGGTCTATCTGTTCGCCGTTTTTGGAAACGGTGCGGCTCTTCAGGTTGAGAACAAAGGGACCCGATGTGATAACAGTGCTCTTTTCCTGCTGCATACCCGACATATTCACACGCCTGTAAAGCACGTCTATGCGGGCAGTAAGCTCAGAAGGGGAGAAGGGCTTGGTGATGTAGTCATCAGCGCCAAGCATAAGACCCGATACCTTATCCATCTCCTGTGTCTTGGCTGAGAGCATGATTATGCCGATGGTAGGGCTTTTCTTGCGAAGCTCCTTGCATACCTGAAATCCGTCTATGCCGGGCATCATGATATCAAGAAGGGCGATATCAAAGTCGCCGTTCTCGCTTGCAAATACCTTCAGTGCATCTTCTCCGCAGTTTACGTCGACCACGTCGTATCCTGCACGCTTGAGGTTGATGACGACAAAGTCTCTTATTACGTCTTCATCCTCGCAGACAAGTATTCTACGCATATTCAAATTCCTTTCCTGATCAAAGCTTGCGGTTATAGCGATCCGTTCGTATCCTGTGAGTCGTCACGCGGCTTTCTGCCCATCACCATCACGGAATAGGGTCTGATGCAGTAGTCGCCGCAGACCTTGTAAAGCGGCTTTGTACCCGCATCGTATCCGTCTATGTAGACGCTGTATTCGCCGAAGGCGTGCAGCTTGACATCATATTTTGTCGGGTTGAAGAAAACGGCTATCTCTTCAAGCTCGCAGTCTCCGTACAGTCCGAATCCCACTATCCTCTGCGGCAGCTTGTCAAAGAAGCGGAGGTTCCTGCCTATATCCTCCACAGAGGACATACGGAGTGCGGAGTGAGCCTTTCTGAATGCGATGAGTCCACGGTAATACCTGCATACGTCTATGAATTCGGATTTGCGATCCCATTTTATGGAGTTGACTATATCGGGGGAGGCATAGCTGTTATGGTCGAATGCGCCGCCGGGGAGGGGCTTTGAGCGCAGAAATTCCTGTCCTGCCTGGATAAGGGGGATACCCTGGGCAAGGAAGACCATAGCCGCAGCCATTTTATCCATCTGCTTGCGCACATCCACGGATTCTGTGGGATTGGTGTAGCTGAGCTTATCCCATAGTGTGAGATTGTCGTGTACCTCAACATAGTTTACGGTCTGCGAGGCGGATACTGCCCATGAGAAACGGTCAAGGTTGGGGAGCTGAGGATGAGGGATGCGCCCGCACATGACCTCCTTGACATATTCCTCGTTGCCGGTGGCGCCGTTGACATAGCCACGGTCGCTGTTTTCAAAGTTGTTGCCCTTTACGGTGTCACGGAAGTCATCACTGAAAAATCCGTATCTCGGAGTATGGCGTGCATTGAGCTTCATGGCACGCATACCGTCGGGAAGTGAGGAGCCTCCGCCTGTCCAGCCCTCGCCGTACAGGATGATGTCAGGGTTTATCTCGTGCAGCTTCTGCTCAGCGATGTTGAGCGTCTCAATATCGTAAAGTCCCATCAGATCGAAGCGGAAGCCGTCTATCAGGTACTCCTTCGCCCAGTAGCAGAGGCTGTCTATGATGAACTTTCTCACCATTTTACGTTCGGTGGCTATCTCATTGCCGCATCCCGAGCCGTTGGAGAAGTATTCGTTGTTCTCACCGCAAAGGCGGTAGTAATATTTGGGGAAGGTCTTGTTGAAAGGGGAGTCAGCCGTGGCGTAGGTATGGTTGTACACTACGTCCATGACCACCCTTATCCCTGCCGAGTGAAGTGCATGGACGAGCCTTTTGAACTCCGCCACCCTTGCATGACCGTCAAAGGGGTTGGTGGAGTATGACCCTTCGGGGAGGTTATAATTGAGAGGGTCGTATCCCCAGTTGAACTGAGGCTTATGCACCTCGGATTCGTCTATGGTCTGGAAGTCGAAGCAGGGCTGGAGCTGAACATGGGTGATGCCCATCTCCTTCAGATGATCTATGCCGATCTTGTCGCCCGATGCGTTGATGAGCCCTTTTTCCACAAATGCAAGGAAGCGTCCCTTGTAGCAGAAGTTGCCGCTCTTGTCAATTGAAAAGTCCCTGACGTGAAGCTCGTATATCACGGCATCTGTGTAGTTTTTGACCCATGGAAGGTCGTATCTGCCCCATCCTGCAGGGTTGAGCTTTTTCGTATCGATGACCATCCCCATGATGCCGTTGACGCCTGCGGAGCGGGCATACAGGTCTATCGTCTCCACGGGAACATCATCCTTGACGATCTCATATGTATAGTAAACGCCGTCAAGATCGCCGTTTGCAGTCTTCTCCCATACACCTCGGGCACTTTTTTTCATGGGCATCCGTCTGAACGGCTTTTCATCACGGCAGGTCCTGTAAAGCAGTACGGAAAAGGAGTTTGCATAGGGAGTCCAGACCTTGAAAACGGTCTTTTCCTTTGAATAGACAGCTCCCAGATCATCACCGTCATAGTATTTCTTCTCCGCATCGCTGAACATCTGATACACCTCTCTTGTTCGTCAAGTCTCATTTGACGATAACATACATAGTTATTATACCATATTTTTTTGGATTTGTAAAGTGTTTTTTTAGAATATTTGTATACCTGTACTTTCCCGCCTATCATCCGCAGAGACAACCTGACAGCATCAGCCGGCCGCAAAGCGAAAAAACGGGGCACTGTACCTGTGCCCCGTATAAGCCGATTTGTCACGGTATGTGTTTATTCCCTGTTTTTTAGCACCTCAGCGGGAGTGATGTTCTTCACCCGGAATACCAGAAGCTCATTTATCACAAGATATATGAGCATCATTGCAGCATAGATGCCCAGGAGAAGCTGAGGAGGATATGTTATATCCATGCAGCAGGCAACATTTGCTATGAATGAGGGATAGATCATATCCATCACGGCCTTTGCAAGAGGGATGCAGATGATGCCTCCGACAGCGACGATCAGCAGGTTTCCGTTGAGATACAGGCTCCTTATCTCCCTTGAGCGGAAGCCGAATATCTTTATCAGGGATATACCGAATGCCGAACGGTCTATCATGACTCCCATCATCAGATACATGACCACACAGAATATGACCGTTCCCGCAATGAGAAGCGTCCATATCAGAGACTGAAGATTATCTATGAATACTCCCGATGCACGTTCGATATCATCCTTCGCAGTAATGCTGTAAAGGCGTCCTTCTTCTATATCAAGAGCCTTGTCGGAGTAGACAGCATTGTAGTAGTCCTCCTCCTCATCAAAGAGTTCACACATCTTCTCCCTGTCCATGAATATAGTGAACCCGGGGGAGTATTCGCATATGTCCGTCACAAGGAAAGTGTAGCTCCTTTCGGCTGCTTCATCGGTGAATGTCACCTTGTCGCCTGCTTTGTAGCCGAGCCTTTCATGGATGGAATTGTTTATCACAGCCTTGCTGATGCTCTTTTCGGGATGAGCGTCAAAGAAGCGGCTTTCGCCGTCAAGTCCTATGACCGTCACAGGCAGGTTATACCCTGTATCGTAGGTGGAGAGTGACTTCACATATGCCTTTTCTCCTCCCGATGGTGCCTCATCGGTCGGGTACTTGTACAGATACATATACTCATATTTGGTTTCGGCTGAGTTCCTGACGCTTACGTTGGTGCAGAGGGTGTAGGTGTTGAGTCCCAGGCATACGATCATAAGCGAGAAGAACATTCCCAGAAGGACGGTCACAGCCGACCTTGCCTCACGGACAAGCTGCCTTATGGCAAACATGGTCTTGAAACTGCGTGTCTTTACGGAAAACTGCCTTATCGTGCCCGTCTGCTCATTCCTCATAAGTGAGAGAGCGGTGCGGGAGAGTTTGCTGTTGATGACAAGAGTATTGACCAGTGCCGCTATGAGGGGCGGGAGTATAAGGTCATACACCACCAGATACACAGGGTAAACAATGTCAAACTTTGGTATGGAGAAGTAATTATATGTATCCTTCATCTGCGCCGCTACGCCAAACGGTGCAAAGGACAGTGCAAAACCAACGGCTCCGCCCGTGAATGCGATAACAGTGGGGAGAGTGATGTAGTGGCGGAGGAGATCCTTTTTCTTTGCTCCCAGCGCATAGAGTGCGCCTATCACGGAGGATTCACGCTCTATCTGATGTGTCACGAACACAGAGATGACATATGCCATGAGCATGAGCAGTATCACGCCTGCCGCAAGCCCTGCCGTCCTGTCAAGGATCACATCTCCCGATGCGGCTGCTATCCTGATGTTGTCATCCCTCTTGATAAATGAGGTGAGGTTTTCTATATCTATCTCAAAGACCTTGTCGAGGAGTTCATCCATGTCTTCTCTGAGGTCATCTGCCTTGTCACGGAATTCTCCAGTGCCGTCGGAGAGTTCTTTTGAACCGTCCTTGAGTTCCTTGGCTCCGTCCCTGAGATCCCTTGTGCCGTCCTCAAGTTCCTTTGTGCCGCTGTCAAGCTCATTTACTCCGTCATCGAGCTTCTTTGCTCCGTCTTCTATCTGACGTGCGCCGTCATCGAGCTTCTTTACTCCGTCGTCAAGCGCCTGCACCCCGTCGTCAAGTTCCCTTGCACCGTCATCGAGTTCCTTCGCACCATCGGCAAGCTCCTGCGCTCCGACGTCAAGTTCCCTTGCGCCCTCATCGAGCTTCTCCGCACCGTCGTCAAGTGCTGTCGCCCCCGAATGAAGAGCCTTTGCTCCTGCGGACAGGCTGTTTGTCCCGTCTTTAAGTTCGGCGGTGCCGTTTTTGAGTTCCCTTGCGCCGTCAGCCAGTGATGATGCTCCCGATGCGGCATTGCTCACACCTCCGGTGTACTCCGTGAGACTGCCCCTGAACTGCATCAGACTGTCTATGCTCTCCTTCATCTCGGTAAGCTGTGTCTGTCCTGTTGCGGCAGCCATCTGACTGAGCACTTGAGCATAGTTCTCCCGTGTAAGTGTGATATCCTTTCCGTAAACAGAAAGTGATGAGCTGACAGAGGCAAGATAGGCATCTATCAGCTTATCTGCACCTGCATCGAGCTGTGCGCCGCTGAGATCAAGCTTGGAAAGCCCCTGGGACAGTTCGTCTGCCCCTTTGGATACCTTGCCTGCTCCCTCATCAATGCTCACTGCACCGCTGTGTACTTCTGCTGCACCGCTCTCAAGTCCGGCAGCACCGTCAGAGAGGACTTTAGTGCCGTCTTTCATGTCCTTCGTGCCATTTCTGAGCCCGACAGTGCCGTTTTTCAGTTCATCCGCACCGTTCCTTAGTTCGGAAGTGCCGTTCTTCAGTTCTGCCGTGCCGTCTTTAAGTTTGCCTGCACCGTCCGAAAGTTCCTTTGCGCCGTCAGAAAGGTCTGCGGTGCCGTCCTTCATCTGTTTTGTCCCGTCTTTGAGCTGCTTTGTGCCGTCTCCAAGCTCGGTCACGCCATCCGACAGATCACCTGTTCCGTCGTACAGTTCCTCCGTGCCGTCATATAGTTCCTTTGCACCGTCATCAAGTTCGGCGGTGGCATCGCAAAGGTCGTCCACGCTGTCTTCTATTTTCTTCCTGTCGCCCAGTATCTCGTCGATACTTTCCCTGAAATATTTGTCCTCTACCTTGGATGCGTCAAATTCAAGGCTCTTGATCCTGTCCTTGATGTCATCATCGGATATCCCTTCACCCAGACGATAGGCATAGGTGTAGTCCTCCGCCTTCTGGGTGCCGCTCTCAAGTATATCATCGTACTGATCGGACGTGACAAATATCAGTCCGAATGCAGTGCTGTCTATCGCAGTATCGGAGAGGTCTGCAAGCATATTGTCGTAGTCGGGCACTGTGCCTATGCCTGTCACGGTAAAGCTGTACCCTCCTGCGGTGAGAGTGTCCCCTATACCGTATCCGTTGACTTCGGAGAACCTCTTCTCTATGACAGCTTCGCCGCTCCCTTGGGCAAGCCTGCCGCTGTCAAGCTGTATCAGATCGATGTGTTCACGGTTCTTGAACATTCTTACCTTCTGACCCTGCTTTACAGTCAGGTCAAGGCTGAACATACGCTCTATCTCTGTACCGCCCCGTGATACTTCGGCTATCTCCTCATCCGTCAGCGGCAGGAATACGGTGAATTGGCCGTCCTCCGTCATATTCGTCTGAGTTCTCCTGTCGGTGCCGATCATAACGGTTTCCGATGAGCCTACTATGCCGGTGACAAGGAAAATGCCCATGGCTATGAGCAGGATAAGCGCCGCATATCGCCCCGCATTTGATCTGAGGTCACGGAGCAGCCTTTTGCTGAGTACTTTATTCATTACAGATCCTCCAGCTCGGCTGCGGGGACTCTTGTCTCATTGACATAGTCCTTTTTGATAAGGCCGTCCTTTACGATCAGTACCTTGTGTACCATGTTCTTGATGGAGTTGTTGTGCGTAACGATGAGCATGGTGGTGCCGTATTTTGCGTTGACCTCCTCAAGCAGCATCAGTATGTCACGGGATGTCTTTGAGTCAAGGGCTCCCGTGGGTTCGTCGCACAGCAGCAGCTTCGGATTTTTGATAAGAGCCCTTGCAATGGCGCATCTTTGCTGCTGACCGCCCGATAGCTGGGAGGGGAATTTGTTCTGATGCTCCGTAAGTCCCAGTGTGTCGAGCAGATCATTCATGCCGAGAGGCCTTTCAGCCAGATATTCGCATACCTGTATATTCTCACGGACAGTAAGGTTGGGTACGAGATTGTAGAACTGGAAGATAAACCCCAGGTTATCACGCCTGTAATCGGCAAGCTGAGCAGGTCTTAGGCCGAATATCTCCCGTCCGTCCACTCTTATGGAGCCCGAATCCATCGTATCAAGTCCGCCTATGCAGTTGAGCAGAGTGGATTTGCCCGAACCGGATGTGCCCTGTATGACGCACATCTGCCCCCGTTCGACCGAGGTGGAGATACCTTTGAGTACCTGTATGAAGCTGGTATCCTTTCCGTAGCTTTTCTTCACATCATTTATCTCAAGATACATTCTTCAAGTCCTTTCCAATGTATAAACAGTCATAATGGGGTGTCTCATGATGCCTCACACGGGTGAAAGGCACCTTACCCCGGAATATCTCAGGAACACCTTCACCGCAAAAAAAGATCATATCCATTTTGCCTCAGTTATCATCCTCCAGAACGTACTCCATCCAGCTTGATATGAGCATATCCATAACAGGGCGTATCTCTTTGTAAGCAGTTTCCTTGTCGGGGACGTGTTCGAGAAGGTGAGTGAATGCTTCTATCTGCATATGTGTATGAAAGTGCAGGAGATATCTGTTTACTTTCTTTCCCTCGAAACGGGATGCGTATTCCTCAGCCTGGATAAGGTATGACCTGTCAAGCTCGTCAGCGATGCGGTCTACCAGATCTTCATACTGGGAGCCTGCCGCCTTGTGGAACAGGATCATTACGGTATCGTAATGGTCGTAGAGAAATGTCACCAGATCTCTGGCAAAGTCGTTTTCATATCCTCTGACAAAGCCGTCATGCGGTATGCCGTCTTTCTCCTCGTTTCTCAGATGATCGCTGAGCAGTGCGAAGAAGCCGTCCATGGCTTCTTTTGCAACCGCTCCGAAAAGCCCGTTCTTATCCTTGAAGAAGAAATACACCGCTCCTGTGGTGAGGCCCGCATCGGCGGCTATCTTGCGAAGAGATGCCTTGGCAAAGCCCTTTTCGGCAAATTCTTTCTTTGCACATAGTATCAGTTTTTCTCTGGATTCTTTGTCACTCATGGAAATACCTCCACATAACGGTGTTACGTAACGATGTTATGTTACCGCATTTTGCATCGTTTGTCAAGGGGCTGAAAGTAAATTTGTATATATGTACATTCACTCATATGTGTTGTCCCATAAAATTGGCAAAATATACAAATGAGCATGGAATGTGCCATATGGGTATTGACTTTGAGGGAAAACAGGAGTATAATGTTCATAGTTAGCAATACCTAACCGAAGGAGATGTATGTATGAGCGTTACGCTCGTTCTGTCAGCGGTGATGATGGCAGGGCTGTTTCTTATGCTCTGGAGCGGAGTGGGATTTATCCAGGATAAGCGCTTTTTCTCTTCTGCTCCGAAGGAAGCACAGGCGGTCGTGCCCGAAACAAAACCCGAAAGGTTCAGAGGTCAGCATATAGTTGGTTGGTGCATGGCAGTATTTTCAATCGTTCTGCTCATTGCCCCTGTTTTCATTGGTGCATGGAACGGTCTGCAAAACGAATTTTCTTTCGGACAGTTTTTTCTGCGGTTCATTATCATGATATTTCTGCTCAAAGTTTTTGATATAGGATTCTTTGACTGGGTGCTGCTGTGCAATAAGGGGTTCGGATTCTTTCCGCATTATTACCCCGAGATCACAAACGTCTATGGCAGGCATTTGTTCGGCTATAATTGGAAAACACACCTTTCACATATCATTGGTGCATTTCCCGTATCTGCTCTGTTGGCATGGATATGCACGCTCATAGGCTGAGTGCTTAGAATGGAGAGAGAAAATGAAGAAGAAATACACGCTCCAAAATGACGGATTTGTCGGATATTGGCATCCGTCGGACAAGCATGAGGGACGTGCCGTCATCGTGTTCCCGGGGTCGGGTGCTGATTATGAACTCACAAGGAAAGGCTCGGAGTTCCTTCGGAAAGCGGGCTGGAGCTGTCTTATAGTCGGATTTGCAGGCTGGGAAGGACTGCCCGAAGACCCCGTGCTCACTCCTGTGGAGTATGCGGAAAAGGCGGTGGATACGCTCAAAAGTGCAGGCTATGAAAAGATAGCCATGTACGGGATATCCGCAGGGGCAAAGTATGCCATCACTGCGGCATCTCTGATACCCGACGTGAGCCTTGTTATCGCAGGTTCGCCCTTTGACTATACAACAGAGGCATTCAAGGGTACAAAGGCACTGAATAAGTCTACCTTTACATGGAGGGGCAGACAGCTTGCCTATGTCCCGACTGTGACGATTCACAGGAACATAATAAGTGTGCTTTTACGCACTGCATTTTCCAAGACGTACGGGATGAGACGTATGCTGCGGGGATGCTATGATGAAAATGTACAGACAGAGAAGGCAAGGATCAAGGTAGAGAATATGCACGCCGATCTCCTCATGCAGTGCCCTGGATATGATGACTGCTGGCCGTCTGACGAGGCTGTGCCGAGAATGAAGAAGAAGCTGGAGGAATGCGGCTATCCGTACAGGGTCAGGGCGACTGTTTACAAGAAGGGCAGCCATCTGCTCTGCGGAGATCTTATGTCATCCCCCAAATACCTTAAACAGATGCGAGGCATCCTTCAGGCAGAATACACCGATCAGGATGCCTGCAACAAGGCAAGAAGGGACAGCATGAAAGAGGCACTTGAATTCCTTGAGGGTTGGAAGTGATGGGTCATCAGCATGAAGCCTGACAGGGTGAGGATCATCGGCAGGAGGCTTCCCGTGTATGACCTGATAATGGGAGTCTGAAAGGATGAGGACTATGAAAAGAGAATATTACAGTGAAGAAAATGACGGGTTTTTCG